>NZ_CP029562.1:4780097-5086616 GCF_004136315.1 Mesorhizobium sp. Pch-S
GCGATTCTTTGGCCGCCAGCCGGAGACGATGGTCGCCGTCACCGGCACCAGCGGCAAGACTTCGGTTGCGGCCTTCACGCGCCAGATATGGGAGCATGCCGGCATTGCCGCGGCATCGATCGGTACCACCGGCGTGGTTGCGCCCGGCCGCAACGAGTATGGCTCGCTGACGACGCCGGATCCGGTGGCGCTGCACAAGCTGCTCCGGGAGCTTGCCGAGTCCGGCGTCACGCACGCCTCGATGGAAGCCTCCAGCCACGGCCTGGACCAGCGCCGCCTGGACGGCGTCAAACTGTCGGCCGGCGCCTTCACCAATCTCGGTCGCGACCACATGGATTATCATCCCACGGTCGAGGAGTATCACAAGGCCAAGCTGCGCCTGTTCGATACACTTCTGGCCAAGGGTTCCCCGGCAGTGATCTTCGCAGACGATCCGTGGTCGGAGCCGACGATCGTTGCTGCCAAGGCCGCAGGGCTTTCAGTGCTGACCGTTGGCCGCCACGGCAAATTCCTCGAACTCAAGCGTGTCGAGCATGAGCGTCACCGCCAGCGCGCGGAAATCATGGCCGATGGCACCATTTACGAGATCGACCTGCCGTTGGCCGGCGACTTCCAGATTTACAACGCCCTGGTTTCCGCAGGCCTGGCGATTGCAACTGGAACGCCTGCCGCCAAGGCCTTGCCTGCGCTGGAGAAACTGAAGGGCGCGCCGGGGCGGCTCGATCTCGTCGGTACCACCGCGGCTGGCGCCCCGGTCTATGTCGACTATGCCCACAAGCCGGATGCGCTGGAAAACGTGCTGGCTTCCGTGCGGCCGTTCACGACCGGTCGTGTGCTGGTGGTGTTCGGCTGCGGTGGTGATCGCGATCGTGGCAAGCGCCCGATCATGGGCGAGATCGCCACGCGGCTGGCGGACATCGTCATTGTCACCGACGACAACCCGCGCTCGGAGGTGCCGGAGGAGATCCGTGCTGCCATTCTGGCCGCGGCACCCGGCGCCATCGAGGTCGGTGACCGCCGACAAGCGATCCATGAAGCCGTTGGCATGCTCCATGCCGGCGACACGCTCATCGTCGCCGGCAAGGGCCACGAAGAGGGGCAGACGGTAGGCTCGCAGACCCTTCCGTTTTCCGATCATGAAGAAGTGCGTGTGGCGCTCCGGGAGCGCGCGGCATGAGCCATCTCTGGACCGCCGAAGCCCTTGTCGCAGCCGTTGACGGTCGTCCGATCGGCAGCATGCCCGAGGGCATCAGCGGGATCTCCATCGACAGCCGCAGCTTGCAGCCGGGCGAGGCCTTCTTCGCCATCAAGGGCGACACGATGGATGGGCACGACTTTGCCACGGCTGCCATCAAGGCCGGGGCCGGCGTGCTGGTGGTTGCAGAAGGCAAGTTGCCGGCGCTCGGTCGGCTGACCGCGCCCATGATCGTCGTGCCCGACGTGCTGGCCGCATTGGAAAAACTGGGGATCGCCTCGCGCGCCCGTTCACGGGCGCGGATCATTGCCGTGACCGGTTCGGTCGGCAAGACCTCGACCAAGGAAGCGCTGCGCCATGTGCTTTCCACCGTCGGCAAAGTGCATGCCTCGGCTGCCTCGTTCAACAACCATTGGGGCGTGCCGCTGACGCTGGCGCGCATGCCGCAGGACACGGACTATGGCGTGTTCGAAATCGGCATGAACCATCCGGACGAAATCCGTCCTCTGGTGAAGATGGTACGCCCGCATGTGGCGATCATCACCGTGATCGCGGCCGCCCATCTCGGCTTCTTCCGCAATCTTGATGAAATCGCCCGAGCCAAGGCAGAGATTTTCGAAGGACTGGAGCCTGAAGGCGCCGCGCTGCTCAACCGTGACGATCCGCGTTCGACATTGCTCGCCAAGCTGGCGAGGCAGGTGGGTGTTGCCCACGTCTTTGGCTTTGGCGAAGCACAGCGGTCGACCTATCGCATGATCGACTGTGTGGTCGAGGCCGACCATTCGATCATCACCGTCAAGATTGCCGGGAAAGAGCTGGTAGCGCGTGTCGGGGCCCCGGGCCGCCACATTGCGCAGAATGCGCTTGCAGTGCTGGGCGCTGCTCATCTGGTTGGCGCCGAGGTGACGCGTGTGGCCGAAGCGCTCGGCGATCTTTCGGCCGCGCCCGGACGTGGCGCACGCCACGTACTGTCGCTGTCGGATGGCCCGTTCACATTGATCGATGAAAGCTACAACGCCAATCCGACTTCGATGCAGGTGGCGCTGACCTTGCTCAGGGATACACCGGTCGCCGAGGGGGGCCGTCGTGTCGCCGTGCTGGGCGACATGCTCGAACTCGGAACCCAGTCGCAGAAGCTGCATGCGGGTCTCGCAGAACTGGTCGTGGACTCGGGAGCGGACATGGTGCTGCTGGCCGGACCGGAGATGCAGGCGCTGGCTGACGCGCTTCCCGACGGCACCAATGTCACCTACCAGCCGACGACCGAGGCTTTGAAGCCCTTGCTGCTCGGCGCCCTGCGGCCGGGCGACGTGGTGATGGTCAAGTCATCCAAGGGTATCGGCTTCGCCAAGCTGGTCGATACGCTGATCAAGACATTTCCGGCGCATACCGCCGAAACGAGAATTTGAAGGGTCCGGGGGACGAAAACGCATGTTCTGGCTTCTCGTCGACTTTGCCGACCACGTGACGGTCTTCAATGTCTTCCGCTACATCACATTCCGCACCGGCGGCGCGTTGATCAAGCGGCACTGATCGTGTTCATCTTCGGACCGACGATCATCAACTCGCTGCGAGTGCGCCAGGGCAAGGGCCAGCCGATCCGCGCCGACGGACCGCAGACGCATTTCAAGAAAGCAGGTACGCCGACCATGGGCGGCCTGATGATCCTTACCGGCATCATCGGTTCATCGCTGCTGTGGGCAAACCTCACCAGCATCTATGTCTGGGTGGTGCTGTTCGTGACGCTGGGCTTTGGCGCCATCGGCTTCTATGACGACTATCTGAAGGTGACCAAGCAGTCGCATCTCGGTTTTTCGGGCAAGGCACGCCTGGCGCTCGAATTCATCATCGCCGGCATCGCTGCCTGGATCATCATGCGCAGCGGCCAGCCGCCGTTCTCTTCCTCGCTGACCTTTCCGTTCTTCAAGGAACTGATCATCAATCTCGGTTTCTTCTTCATCCCCTTCGCCGCCTTTGTCGTGGTGGGCGCGGGCAACGCAGTCAATCTGACCGACGGCCTGGACGGGCTTGCGATCGTGCCGATCATGATTGCGGCAGCTTCCTTCGGTGTCATCGCCTACCTGTCCGGCAATGCGGTCTTTGCCGAATATCTGCAGATCCATTTCGTGCCGGGCACAGGTGAACTGGCGGTGATTCTTGGTGCCGTCATCGGCGCGGGTCTCGGCTTCCTCTGGTTCAATGCGCCACCCGCGGCGATCTTCATGGGCGACACAGGCTCCCTTGCGCTGGGCGGCCTGATCGGCACGGTGGCGGTGGCGGTCAAGCATGAGATCGTCATGGCCATCATCGGCGGGTTGTTCGTGCTGGAAATCCTGTCCGTCATCATCCAGGTCGGCTACTTCAAGATGACCGGCAAGCGTGTGTTCCTGATGGCGCCGATCCATCACCATTTCGAAAAGCTCGGCTGGACCGAAAGCCAGGTCGTCATCCGGTTCTGGATCATCGCCGTCATACTGGCGCTGATCGGGCTCTCCACCCTCAAACTGCGATAGGAACTGCATGATCCCGGCAACTTCCTTCGCGGGCAAACGGGTTTCACTGTTCGGTCTCGGCGGTTCGGGCATTGCGACCGCGCGCGCGCTGATCGAGGGCGGAGCGGACGTTCTGGCCTGGGACGACAATCCCGAAAGCGTTGCCAAGGCCGTCGAGCAGGGGATCGTGACGGCTGACCTGCGCAGTGCCGACTGGGCAGGCGTTTCCTCCTTCGTGCTTTCACCCGGTGTGCCTTTGACCCATCCGAAGCCGCATTGGTCGGTTGAGCTGGCGCGTGCGGCCGGTGTCGAAGTGATCGGCGATATCGAGCTGTTCGCACGCGAGCGCAACAGACTGCAGGCCGATGCGCCCTTCATTGCCATCACCGGCACCAACGGCAAGTCGACAACGACGGCGTTGACCGCGCACATCCTGCAGTCGGCCGGTCGAGACACGCAGATGGGCGGCAATATCGGCCGGGCCGTGATGACGCTCGATCCGCCGGCATCGGGTCGCCACTACGTGGTCGAATGTTCATCCTATCAGATCGACCTGGCGCCATCGATCAATCCGACCGCCGGCGTGCTCCTCAACCTGACACCGGATCATCTCGACCGGCACGGCACCATGCAGCACTATGCGTCGATCAAGGAACGGCTGGTGGCCGGTAGCGACACCGCCATCATTGGTGTCGATGACAGCTTCTGCGCGCAGATCGCCGATCGGCTGGAACGCGCTGGCAAGGATGTGATCCGCATTTCCAAGCGACTGCCTCTGACCGATGGCTATTTCGCCGACGGCACCAACCTGATGGAGGCCGTGCACGGTCGTTACAGCCGCATCGGATTCCTGGAGGGCATTGGCTCGCTGCGCGGGCAGCACAATGCGCAAAACGCACTGGCTGCCGTGACGGCCTGCCTGAAGGTCGGGCTGGACCTTGGCGAGATCCAGTCGGGGCTGGAGAGCTTTCCCGGCCTGGCGCATCGCATGGAGCAGGTTGGTCGCAAGGACCATGTGCTGTTCATCAACGATTCCAAGGCGACCAATGCCGATGCGGCCGCACCGGCGCTTTCCGCCTTTTCCCGCATCTACTGGATCGCCGGCGGCCTGCCCAAGGAAGGCGGCATCGAACCGTTGCGTGGCTTTTTTCCGCGCATCGCCAAGGCCTATCTGATCGGCGAAGCGGCGCCTGCCTTCTCGGCTACGCTCGGCGAGGCGGTGCCCTACGAGATCGCCGGCACATTGGCTGCGGCGGTCGAGCGCGCGGCCGCTGAAGCGGCCAGGGATGAGAGTGGCGAGGCTGTTGTGCTTTTGTCGCCGGCCTGCGCCAGCTTCGACCAGTTCAAGAATTTCGAAGTGCGCGGCGAAGCCTTCAGGCAAGCTGTCGCTGCTATTGAAGGCGTGAAACCCATCGGAGGGACACGATAATGGCTGCCAGTCGTCTCGACAAAAGCCCCGTTGCAACCTGGTGGTGGACCATCGATCGATGGTTCCTGGCGGCGTTCCTGCTGCTGATGGGGCTAGGCATCGTCCTTTCCTTTGCAGCCAGTCCCGCCGTTGCCCAGCGTATCGGCCTCGGTCCGTTCTACTTCGCCACGCGCCAGATCATCTTCACTGTGCCGGCCCTGTGCGTGATGCTGGGCGTTTCCTTCCTGGAGCCGCGACAGATCCGGCGTCTGTCCATCGTCATGCTCTGCATCATGCTGGTGCTGATGGTGGCGGTGCTCTATGTCGGCGTCGAGGTGAAGGGTGCGCGGCGCTGGATCTCGCTTGCCGGCGTTTCCATCCAGCCCTCCGAATTCCTCAAGCCGGCATTCGTGATCCTCTGTGCCTGGCTCTTTGCCGAACACAAGCGTCATCCGGATATTCCAGGCAACGTGCTGGCCATGATCATGCTGGGCCTCGTCGTCGCCTTGCTGCTGGCGCAACCCGACTTCGGCCAGACCATGCTCGTCACCGGCACCTGGGGCATCATGTTCTTCATGGCCGGCCTGTCGTGGCTGTGGATCGTCGTGCTCGGTGCGCTCGGCATCACCGGCGTGTTTGCCGCCTATACGATACTGCCGCACGTCGCCGGCCGTATCGACCGCTTCCTGACCGGCGAAGGCGACACCTATCAGGTCGACATGGGCAAGGAGGCGCTGATCAATGGCGGCTGGCTCGGCGTCGGGCCGGGCGAGGGCACTGTCAAGCGCGCCATCCCGGACAGTCACGCCGACTTCGTCTTTTCGGTGGCTGGTGAGGAATACGGGCTGATCATGTGTTTCTTCATCATGACCATCTTCGCTTTCATCGTCCTGCGCGGTCTCAATACCGCGCTGAAGGAGCATGATGATTTCACCCGCTACGCGATTGGTGGCCTTGTCACCATTTTCGGCCTGCAATCGACCATCAACATGGCGGTGAACCTGCAACTGATGCCGGCAAAGGGCATGACGCTGCCTTTCATCTCCTATGGCGGTTCATCTCAGATCGCGATCGCGATCTCGATGGGCATGGTGCTGGCGCTAACCCGCAAGAAGCCGGAGAAGCGCAAGACACTTGGCGGCCTGCAAGGCTACCAGCGTTTCATGCCGGCGGAATGATCGACGGACCGCAATGGCTAAAGGCACTATTCTACTGGCGGCCGGTGGCACCGGCGGACATCTGTTTCCCGCTGAGGCGCTGGCGCACGAGCTGATCGCGCGGGGCTGGGACGTCCATTTGGCGACCGACGACCGCGCCTCGCGTTACGCCAACCATTTCCCTGCGAAAGAGGTGCACACCATTCGCTCGGCGACTTTCGGATCGAAGAATCCGATCGCGCTGATCGGGGCCATGTGGCGCATCTGGCAAGGCGTGCGGCAGGCTTCCGGTGTCATCCATCGCATCAAGCCAGCGGTCGTCATGGGGTTCGGTGGCTATCCGACGCTGCCGCCGCTCTATGCTGCGACGCGGCGCAAGGTGGCGACCATCATCCACGAGCAGAATGCCGTCATGGGTCGCGCAAACCGTGCTCTTGCCCCTCGCGTTGATGCCATAGCCGGCGGTTTTCTGCCCGAGGACACCAGCGCCGCAGGCGCCAAAACCGTTACCACGGGCAACCCGGTACGGCCGGCTGTGCTGGAAGCAGCAAGGGCACCTTATGTCGCTTCGGCGGGCAGTGATCCATTCCGGCTGCTGGTGTTCGGCGGCAGTCAGGGTGCGCAGTTCTTCTCCGATGCCGTTCCCGATGCGGTCGCCCTGCTGTCCGATGCCCAGCGTGCGCGGCTCATCATCACGCAGCAGGCGCGCGCCGACGACGTCGGTCGAGTCAAGGATGCCTATGCCAGGCTCGGCATCGACGCGCAGGTCTCGCCTTTCTTCACCGATATGGCGCAGCGCATGGCTGCCGCTCATCTTGTCATTTCGCGTTCCGGTGCCTCGACTGTTTCCGAGATCGCCGTCATCGGGCGGCCGGCACTGCTGGTTCCTTATCCACATGCCCTTGACCACGATCAGGCCGCGAATGCGGCGGCGCTTGCGGCGGCTGGTGGTGGCGAGGTTCATCCGCAGTCAACGCTCAATCCCGAAACGGTCGCGGGTCTCATAAGCGCTGCAATGGAAGAGCCTGAACGTCTGGAAACAATGGCCGCGGCGGCGAAGTCGGTAGGCCGTCCGAACGCGGCGCGGTTGCTCGCCGACCTCGCAGAGGCTATTGCGTCGCGCAAGACGATAGAAGAATTCAGGAAGGAAACCCGCGCATGAAGATGCCGCAGACGATCGGCCTTGTGCATTTCATTGGCATCGGCGGCATCGGCATGAGCGGTATCGCCGAGGTTCTGCACAATCTCGGTTACCGGGTTCAGGGTTCCGACCAGGCTGAAAGCGCCAATGTCCAGCGCCTGCGCGACAAAGGCATCGAGTGTTTCGTTGGCCACAAGGCCGAGAACCTTGGCGAAGCCGAGGTGGTGGTGGTTTCGACCGCCATCAAGAAGGCCAATCCTGAACTGAAGGCCGCACGCGAAAAGAACCTGCCGGTCGTTCGCCGTGCCGAAATGCTGGCGGAGCTGATGCGTTTTCGCCAGGCGGTCGCCATCGGCGGCACGCACGGTAAGACGACGACGACCTCGATGGTCGCGACGCTTCTGGAGGCCGGCGGACTCGATCCGACCGTCATCAATGGCGGCATCATCAATGCCTACGGCACCAATGCCCGCATGGGTGACGGCGAGTGGATGGTGGTGGAGGCCGATGAAAGCGACGGTACCTTCCTGAAGTTGCCTGCCGATATCGCGGTCGTGACCAACATCGATCCCGAACATCTCGACCACTACGGCTCCTTCGATAAAGTGCGCGAGGCGTTTCGCCAGTTTGTCGAGAACGTGCCGTTCTATGGCTTCGGCGTGATGTGCACCGACCATCCCGAGGTGCAGGCGCTGGTCGGGCGCATCGAGGATCGTCGCGTCATCACCTATGGCGAGAACACCCAGGCTGACGTGCGTTTCTCCAATCATCGCATGGACGGCGCTGCGTCGGTCTTCGATGTGACCATCCGCAATCGCAAGGCTGGGGGCGAGACGGAGATTGCCGGCCTGCGGCTGCCGATGCCCGGTCGTCACAATGTCTCCAACGCAACGGCGGCAATCGCGGTTGCCAACGAGCTCGGCATCTCTGCGGAAGCGATCAAGAAGGGGCTGTCGGCATTCGGCGGCGTCAAGCGCCGTTTCACTCATACCGGTTCATGGAATGGTGTCGAAGTGTTCGATGACTATGGCCACCATCCGGTCGAGATCAAGGCAGTGCTCAGGGCAGCGCGCGACGCGACCAAGGGCCGCGTGATCGCAATCGCCCAGCCGCATCGTTTCACCCGCCTGCATGATCTGTTCGATGAATTCGCCTCCTGCTTCAACGATGCCGATACGGTGATGGTGGCGCCGGTCTATGCGGCCGGCGAGGACCCGATCGACGGGGCGTCTTCGGATGCACTCGTGTCTCGCATCCGCTCCGGCGGCCATCGAGACGCGCGTTACATCGAAGGGCCGGGCGATGTTGCGCCGGTCGTGCGCAAACTGGCAAAGCCAGGTGATTTTGTTGTCTTCCTGGGCGCCGGCAACATCACGCAATGGGCTTACGCGCTGCCGAAGGAACTCGCCGGAGCAGGGTCATGACACGCGGCACGGCGCTGCTGGAGAAACTCGGCGGCAGGCTGGCGGATCTGCGCGGCCGCATCACGCCCGATGCGGAGATGGACAAGATCACCTGGTTCCGCGCGGGTGGTCTGGCGGACGCGCTTTTTCAACCCGCCGACGAGGATGACCTCGCTGCTTTCCTGAAAGCCGTGCCGGAAGAGGTTCCGCTCACCATCGTCGGCGTCGGCTCGAATCTTCTGGTGCGCGACGGTGGTATCCAGGGCTTCGTGGTGCGGCTCTCGGCGAAGGGGTTTGGTGCGGCCGACGTGATCTCGCCGACGCAGATCCGCGCTGGCGCCGCCATCCCTGACAAGCGGGTCGCCGCCGTAGCGCTCGAGGCCGGCATAGGCGGTTTTCATTTCTACCATGGCATTCCCGGCGCCATCGGCGGTGCACTGCGCATGAATGCAGGCGCCAACGGCGTTGAAACGCGCGAGCGCGTCGTGGAGGTGCGGGCGCTTGACCGCCAAGGCAATGCGCACGTGCTGTCCAATGCCGACATGGGCTATGCCTACCGGCATTCTTCGGCACCGGCCGGCCTGATCTTCACCTCGGCGCTGTTCGAGGGGTATGCCGAAGACAAGGTGGCGATCAAGGAAGCGATGGATGCCGTGCAACATCATCGCGAGACGGTGCAGCCAATTCGTGAGAAGACCGGCGGTTCGACCTTCAAGAATCCGGAAGGCACCTCGGCCTGGAAGGAAATCGACAAGGCCGGTTGCCGTGGGCTGATGGTGGGCGGTGCGCAGATGTCGCCCATGCATTGCAACTTCATGATCAACACCGGTACCGCGACCGGCTATGATCTCGAAAACCTCGGTGAGACCGTGCGCGAGCGCGTGCTGGAGCATTCGGGCATCCGTCTGCACTGGGAAATCAAGCGCATCGGCAATTTCCGGCCAGGTCGCGAAGTGCAGGAATTCCAGGGACAGTTGCTGTAGGCCTCGGCAATCTTCAGATGTCGATGCCTGAACACCGGATCGCGCTTGCAGTCCGACAGGAAGCATTTTACGTCTATACATAAGCCAGGCTGGACCAGCCAAGCCGGGGAACAATCAAACGGGCTGGACCAGTGTCGTCGAAGCATGATTGTGCTTTGACTTGGCGTCGTATGGGGGCAATTCCAGCAAAAGTGCGCAGCGGTTTGTGTCTGGAATTGCGTGAAACAAAAGTTGGAGCGTTTCCACGTTGCCGTGAAACGCTCTAGTGTCGGCCGTAGGGAGGCATCCAATGAAACTGAAAAACGCAACGAAACTGGTCGTGGGTGGGCTATTGGCCAGCATGATCTCGACGGCGCATGCCGGCGAGACTCTCGACCGCATCATGAAGAACAAGGTTCTGGTCGAAGTCACTGATCAGGCCTATCCACCGTTCTCCTACATTGATGACAAGGGCGAGGTGGTCGGTTTCGACGTCGACATTGCGCGCGAAGTCGCCAAGCGCCTTGGCGTTGAGTTCAAGGTCGAGACACCGTCGTGGGAAATCATCACGGCGGGCAACTGGAAAGGCCGTTGGGACGTCTGCATCTGCTCGATGTCGCCGACCGCCGAGCGCGCCAAGGTCCTGACTTTCGTCAATGAATATTACGGCGCGCCTGCGGTGGTTGCCGTCAATTCCGACAATACCACCATCAAGAGCGTCAAGGATCTCGGCGGCAAGAATGTCGGCACGCAGGGCGGTACGCCTTACGAGAAGTACCTGCAGAAGGAACTTGTGATCGAGGTCCCAGGCAAGGAGCCGGTCAAGCCGGAATTCCCCTTTGGTGATGTGACGGTCAAGCCCTATGACACCGAAGACTTTGCCTTCCAGGATCTCGGGCTCGGTGACGGCAAGCGTCTCGATGCGGCGGTGGCCGGCTACCTGACGGTCGCAGAGCGCGTCAAGAAGTCGGGAGGCAAGCTGAAGATCGTCGACGACACGCTCTTCACCGAGCCTCTCTGGGTCGCCGTCGACAAGGGTGACCCCGAATGGGAAGCCAAGATCAAGGAAATCTTCAAGGCGATGTATGACGACGGCACGCTGAAGACGATTTCCGAGAAGTGGGTCGGCCGCGACATTTCGGCCAAGCAATAACGTCAGGGGCGGTCGGGCGTGGCGTCAGAACAAACAACCGGCCAGACACGTGCCGGCGCAGTGGACAAGGCGTTTCGGATTCGTGTCGGCATCGTCTGGCTTGTGCTGCTGGCGCTGTTCGTTGCCTTCTTCCTGTCTTTCGGGCTCGACCTGCCCTTTATCGTCGACAAGTTCCCGGCGCTGGCTGGCTTCACGCTGAGCCGCGCCGGGTTCATACAGGGTGCGGTTCTCACCCTGTATGTCTGCTTTTTCTCCATCATAGCGTCGGTCATTCTGGGGCTACTGGCGGCGCTGGGGCGCCTGTCGAAGAGTTCCATCGCCTACGGGATTTCGACCTTCTACACCTCATTCTTCCGTGGCACGCCGCTGCTGGTGCAGATCTTCCTGATCTATCTCGGCATTCCGCAGATCGGACCGGTGCCGGCAGCAATCCCTTCCGGCATCATCGCGCTTTCCCTGAATTACGGCGCCTATCTCAGCGAGATCTTTCGCGCCGGGCTTCTGTCGGTGCCGGCGGGTCAGCGCGAGGCGGGCCTGGCGCTGGGTCTGCACCCCTGGCAGTTGATGGTGAAAGTGGTGATGCCGCAGGCGATCCGTGTCGCCATCCCGCCGACCGGTTCGCAGTTCATCGCGATGCTGAAGGATTCCTCGCTGATCTCTGTGATGGGTGTCACCGAGATCATGTTCGTGGCGCAGTCCTATGGTCGTGCCAGCTATCGCTATATCGAGATGCTGACGACCGCCGCTGCGATCTACTGGTTCCTGTCGATCATGTTCGAACTGGTGCAGGCGCGGCTGGAAAGCCATTTCGGCAAGGGCTACCGCGCCCGCTGAAGCGTTTCCGTTTTCAGGTATTCTTGGGCGTCCTTCGTTGTGAAACCAGCGCAACCAGAATGCTGAGGGCGATACCAGCGGTGGCGATCCAGAAGGCTGCCCGCATTCCCTCGCTGAGGGCCAGGCCCAGCGCCTCACCATTGAGGCCACCGATATGTCGGTTTGCGATAGCGATCAGGACAGCGAGCCCAATGGCATTGCCGACATTCAGCGTGGTTGACGCCATGCCGGAAGCAATGCCCTGTTCATCGTGATGCACGCCCGAGGCGGCGGAGATCCACATAGCGGTCCAGACGATGCCCTGGCCGATGCCTGAGACGATCAGGCCGGGCGCCAGCGCCAGATAAGAACTCTCCGGCGTTGTCGCCGGCACCATCAGCGCGGTGCCGATGGCACCGATCACCATGCCGCCGATCAGGCTGGAACGGTTGGAGAAGCGCGTCGAGAGGCGTGCGCCGACCTGCGTGCCGGTGGCGATTGCGACAGACGGTACGAGGAAGGCGACGCCCGTCTCCAGCGCGGAATAGCCCTGTACGTTCTGAAACAGCACGGTGAGGAAGTAAGGCAAGGTACCGAAGGTCGCCATGTAGAGGAAGGTGATCGTCATGCCGGCAACCAGGCTGCGGTTGCGGAACAGCCGCAACGGCATCAGAGGATCGCGGCTTTTCGCTTCGATGATGGCGAAGGCGAGGAGCAACAGCACCGCGAGCCCAGCACTCCATAGGATGGAAGGCGACAGCCAGCCATAATCCGGACCCTGCACGAGGGCAAAGACCAGCAAGGTCGCTCCAGCTGTAACGGCGAGGGCGCCTGCAAGGTCGAAACTGCGGCGTTCGTGTTGCCTGGGATCGCGCGGGATGACGAAAAAGGCTGCGACGATGGCAGCACCGGCAAGCAGTACGTTGACATAGAAGACCGACGGCCAGCCGAAGGCGGCCGTGAGGAAACCGCCGGCCAGCGAGCCGATTGTCAGGCCGCTGGCGCCCGCGCCACCCCAGACCGCGAGCGCACGGTTGCGCTCCGGGCCTTCCTCGAACAGCCGGTTGACCAGGGAGAGCGTCGCTGGAAACAGAAATGCACCGCCGATGCCCTGTACGGCGCGAGCTCCGATGATGATTTCTGGCGCCCAGGCGAGAGCGCCGATCAGTGAGGACAGTGCGTAGAGCCACAAGGCGAAAATGAACATGCGCCGCTGGCCGATCAAATCGGCTGCGCGTCCGCCAAACAACAGGAAGCCGCCGGTGAAGACGGTGTACACGCTGACCACCCACTGCAGTGTCTGGTTGGAAAAGCCGAGGCCGGCGCCGATCTCCGGCAGGGCAACGAAGACGATGTTGAGATCGAGCGCGATAATCAGCTGCGCAAAGGCAAGCAAGGCAAGGGTGGCACCGCGCCGCGCTCCGCTTCGAGCAGTGGGGTCGTGTATCAGGGCTTCGTTTGACGCACTCATTGGGACAAGCTCCTATGCCGATTCTTTGTCGATCGACAAATAACGAAAGCTTGCATTGAGATGTCAAGCGAATTATTTGTTGATCGATCAAGAATGGAGAAGCCGATGGCGCGCCCCAGGGAGTTCGATCGCGATGAGGCGCTTGTGAAGGCGCGCGATGCATTCTGGGTGCGTGGCTACGAAGGCACGTCGATGGCCGATCTCGTTTCGGAACTCGGCATTGCTTCTGCGCGCATCTATGCCGCCTTTGGCTCGAAGGAGGATTTGTTCCGCGAGGCGATCGGTCTTTATGAAGCCAGGGAGGGTGGCTTCGTGGACAGGGTTCTTGCCGAAGAACCGACGGCGTACCGGGCGATCGAACGCATCCTGCGCGAAGCCGTGGAAACCTACACGCGGCCCGGCAAGCCCTGGGGCTGCATGGTGGTGACGGCGGCGACAAACTGTGCCGCTGAAAACAGCCGCCTGCAGGACTGGCTTGCGGACCGGCGTCGCCGGCAAACAGCAGCCATTGTCGGGCGCCTGGAGCGGGCACGGCACGATGGCGAGTTGGTCGAAGACACCGACATGGAACGTCTCGGCGACTACCTGACGGCAGTCATGCACGGCCTTTCCGTGCAGGCGCGCGATGGTGTTTCCGCCGAGCGGCTGGCAGCGCTGTGCGACTTGTCGTTGCAAACGGTCGCCGGTTTCCTGAGGCCTGGCGCGAGCTGATTTCCGCCGGTTGCGGGAGGATGGTTTCCGCTGTTGTGCCTGTTGCGCGAAAGCCTGTGCCGGCGTTGCAGAAAAGACTCAAAAGCCGGCTTTCGAAGCGCTTTTTTTCAGAAAGTGAATCCGCTGGAATCATAGGGGCTTGTCAGTGAATCAACTCTCTGATTCTTTGGGGCAACAGCGTTTCCTGATTTGAGTCGTTCGACGCGTGGGGCCGCGTTTCATCTGGGGAAGTCATTCTCCGGACGTGGGTGATTCATGTCTGGAAAATGGAAGTGTGGACCCGCCGCTAGAGGGATGACGGGGTGATGAAGAAGAAACATGTGGCCGTCCTGCTGGGAGGTTTTTCGTCCGAGCGGCCCGTGTCCTTGTCTTCCGGAAAGGCCTGTGCCGATACGCTTGAGGCGGAGGGGTATCAGGTCACTCGTGTCGATGTCGGGCGTGATGTTTCCTCTGTTCTGGCTGAGCTGAAGCCGGATGTCGTTTTCAACGCCTTGCATGGTCCTTATGGCGAGGACGGTACCATCCAGGGCGTGCTCGAATTCCTTGGGATTCCCTATACGCATTCCGGCGTGCTGGCCTCGGCGCTCGCCATGAACAAAGAGCAGGCCAAGAAGGTGGCCAAGACGGTTGGGATTCCGGTTGCTGAGTCTCGGGTCATCGACCGTTTCACCATCAAGAACGAGCACCCGATGCGGCCGCCCTATGTGGTGAAGCCTGTCAACGAGGGGTCGAGCTTCGGCGTCGTCATCGTCAAGGAGGATCAGTCACATCCGCCGCAGCTGATCTCGTCGCCGGAGTGGAATTATGGCGAGGAGGTCATGGTCGAGCGTTACATCCATGGACGCGAATTGACCTGTGCTGTGATGGGCGATGTGGCGCTCGGTGTCTGCGAAATCATCCCGACCGGCCATTCCTTCTACGATTATGATTCAAAATACGTTCCGGGTGGATCAAAACACGAGGTCCCTGCTAAAATTTCACTAAATATTTACCAAAAAATACAGACACTGGCCCTCAAGGCTCACCAAGCGATCGGTTGCCGGGGCGTCTCCCGGTCGGACTTCCGTTACGACGACCGTCATTCCGAAAACGGCGAGGTTGTCTGGCTCGAAATCAACACGCAGCCGGGTATGACGCCGACGTCTTTGGTGCCGGAGATCGCTGCCCAGGCAGGGCATTCGTTCGGCGAGCTGTTGAGTTGGATGGTGGAGGACGCGTCGTGTCGGCGTTGAACTGGGGGCAGAGCGGAAGAAAGGGTGCGATGCCGCGCGCCCGCTTCGGTGCGTCCTCGTGGCTCGATCGTTTCGTGCTGCCCAGGATGCTGCGCAAGCCCGTGCGTACGCTCGGCCGGCTCACGCGCGGCGACTTCGATGCGCCGCCCTTCGCGGCGACGGTGATCAATACTGTCTTTCTTGCTTCCTCGCTGACCTATGGTGCCTATCTCGGTGGTCATCTCGATGGCTTCGTGCAGGACGTGACCGCCCGCACCGGCTTTGCGGTCGACCAGATCAAGGTGGTCGGCAATCGCGAGACATCGGAAATCGACATCCTTGATAAGCTTGATCTGAACGGCTGGACCTCGCTGGTTGGTTTCAGCGCCGAAGGTGCTCGCGAGCGCATCGCGCTGCTGCCCTGGATCCAGTCGGTGGCAGTGCGCAAGATTTATCCGCATCTTCTCGAGGTGCGCATAGACGAGCGGCAGGCTTTCGCCATCTGGCAGCGGGGCCCGGAGCTCTCGGTGATCGAGAAGGATGGTCGAATCATCGCGCCTTACACCGGCGGCGATCAATCGAAGTTGCCACTGCTGGTCGGGCAGGGCGCGCCTGAGCATGCTCCGGCGCTGATGGCCAAGGTGGCCGGCTTCCCTGAACTTGCCTCAAGGGTTCGTGGCTACATCCGTGTCGGTGATCGCCGCTGGGACATCAAGCTGGACAACGGGGTTGTCATCAAGCTGCCGGAGTTCGACGTCGATCAGGCAATGGCCGAGCTGGTGCGCCTCGATCACGAAAAGGGGTTGCTGTCGCGCGACATCGCTTCGATCGACATGCGCCTCTCCGATCGTTTGACGGTGCAGTTGACGCAAGAGGCTGCGACGGCGCGTGAGGCGGCGCTGAAGGAGCAGGCCAAGATGGCAAAGCGCAAGGCGGGGCAGCAGATATGAGTTGGCTCGGCAGCAACAATGACGGAGCCTCGCGACGGTCCGGCGTGCTGACGGTTCTCGACGTCGGCTCGAGCAAGGTCTGCTGCGTGGTGGCGAAGCTGAAGCCTTGCGAGGAAGGCCATCTGCTGCGTGGCCGGTCGCATCGCATCCAGGTCATCGGTATCGGCCACCAGAAGTCGCACGGCGTGAAGTCGGGCGTCGTCATCGATCTCGACCGCGCTGAACACGCCATCCGCCTGGCGGTGGACGCGGCGGAGCGCATGGCCGGTCTCACTGTGGACTCGCTGATCGTCAATATGACGGCGGGCCGCCTGAAGAGCGAAACCTTCAATGCCACCATCAATCTCGGCGGTCACGAAGTCGACGAAAACGACATCAAGCGGGTGCTGGGGGCCGGCGCCAAGCAGGCGCTGAAGTCCGAGCGCGAAGTCCTGCACGCCTTGCCTGTGGGCTTTTCGCTGGATGGCGAGCGTGGCGTGCGCGATCCCCGCGGCATGGTCGGCGACACGCTTGGCGTCGACATGCACGTCATGACCGGCGACTCGGCGCCGCTGCGCAATCTGGAACTCGCGATCAACCGCTCGCATCTGTCGGTCGAGCGTCTGATCGCCACGCCCTATGCCGCGGGCCTGGCTGCGCTTGTCGATGACGAACTGGAAATGGGCGCTGCCTGCATCGACATGGGCGGTGGCACCACCACGATCTCTGTCTTTTCGGAAGGTAAGTTCGTCTACGGCGATTCGATCCCTGTTGGCGGCAATCATGTCACGCTCGATCTGGCCAAGGGCCTGTCGACCTCGCTGGACGCAGCGGAACGGTTGAAGGTGATGCATGGCTCTGCCTTGCCGGGCAGCTCGGACGATCGCGATCTCGTCACCATCCAGCCGATCGGTGAGGAGGGCGAGGCGCCACTGCAAATTCCGCGTTCGGTGATGACACGAATCATCCGGGCCCGTATCGAAGAAACCCTGGAGCTGTTGCGCGAGCGGCTGAGCAAGTCCGGCTACGGCAATGTGGTGGGCAAGCGGGTCGTTCTGACCGGGGGCGCCAGCCAGCTTGCCGGCATGCCGGAAGCAGCTCGTCGCGTGCTGGGACGCAACGTGCGCGTCGGACGCCCGCTCGGGGTTGCGGGTTTGCCGGAAGCGGCGAAAGGACCGGCTTTCTCGACCGCGGTCGGGCTTATGATCTATCCGCAGGTTGCTTCCTTCGAGAGCCATCCTGCCTTTGGAGCCTCCCGTTTCAAGATGACTGGAACAGGGGGAAGACTCCACCGCATGAGTCAGTGGTTGAGAGACAGTTTTTAGTTGAGTTGACGGGGACAGCCCCATAAGCGGCCGCGACGGCGAAGCGGCGGTAAAGGCAAAAGGACGAGGACTATGACGATCAATCTGAAAAAGCCGGACATCACCGAGCTCAAGCCACGCATCACCGTCTTCGGTGTCGGCGGTGGCGGCGGCAATGCGGTCAACAACATGATCACGGCGGGCCTGCGTGGCGTGGAGTTCGTCGTGGCCAATACCGATGCGCAAGCGCTCACCATGTCGAAGTCGGAGCGCCTGATCCAGCTCGGCGCGCATGTCACCGAGGGCCTCGGCGCGGGTTCGCAGCCTGAAGTCGGTCGCGCCGCTGCGGAAGAATGCATCGACGAGATCACGGACTATCTGTCCAACACCCATATGTGCTTCGTCACGGCGGGCATGGGTGGCGGCACCGGCACGGGCGCAGCTCCGGTCGTTGCACGTGCTGCTCGCGAGAAGGGCATCCTGACGGTTGGTGTGGTCACCAAACCGTTCCATTTCGAGGGCCAGCGTCGCATGAAGACTGCCGATCTGGGCATCGAGGAACTGCAGAAATGCGTCGATACCCTGATCGTCATCCCGAACCAGAACCTGTTCCGGCTCGCCAATGACAAGACCACCTTCGCCGACGCCTTCGCCATGGCTGATCAGGTGCTCTATTCGGGTGTTGCCTGCATCACGGACCTGATGGTCAAGGAAGGCCTGATCAACCTCGACTTCGCCGACGTCCGTTCGGTGATGCGGGAGATGGGCAAAGCCATGATGGGCACGGGCGAGGCCAGTGGTGAAGGCCGCGCAATGGCAGCAGCCGAAGCTGCGATCGCCAACCCGCTGCTCGATGAGACCTCGATGAAGGGTGCCAAGGGCCTGCTGATTTCGATCACCGGTGGCCGCGACCTCACCCTGTTCGAAGTGGACGAAGCCGCCACCCGCATCCGCGAGGAAGTCGATCAGGACGCCAACATCATCCTGGGTGCGACTTTCGACGAGGATCTCGAAGGCGTCATTCGCGTCTCGGTCGTCGCGACCGGTATCGACAAGTCGGCCGAGCAGATCGCCGCTGCTCCGATTTCGATCCGTGCCGCACAGCCGAAGGCGCCGGCGCGCCCGGCGGCCATTCCGGCCGCCGAGGTGCGCACTGCTCCGATGCCGCAGGCGGCACTTCATGAAACGCGTGCTGCTGACCCGGTCGCGGAAGCCATCCAGCAGGCGGAGGCCAATGCGGCTGCGTTTGCTCAGCAGCCCCGCGTTGCGCAGGCTGCCCCGCAGGATGATTTCCGTCCGCAGAGCAAGCTGTTCCAGGCACCTCCGGCTCAGCCGCAGCCTCACCCGGTGATGCAGCAGGTTGCGCCACAGCCGGCTCCGCAGCCCGTGCGTGAAATGGCTCCGCAGCAGCCGGTTGCAGCCCAGCCTCGCATGCCGCGCGTCGAAGATTTTCCGCCGGTCGTGCGGGCTGAAGTTGAAGCAAAGCAGCATCCGGTCGACCATGAAGAGCGCGGCCCGATGGGTCTTTTGAAGCGCCTCACCAACGGTCTGACCCGCCGCGAGGAAGAGCCGGCCCGCCTGCAGCCGGCACAGCCACGCGAGCCGAAGCTGCGCCAGGCTGCTCCGGAAGTGCGTCGCCTCGCGCCACAGGATGCCCAACTCTACGCTCCACGCCGGGGCCAGGCCGACGACCATGGCCGCTTCGCGCCGCAGCAGCGGGCGACTCATGAAGACGATCAGCTGGAGATTCCGGCCTTCCTGCGCAGGCAGGCCAACTGATCTTCTGACGGATTGTAACAGTTGTTAACAGGCAGGCGGACGACCGCCTGCCTGTTTGCTTTAATAGTCGTGGAAAAACAAACACTTGTATGTTGCTTTTATGCTCCCTTAGCCGTTACATCGGGTAAGAAAGCGTGATTTGGAGTATGCCTGAGGGGCCACTATCTTCCGCGGGCAACAATGGCAGTGGGTGTTTTGGGGATGTGCCCCGCTGGCTGGAAGATCAAAGGCAGCGACCGAGAAGCCGATTGGCCGCGCCGTAAGGGCACATGGGGATCAGCTTGCAGGACTACCAGACAACGCTGAAATCGCGCGCGACATTGACCGGTATTGGCGTTCACAGCGGCAATACCGTTACCATCCATTTCCTGCCTGCCGATGCCGACACGGGCATTGTTTTTCACCTGATTGATGGTGAGCAGCCGGTGCGGGAGTTTCGTGCGCTGGTTTCCGAAGTCGGTGCGACCGACCTCTGCACCATGCTCGGCGATCCGGTCGGCCAGCACATCGCCACTGTCGAGCATTTGATGGCCGCCGTGCTCGGACTTGGCATCGACAACATGGTCATCGAGATCGACGGGCGTGAGGTGCCGATCCTGGACGGCAGCTCGATCGAGTTTGTCGAAGCTATCGATCAGGCGGGTATCGAGATTCTCTCGGTGAAGCGTCGCTTCATCCGCATTCTCAAGACGGTCCGTATCGAGAGCGGTGCTTCCTGGGCCGAGTTCCGTCCCTATTCGGGTACCCGCTTCGAGGTCGAAATCGATTTCGAGAGCCCGGCGATCGGTCGGCAGAGCTTTGCCACAGACCTCACCGCAGACGCTTTCCGCAACGAGATCGCGCGCGCACGCACCTTTGGCTTCATGAAGGACGTCGAGCGCCTGTGGGCAGCGGGTTACGCTCTCGGCTCCTCGCTCGACAATTCACTGGTGATCGGCGACGACCATCGCGTCATCAATGTCGGCGGGTTGCGCTATCCCAACGAGTTCGCGCGACACAAGACACTGGATGCCATGGGTGATCTGGCGCTGGCTGGCGCACGCTTCATCGGCTGCTTCCGGTCCTATCGCGGCGGCCATCGGCTCAATGCGGCAGCGCTTCGTCGTCTGCTGTCGGACCGCACTGCCTTCGAAGTGGTGGAAACGACCCGCCGCGGCCGTTCAGGTGAGATGAGTGCCATCAGCGCACCAGTCTACGCACCCTGGACGATCTGAATTTCGCCGGCTTTATGATCGAATGGGTGCCTGTTGCACAGGCGCACCACTTTGGTCGGGAAATCCTGATCCTCAATTCATGGCGGATTGCGCCACAAAATTGCACGATTGCGGGGTGATAGCGTTGCCGCGCGCGCTGTTTTTGGTTTATGGCTGCTCGCCGACGTGGGCAATGGCGCCGAGAGGGCGAATTTCGATCATGTTTTTCAGACAGGCCGACCAGTTGAAAACGCCGTTATCGGCGGCTTTTCTCGCACTTTCGGTGCTCGCCGCTCCTCTGGCTCTTTCGGGTTGCATGTCCTCGGAAAAGGATATCGACCTGTCGACCTATGTCGAACAGACCGAACCGGCCGACGTGCTCTACAATCAGGGCCTCGCCAACATGAATGCCGGCCGCCTCGATGAAGCGGCCAAGAAATTTGCCGCCGTCGATCGCCAGCATCCCTATTCGGAGTGGGCTCGCAAATCGATGGTGATGGGGGCTTTCACCAACTATCGCCAGGGCAAGTATGACGACGCGATCAGCGCCGCCAAGCGTTATCTGACGCTTTATCCGTCCACCGACGAGGCCGCCTACGCGCAGTACATCATCGGTCTCAGCTACTACAAGCAGATCGAGGACGTGACCCGCGACCAGAAGGAAGCCAAGCTCACCATCCAGACCATGCAGGAACTGGTGACGCGCTGGCCGGATTCCGAGTATGTCGAGGATGCCAAGACCAAGATCCGCTACGCCAACGATCAGCTGGCGGGCAAGGAAATGCAGGTCGGCCGCTACTATCTCGAGCGCAAGGAATACCTGGCGTCGATCAAGCGCTTCCGCAACGTGGTCGAGAACTATTCCAACACCCGTCATATCGAGGAGGCGCTGGCGCGTCTGACCGAGGCTTATTATGCGCTGGGCCTTGTCGACGAGGCGCAGACCGCAGCAGCCGTTCTCGGTCAGAACTATCCGGACAGCCAGTGGTACAAAGACTCCTACAAGCTCCTGCAAAGCGGTGGCTTGCAGCCGCGCGAGAATGCCGGCTCGTGGATCTCCAAGGCCGGCAAGCTGATCACCGGCGGCGCCTGACAGGGCAAACCGCGCGCCTCATGGGGCGCGCGCAGCCGTCCTTGATGCTATAGAGCGCCGATGCTCTCCAGGCTATCGATTCGCGATATCGTCTTGATCGAACGGCTCGACATTGATTTCGCGCCGGGCCTTTCCGTTTTGACCGGTGAAACCGGCGCCGGCAAATCCATCCTGCTGGACGCGCTGTCTCTGGCGTTGGGTGCACGTGGCGATGCCTCGCTGGTACGTCATGGCGCGGCACAGGGCCAGGTGACGGCTGTTTTCGACGTTCCACGCAATCACCCGGCACGCGAAATCCTGGCCGAGAATGCCATTGACGACGATGGCGATATCATTCTGCGTCGTCTGCAGACGGCGGACGGCCGTACACGCGTCTTCGTCAATGATCAGCCGTCGTCCGTTACACTGATGCGCGATATCGGCCGCGCGCTGGTGGAGATTCATGGCCAGCACGATGATCGCGCACTGGTCGATCCGGGCGCGCACCGCGACCTGCTCGACGCTTTCGGTGGTCATCTCGGTGTCGTGCATCGCACCGGCGAGTCCTGGCGGTACTGGCGGCAGGCCGAGCAGGATCTGGCGCGTCATCGTGCCAAGGTTGAAGCCGCGGCGCGGGAAGCCGATTACCTTCGTGCTTCGGTGGCGGAACTTGCCAAGCTCGATCCGCAACCCGGTGAAGAAACGGAATTGGCTGAGCTCCGTTCGGTCATGATGCGGGCTGAAAAGATCGCTGCTGAAATCCACGATGCCCAGGACGTCTTGTCCGGCCCCGCATCGCCATTGCCGCAACTCGCAAGTCTGCTCCGGCGTTTGCAACGGAAGGCCGGTGAAGCGCCAGGCTTGCTCGAAGACGTGGTGAAGTCGCTGGACGAAGCGATGATCTCGCTCGATGCCGCGCAATCCGGGGTCGAGGCTGCACTGCGTGCGACCGAGTATGATCCCCAGCGGCTGGAAAAGGCCGAGGAACGGTTGTTCGCGCTGCGAGCGGCCGCACGCAAGCACAATGTCGTCGTCGACAATCTCGCCCAGTTGCGCGACACGATGTCCGCTGATCTTGCTGATCTGGATGCCGGCGAGGAGAAGCTTGCCGCACTGGAGAAACAGGCAGCCGTAGCGCGCGAGGCTTATGACCAGTCGGCCTCGGAATTGTCAGGGCTGCGTCAAGCCGTGGCCTCCGGGCTCGCCAAGGCGGTGATGACCGAACTCCCTGCATTGAAGCTGGAGCGGGCCGAATTCATTGTCGAGATATCCAGCGAACCGGCCAATCGACTGGAGGAGGGCATCGACCAGATCGAGTTCTGGGTGCGCACCAATCCCGGCACCAGGCCGGGCCCGATGATGAAGGTCGCTTCAGGCGGTGAACTTTCGCGTTTCCTGCTCGCACTCAAGGTGGCGTTGGCCGATCGCGGTTCCGCACCGACCCTGGTTTTCGATGAAATCGACACTGGCGTGGGTGGCGCTGTGGCTGATGCGATCGGCCAGAGGCTGGCAAGGCTTTCCACGCGCGTGCAGGTGCTGTCGGTCACCCATGCGCCTCAGGTAGCTGCGCGAGCGGCGACGCATTTCCTGATTTCGAAGTCCGGTACAGATCGTGTCGCCACCGGCATCGCCGAGATGGATCGTACCGCACGCCAGGAAGAGATCGCCCGCATGCTGGCGGGTGCCAGCATCACCGACGAAGCGAGAGCGGCGGCAGAGAGGCTGCTGCGCGAGAATAAAGTCGCGTCGTGAACTGTCGGGAGTGACGGCCACAAGCGGCGGAAACGGTTTACTTTTCGAGGGAATTTGCCGATGACGTTGGCTGCCCGCAGTTGGGAAGTGGTCGCGCCATGTCTGAACAGAACAAGCCCATCGAAGCTTTGAGTGCCGAAGAAGCGGCGGCGGAACTCGAGCGCTTGGCCGCCGAGATCAGAGAGCATGACCGCCGTTATCATGGCGAAGATGCGCCAATCATCACGGACGCGGAGTATGACGCCTTGCGGCGACGCAACGCTGCGATCGAGGAGGCGTTCCCGGATCTGGTACGGTCCGACAGCCCGACCGGCTCTGTCGGATCGGCACCGGCCGAAGGCTTCGCCAAGGTTCGCCATGCCGTACCGATGCTTAGTCTCGCCAAGGCCTATACCGATCAGGATGTGGTGGATTTCCTGGAACGGGCGAAGCGTTTCTTCGAGCGCGACAAGGATTTCGACATCGCGTTCACGGCAGAGCCCAAGATTGATGGGCTCTCCGCGTCGCTTCGTTACGAAAATGGTGTTTTCGTCCAGGGTGCCACGCGTGGTGACGGCGCGGTTGGTGAGGACATTACCGCCAATCTGAAGACCATCGCCGACATCCCACACAGGCTGAAAGGCTCGGGCTGGCCAGAAGTGATCGAAATCCGTGGCGAGGTCTATATGACCTACGCCGAATTCCAGGCTTTGAAGGAACGCTCCGCTGCCGCGGGTGGCCAGGACTACGTCAATCCGCGCAACACGGCGGCCGGCTCATTGCGGCAGAAGGATCCGTCCGTTACCGCCAGCCGCAACCTCAAATTCTTTGCCTATGCCTGGGGCTACACTTCCGAAGACCCTGCGCCGACGCAATATGAGGCGGTGCAGAAATTCGCCGGCTGGGGATTTAAAGTCAGTCCGCTGATGGTCCGCGCCAGATCGGTGGACGATCTGATCGCTCAGTACAGGCTTATCGAGGAGCAGCGGTCTTCGCTCGGTTACGATATCGACGGCGTCGTCTACAAGGTCGACCAGCTCGAGTTGCAGCGCCGCTGGGGTTTCGTCACAGGCGAGCCGCGCTGGGCGGTTGCGCATAAATTCCCTGCCGAGCAGGCGACGACGATCGTGCGCAAGATCGACATCCAGGTCGGCCGCACCGGAACGCTGGCGCCGGTTGCCCGGCTGGATCCAGTGACCGTGGGCGGTGTCACCGTCGTCAATGTGACGCTGCACAACGAAGACTACATCAAGGGCTTCGACAGCAACGGCGAACCGATCCGCGAGGGCAACGATATTCGTATCGGCGACACGGTGGTGATCCAGCGGGCAGGGGATGTCATCCCGCAGATCGTCAGCGTGGTGGTCGACAAACGCCCCGCTGCGGCCGTGCCTTATGAGTTCCCGCATGCGTGCCCGGTCTGTGGCTCGGCAGCGACGCGGGAGATCAACGAGAAGACCGGTAAGGAGGATTCGCGCCGGCGTTGCACGGGTGAACTGATCTGTCCGGCGCAGGCGGTTGAGAGACTGCGCCATTTTGTTTCGCGCGGTGCAATGGATATCGAAGGACTGGGTGCCGAAAACATCGATCTGTTTTTCAACGCCGGCCTCCTGGAAACCGCTGCGGACATTTTCAGACTGAAAGACCGGCGCGCGGAGGTACAGCAGGCTCTCTTCGAGAGGCGCGAGGCACAGGCGCAGGCGCGCGAGGCCGCCAAGGGCGCGACCCGCAAGAAGGTGCTCACCGCCGAGGAGCGCACCTATGAAGGGCTCGAAAAGCTTTTCGACGCCATCGATGCGCGCCGTGAACCGGAACTCGATCGTTTCATCTTTGCACTTGGCATCCGCCACATCGGCGAAACGACGGCCGCTGCACTTTCGAAGACATTCTCGACGGCGGAAGAGTTCATCCGCGTGGGCAAGGAAGCGTCTCAGGCGGATGATCCGAAGACCGTCTTCCCGTCCATCAACGGGATTGGCGATACGGTCATCGGTGCGCTGTGCGACTTCTTCGGCAATGAGCGTAACGATGATGTGCTGGACGCATTGCTGCAGCAGGTTCACCCCAAACCCTATATCGTCAGCGTGTCGGCCGACAGCCAGGTCGCCGGGAAGACCGTGGTGTTCACCGGATCCCTGGAGAAGATGTCACGTTCGGAAGCCAAGGCGATGGCCGAACGGCTGGGTGCTAAGGTCGCCGGATCGGTCTCGGCCAAAACCGACCTCGTGGTTGCCGGACCTGGCGCGGGCTCGAAACTCAAGCTGGCGAGCGAGCTGGGCATCGAGGTCATCGACGAGGACACCTGGTTCGAGAGGGTTGGGCGAAGCGTGTGATGGCCGGTACGTTCTCTGGTTTTGGCCAGAAGGCCATTCCGTTCCTGAAGGCGCTCGATTTCCACCAGAACAGGGAGTGGTTTCAGGAAAACCGTGACCTGTTTGAAAGCGAGTTGCGCGAGCCGCTTGGCAATCTGGTCGAGACGCTTTCCGAGCGCTTCGGCGCTGTGGGGCTTGGCTTGCGCGGCGACCGCAAGAAGTCGCTGTTCCGCATCAACCGCGACGTGCGTTTCTCCAAGGACAAGCGTCCCTACACCACGCATGTATCCGCGATCCTGTCACCCGACGGCACCAAGATGGAGCAGGGCGTTTTCTTCTTTCATCTGGGTCTCGACGCCTGTTTTGCCGCGGTTGCCTGGTGGCAGCCTGAGACCGCAATGCTGCAGGCAATGCGACGTGCCATCGAGACGAGGCCGGAACAGTTCCGCAAGCTGGTGGCCGTGCTGAAAAAGGGCAAGCTGGAACTCGGCACGCAAGGCGCCATGAAACGCATGCCGCGTGGTTTCGAACATGTCGCCGATGCCGATCTTGCAGCAGCGATCCGCAACCGGCATTTCGTGGTGCGACAGGATGTCGAACCGACATCCATCCATACGCCGGAGCTGGCCGATATCCTGCTCGATTTCGTCATCCGCGCCCGGCCTTTGCTCGACTGGGGCAGGGCGATACAGGGCACGGCCGTCCTGCCCCCGCAGAACTGAAGCGCGCCGGAAAGCATCATTTTCGCTGATCGTTTGGCTCAAGCGAATTGGTGTGACATCCGGCAGTTGGCTACCTACATGTCACCCCTCCAGCGCGATACGCAGATTCAAGATGTTGGAGCGTTCCTTGCGCGTCCAAACGGATGCGCGGCGCACTAGAGGGAGTGGCCGATGTCATCGGAAGCAATCGCCGAGAGGTCCAGAGCAGGCGAGTTCTGGGACGGTGTGCGGCTCAGCACGCCGGTCGTGGTGGCTTCCGCGCCATTCGCCATGCTGTTCGGGGCGCTTGCCGTCGACAACGGATTTTCAGTTTTTGAGGCGACGCTGATGAGTGCCGCCGTCTATGGCGGTGCCAGTCAGATGGTTGGTATTGAGCTGTTCGGCCAGCATGTCGCGCCCTGGCTGATCGTGCTTTCCATCTTTGCCGTGAATTTCCGCCACGTGCTGTATTCGGCCGGCATCGGCAGACGTATCGCGCACTGGCCGATTGTACAGCAGGTACTCGGCTATTTCATTCTTACCGATCCGCAATATGCCATTTCCGAGCGCAAGGCGGAATCCGGTCAGGCGGTGAGTTTCATCTGGTATCTCGGGCTCGGACTGCCGGTCTATGTGTTCTGGGTCGCGGAAACGGCGCTCGGCGCCTATTTCGGCCGGCTGATCAGCAACACCCATTCGCTCGGCATCGATTTCCTGCTGCCGATCTATTTCTTCGGCCTGGTCATGGGGTTCCGCAAACGCCCGCTGTGGTTACCCGTGGTGGCAGTGAGTGCCGTCGCTTCGATCATCGCCTACAAGACGGTCGGCTCGCCCTGGCATGTGTCGATCGGCGCGGTTGCCGGCGTCCTGCTCGCCGTCATCCTGCCGCCGCATCACAGCGGCGTCGGCACCAAACCCGGCGCAGAAGGGGAGGAGCAGCCATGAGCGCGACATTCTGGATCATCATCGCGGCTGCCATCGCCACCTATCTCACCCGCGTTGGCGGCCATCTCGTCATCTCGCGCTTTGAGCGCGTGCATCCGCGTGTCGAGGCGGGATTGAATGCTGTTCCGGCGGCGGTGCTAACGACGCTGGTCGCGCCTGCGGTATTGAGCGCCGGACCTGCCGAGTGGGCTGCGCTCATCGTGGCAGGCGCAGTTTCGCTGCGCGGCGGTCTGTTGTCGATGTTCCTTGCCGGAGCCGCCGTGCTGATCCTGGCGCGGCAGTTCATGGCCTAGAGCCTGCTTGCAGAACAGGCGCGCCTCAAAGAGGCGCCGTCGCCTTTTCCAGCCAGGCCAGAGTTTCGCCGTCGACCATCGGGCCGATCTCGGCGAGGACGCGGGCGTGATAAGCATCCATCCATTCGAGTTCGGCCTTGGTCAAAAGATCGGTACGGATCAGCCGACGGTCGATGGGAGCGAGGGTGAGCGTCTCGAAACCATGCATGGCGATGTCGCCACCCTCGATCTCTTCCGCCGGGGTGACGATGATCAGGTTTTCGATGCGGATGCCGTAGTGACCTTCCTTGTAATAGCCGGGCTCATTGGACAGCATCATGCCGGCTAGTAGTTTTTCCGTGCCGGTGCGTGCAATGCGTTGCGGTCCTTCGTGTACGGCGAGGTAGGAGCCGACGCCGTGGCCGGTGCCATGCGCGAAGTCACATCCGTGACGCCATAGGGCCATGCGTGCCACCGCATCGATTTCCGAACCGCGCGTGCCTGCGGGGAAGCGCAACATCGAAATGCCGATCATGCCCTTCAGCACCAGGGTGAAACGCTCACGCATTTCTTCCGTCGGTTTGCCAACCGGGACGGTGCGGGTGATATCCGTGGTGCCGTCCTGATATTGCGCGCCGGAATCGAGCAGGAACAGTTCGTCCTGGGCAAGCTTGCGATTGGTTTCCGTCGACACGCGGTAGTGCATGATGGCGCCGTTGGGGCCGGCACCGGAGATGGTGGCGAACGAAACGTCGCGGAGCGGCATCTGCGTTTCCTCGCCGGTCTGGCGGCGCGCCTGCTCGAGTTGTTTGACGACGGTGATCTCGTCGAGCGTGCCGGGCTCCTGCCGGTCGAGCCAGCACAACAGCTTGGCCACGGCAGCGCCATCACGGCGATGCGCGGCACGGCTGCCGGCGATTTCGGCCTGGTTCTTGACGGCGCGCGGGATACGAGCGGGATCCGCGGCCGAAACGACAGTCCCGCCATTGTCTTCCACCAGCGTTCGCAGCCTGTCAGCGGCCAGCACCGGGTCGAGCGCAATTTTGGCGCCGTTCTTCGCCAGATCCACGATCGCGCCTTCGAACTCTGCTGGTTCGTGCGGGTCGCAGAGCTGGGTGAGATAGGCCGCAACGGTGCGCGAGAATTTGCGGCTGTCCATGAACAGCTGATGCTTGCCGTCGGCCGCAAGGATGGCGAAGCCGAGCGCCAGCGGCGTGTGCGGTACGTCGCCGCCGCGAATGTTGAAGGCCCAGGCAATCGAAGAGGGGTCGGTCAGCACGGCATGCGTGGCGCCTTCCTTCGCGATCGCGGAAGCGAGCCGTGCCAGCTTGTCCTTGGCAAGCTCGCCGGCAAAAGCCTGCGGGTGCAGTTCCACCGGAGCGATCGGCGCATCGGGCTGATCATCCCAGATGATATCGATCGGGTTTTCGGCTGCCGGTATCAGTTCCGCGCCCGATTTTGCCGCCGCGGCTTTCAGTGCCTTTACCTCGCCGACCGTGTGCAGCCATGGATCGAAACCAAGGCGCGCACCCTTGCCGAGATTTTCCGGGATCCAGGAGGCGGGCGGGTTGTCGATCAGGCTTTCGATCGCGAAGATGTCGAGATCGACCTCGGCGCGCACCTGCAGCGTGTAGCGGCCGTCGACAAAGATGAAGGCGCGATCGCGCAGCACGATAGCCACTCCGGCCGAGCCGCTGAAGCCGGTCAGCCAGCGCAGCCGTGCCGCGCGGTCCGGAACGTATTCGCCCTGGTGCTCGTCGGCACGGGGCACCAGGAAACCATCGAGGCCATTCTCGCTCAGCCAGCCACGCAGCCTGGCGACATGCGGTTTGCCCACGGTGGGATCGCCGGCAGGGTCGAAAGTCTGGAACATCGATGCAAACCCGTCATTGTTCGATTGCGTGGCGGACCGTAGCCGCGTGGTCGGCGCCTGACAATCGGCGCTCTGGAGCAATTCCAGGAAAAGTGTGGAACGGTTTTCCGCCCGGAATTGCGAAAAAACAAGGAGTCAGAGCGTTTCCGCGTTTCCGTAAAAACGGAAACGCTCTGAGAGCAATTCCAGGAAAAGTGTGAAACGGTTTTCCGCCCGGAATTGTGTCAAAACAACGAGTTAGAGCGTTTCCAGGTTTCCATGAATGGAAACCTGCCTTGGTCCAGCTCAGCGCTTCATATGGATCGTCACCCAGCCTTCGCGGTGGGTGGTGCGCACGTGCCGGAACTGTTGGCCGGTATAGGCTGCCACGACGGCATCGCGCTGACGATCCAGGATGCCGGAAAGCACGATGGAGCCGCCGGGCGTCAGGTATTTCGCCATCTCCGGCGCAAGTTTCATCAGCGGTCTGGCGAGGATGTTTGCGACGATGAGATCAAAGGGCGCCCGGGCGGTGAAGATCGGATGATGGAAGCCGGGCGCAGTCACTGTCTCGACGAGGCTGGACACATGGTTCAGTCGCGCATTGGCGGCAGCGACGTCAACAGCGACAGGGTCGATGTCGGTGGCGAGCACCGGGATGTGGGCGAGGCGAGCGAGGGCGATGGCCAATACCGCGCTGCCGGTGCCGAGATCCAGCGCGTTGCGCGGCTTCTCGCGGATGGCGACGCGCTCCAGCATGGCCAGGCAGCCGGCGGTGGTGCCGTGATGACCGGTGCCGAAAGCCAGCCCGGCTTCAATCTCGATAGCGATATCGCCGGCATGGCGTTTCTGGCGATCATGGGCGCCATGCACCAGGAAGCGGCCGGCGCGAACCGGCTTGAGGCCTTCGAGCGAACGTGCCACCCAGTCCACGTCGGGCAACACTTCGCGCTCGACCGTTCGTGCCAGCCCCAGGGCGGTCAGTTCGGCCTTCAGCCGCGCCTCGACCGGCTCGATGTCGCCGTCGGCATAAAGTGAGACCTCATGCAGGTCGCGTTCTTCGTCGAGTTCCAGCACTGCGAGTGGCAGGCCATCGTCCTCGAAAACGGTTTCGAGGACGCCGAAAATGCGATCGGCCTCGGCTTTGGAAGCGATCAGATAGAGGCGGGTCTGGCCCATGGCACCTGTCTTGCGGCGTATGCCGCTTTAGAAGCTGATTAGCCGTCTTTGGCCAGCCGCTTCAATTTGGCAAGTGCGGTATCGGGATTTTCCTCATAGGCGATGGTTCCAAACCAGTCGCCCTTTCGGTTCAGCATCAGCACCGATGCAGTGTGATCCATATTGTAATCGCCGCCACCTGTGTCGACCCGTTTAAAATAGATGCCGAAAGACTTGGCCATAGCGCGCACCTTGTCGGGCTCGCCGGTGATGCCGGTGATGCGGTCGGAGAAGTTGCTGACATAGCTCTTCATGATATCGGGCGTGTCGCGCTCAGGGTCGACGGTGACGAAATAGACCTTGATGTCCTTGCCCTCGTTGCCCAACTTATCCAGCCAGCCGGCCATCTGGGCGAGTGTGGTCGGGCAAACTTCCGGACAATGGGTAAAACCAAAGAACAGGACCGTCGGCTGACCGCGGAAAGCGGCTTCGGTGACGGGTTTGCCGGCCTGGTCAGTAAGCGCGAAGGGCGCGCCGTAGGGCTGGCCGCTGAAGCGGGCGTGATACCACTCGAAACTCATCCAGCCGATCATGGCCACCATGAGCACGAGAATGCCGACGAGGATGAAGCGCATCATGGGAATCTTTCAGGACAGAGATATTTTTATGTCGCAGCCAGATTTTTCGGAGGAAGCCGCGCAATTAAATCAGGTTCGAGCGGGACCTTATCGTCTTGCCGGAATGAGCGCAAAGCGCGTCATTGCCGCAACCCCTGTGCATCAAGGCTTGCAAGACGGCTTTCCCAGCCCCAACTGAACCGGACAATCGGCCAGCCCAAGGAGGGTTTCTTGTTCTCTCAAACCACGCGAAAACTGCTCGGCGGGGCGCTCGTAGCCTGTTTTGTCGGTGTGACCGGGGTGGCCCTGGCACAGCAGGTCGGCAAAGTCGGCGTCGACTGGCTCGGCAATGATATCGTCGTTGAGGCAATCAAGGACCCCAAGGTGGAAGGGGTTACCTGCCACGTCTCCTATTTCGATCGCGGCGTCATCGACCGGCTGCAGAAGGGCAACTGGTTCGAAGATCCGTCGGATTCGGCGATCTCGTGCCAGCAGACAGGGCCGATCAGCATCGGAGACATCGACTTCAGCAAGGGCGGCGAAGAGGTGTTCAAGCAGGGCATCAGCCTGATCTGGAAGAAACAGGTGGTCAACCGGATCTACGACAAGGCCAACGATACGCTGGTCTATCTTTCGCATTCGCGCCAGGTGCAGGATGGATCGGCCAAGATGGCGATCTCGACCGTGCCGCTGTACAGCCAGAACGTCACCTGGAAGAACGGCAAGCCGCAATAGAACGGCTTGCGGGGCGTGCTGGCGGCGCGTAAAGCCGCGTCATGGACCGTACCGAAGACCTCGTGCCCAAGGATCCGGAACCGCGCATTCATCCGACCGCGGAACTGAAATCGTGCCGGCTTGGCCGCTATACGGCCATCGGCGAGCGCGTCGTCCTGCGCGAGGTGACAGTCGGCGACTTCTCCTATTTCGAACGCCACGCCGAAGCGATCTACGCGACCATCGGCAAATTCTGCTCGATTGCCGCCAACACGCGCATCAATGCACTTGAGCATCCGATGGAGCGCCTGACTACCCATAAAGTCAGCTACCGGCCGAATGAGTATTTCCGCTGGCTCGGTGTCGACGGCGATTTCCGTGAGCGTCGGCGCTCGAAACCGGTCAGCGTCGGCCATGACGTGTGGATCGGCCACGGTGCGGTGATCCTGCCCGGGGTGACAGTCGGCAACGGCGCGGTGATCGGTGCCAACGCCGTGGTGACCAGGGATGTTCCCGCCTACACGATTGTCGCCGGTATCCCGGCCAAACCGTTGCGCCGACGGTTTTCGAAAGACATTGCAGCGCGCATTGAAGCGCTGACCTGGTGGGACTGGCCGCCGGAGAAGCTCGCCAAGGCTATTCCGGACATGCAGGCGCTGGAAATCGAGAACTTTCTCGATCACTGGGAACGCCAAGCCTAACAGCTTCCGACGACGCACATCGCTCCGCTTTAACCATGGTGGCTTGCCGAGAGTTTCCGTGCAGGTCTACGGCAGTTTCGTCTTAACCAATCATGGTAACCAAATTATTTAACGTAAAACATTAAAGTTAAAAAATGGAAAACGCCATGTATTCTTAAATTATGACTTGCTCATACTTGTGCGTTTTTGGGTGGTGTGTACTATCCAATCCCAGAGGTACTGATGAATAGGCGGAAGTAAACACTGTTGTAAATAGGAGAGAAGTCATGAAGAAATTCGCACTTGTACTCACTGTCGCAGTTGTTTCATTCTCGACTGTCAGCTCTTATGCCGGCGGTTTCGGTTCCCGGGGCAACAACAACAACTCGGGCGGTGGACTCATCAACATTTCTCCCGGTATTGCCCTCGGCGATATTGGCATCCTGAACGGTTCGCCGATCCTGAGCGGCAACAACACCCAGGTGGGTGGCATCCTCAATGGCGTGGGCGTTGGCCTGCTCGGCGTTGGAACCGGTGTCAGCAAGGTCACCAACAGCATTCTGGGCGGCGGCAACAAGTACAAGCTCGGTCGCTAACAAAAAGGGGCGGTTTGCCTGAACCAGGCAACCGAAGGGGCGGGAGGGTTTTGCAACCCCTTCCGCTTTTCCTTTTTTACTTGCCGGACATGATCAGATCTTGGCGCGCAGGCCGATAAACGTGTCGACGGTGTTCTCGTCGATGTCGATTACCGTTTTGTGGATACGGTTGACATCCACCCTCAGCACCACCGATGCCTTGGCGCTGGCGTCGTAAGTGGCTTCGGCATAAAAGACGCGCTTGCGCTCGACATTTTCCCAAAGCAGGTTGCGTTTGAACTCGCAGGCGACACCGGACGCCAATTTCAGGTTTTCCCGTAGTTTGTAGGAAATCTCGAATTCACCACGATTGACCCATGAAGCCAGTGGATCGTCACTGTCCGCGATTTCGTAGCGTCCGTACCACGTTCCGCGCAGTTCGAACCCTTTGGGAAGTGGTTTGACAACCGATAGCTGCCAGGCTGGACGGATGCGCGAATAGGTATCATCGGCGCCGTCAAGCAGTTCCGCACCCAGCGCCAATGCAGCAGTTGCTCCGCCGACGCCCGTGTAGGTAATCTCGCCGCGCAGTCCGAACTGATTGAACGAAACGCCGACAAGTGGGTCACCAAGTCGCTCGACGGCACTGCGCAGCGCCGAACCCTGGACGCCAAAGGTGAACTGGCCAACGGTTCGGATGAGCTTGAGGGCGATCTGGACGTTGCGCTTGTCGGGGTCCAGTCGGGCGGGCAGGAAGATGTCGTCTTCGAAACGGGTGAGGCCGACCTTCTCCAGGCTTGTCATGGCATCGACGATGAGGGCCATCTGGTTGCCCAGGTCCAGCCCGACCTGGACCTGTCCACTGGCGACCTGCTTCAGCGTGCGTGTCCCGATGGTGAACGGACCGATGTCGATGTGGTCACCATCCCTGGTGGCGTTGTAGGCGAGTGTGCCGCGCAGTTCGAGCCCGCCGGCAAAGCGGCGAAACGCCTGAACCTGAACGCCGCCGGCGGTGTCGTCCTCGATGGCGACCGAGTCATGCCGGGTCGCCCGGCCTTCGGCGTTGAGCGAAATGTAGGCGTCGTTGTCACCCCATTTGCGGAACAGGGTGCTACGCAGCAGCGAGTACCAGTCGGCGATCGGCCGGTCGCTTTCCATCGCATTGGTGGTGTAGTGGCGCTCGATGCTGGTGGTGACGGTCGGCTCGATTGTTTCGCCGGCCCGTGCCGTCGCGCTCGCAAGGCCGAATATGGCGCCGGCGGTTAGAAAGACAAATCCGCCGCGCTTCCTGGCCATTATTTATCCCGGAATCCGGTCGGTTGCTTCGGCGCTGGAATGTCGAGCGACATACGGCAGGTCCCCAGGGGAGGCGGCCCTAAACCCCTTCCGTCTGCGCATGCGAGGCGGAAGGGGCTTGAGGTACCGCTCAAGGCGGAGTTGCAAGCTGGTTGCCTGCAAGATCAGGATCGCAGAAAATGGATAAGGATATATTACCTTTTCCGTATGTACTGTAGTAGAAATAGAGCTGATCTTGCTCGATCACCCATCGCAGCCGCATCAACTTGCGGACGCAGGTGTATTTGTTTTCTTTCCCAAGAAGAGAAGGTTTTATGCCGGTGGTTGGCGTATCCGGTCCAAACCCGCTAGAAGAGGGTGGATCGAGAATACAGGTTCTTTCCGTGACCGACTGGCTGGAGATACTGAAGCAGGAAACGGCGACCGGCGAGCGTATGGGCCGCGAGGTGCCCGATATGCTTGCGCATCCCGACATCAGCGCCGAGCAGGTGCTGGCGCTGTTTTCGGCGCTCGACAAGCAGGCTGATTTTGCCGAGAAGCTCAAGCAGGCGCTGGAGAAATTCGGCCACGATTTCCCGGTGATCACCGCTGCCGAACGACTGGAAGAGCGCTATGCCGATCTTGCGGCGACCGTTGCCGACAAGTTGAAAGAGATGCGGAAGTAGGATCCGCAGTCTCTACGAACACTGGAACCGCTGCACGGCAGCGGTCCTCGATTCAGAATGGCCGATCTCAGACGCCGCGGCCGTTATCGGCCACGGTTGTCGCCTTGGGCCGCGAGCTGCCACCGCCGCCAACCACGACCAGACGCTTGATCTTGCCTTGCTTGAACGCCGCGAGGAAGCGTTTGTAGTCCTTGAAGGCGACGCAACCATGTGATTCCGCACGGCCACCGCGCAGCAGGTAGGAGTGCGCCAGCAAGCCGGTGCGGCCATGCTTGACCTTGCCGTCCACGGGGGTGAGGCGGATCGCTTCGACACCATGGAACAGAGATTCGCGCATCGACAGTTTGTAGGTATCGGGTGGAGTCGGGCCGCGCATCTTCTGGTTCACATAGCGCACGTTGTCAGCCATCGAGCCGATGCCGGAATGGGCTTCCAGCCGGGTTCCGTCGGGCATGGTAACGGTGGCCGACGCGATATCGTAAACGGCGGTGCCGCTGCCCGCCCTGGCGCTCGAGTCGCCTGGCGAGGAGAACAGATTGCGGAAAGCCTGACCAAGACCGCCGCTTCGGCAGGATTGTCTGGTCGGGCATAGGCGAGCACAGGCTGGGCCGGCTGGCTGATACGTTTCGTCGGTTTGCGCACAGGCTCGTCGGCACTTTCGGGCTCAGCCTCGGCGCGCCGGCGGGTCTCGGGCTTGGTGCTCTCTTCCGCGCGCGGACGATAGGCCGGCAGCGGTGCGTTCTCTGGCACGGCTGCGAAATCGGGACCTTCGATCAGTTCGCCGGTGTCGGCGAGCGCCACCTGTTCCTCATCGTCGGCATCATCTTCCTGGTTGGGCAGGACGAGGCTTGCCACCAGAACCTCGCGCACCGCGGAATCCGGGGTGGGGGTGGCGTCGGCGAAGCCGAATTCCATCTGTGACGGAGTGGCGAGGGCGAGCGCGACGCGCGCAGCACGCTCCGGCTCTCCAATGCCTGGACCGAAGCGATCGGCATCCGGCGTGCCGAGGGCGCGCGCGAAACGCTCATCCAATGGCGATTGCTTCTGGACAGCCTCGGTGGCTGCCAGCCTTTCAGCCTTGTCGGCTGCCTCTTCCGCTGCCGCCTTTTGACGGCGCTTGGCCCATTCATGTGCAACCAAGGCCTGCTTGAGCTTGGAGGCCGCTTCCATCGAGCGTGCGTCGGCGCTGGCCACGCTGACGCGCGTCGGCAGGAAATGCGCATTGGCGCGGATCGAGGTTGCTGCGGAGTAGGCGCCAGCGACGGTGGCCAGCGACCACATCGCCAGCACGGCACCCGCTGTGGGGATGGCCACCCAGCCTGCGATCCTTGCGGAGCGGGCCAGCACTGTCCTGAATCCAGAGGCGGGGCCATTGCCCCGGAATTTTTCACGCACGAACGCCATGCCGACCGAACTTCCTTCAATCGGCGCAACACGCAGAAACCGCCTTACCCATTCGCTCGCCGGAATACCGGTCGCGCGTGGCGGTCCTTTGCCGATTATCTCAAAGGATGGACAAAGATGGTTAACCAATCCCTGTGTCGCCCCTCGTTGGATTGGAGCCCGCCGCGAAAAACCCTCCTAAAAAGGCAAGAAAGCGGCAAAATCGCTCGCTGGCAAGAATTTTCGGCCCCGGGCATGGAAAAAATGACGCAAGGGAAGGGCGGGGCATGTGTTTACTTTTGGTCTAGCGGGTGGTTCGGGCCGCTCCCGGCACAAGAAAAACCATCACGAAATTCAAACTTGCATACATACCATACGTACGGTATGTATTGGGAATGCCAAGGCCGACCAAGACCAATCCCGACCGTGGTGATGCCAGAAACAGGCTGCTCGACGCTGCGCGCGATGTCATTCGGGCCAGGGGCTTCACAGCAACCTCGGTCGAAGACCTGTGCCAGGCGGCGGAGGTGACCAAGGGCGCGTATTTCCATCACTTCAAAAGCAAGGATGCGCTGGGCATTGCCGCGGCTGATGACTGGTCGGCTGGGACAACGGCCTTTTTTGCCGCTGCTCCCTATCATGCGCCGGACGATCCGCTCGAGCGGGTGCTTGCCTATGTCGCGTTCCGCAAGTCGATCATCGAGGGCGAGATCGCGCAGTTCAGCTGCCTTGTCGGCACGATGGTGCAGGAGGTCTATGCGACATCCCCAGCCATTCGCGAGGCTTGTGGGCGCAGCATCCTCGGCCATGCCGCCACGCTGGAAGCCGACATCGAGGCGGCCCGGACAAAACACCGCGTCTCCGGGAGCTGGACGGCCGAGAGCCTGGCACGACACACGCAGACGGTGATCCAGGGGGCCTTCGTCATGGCCAAGGCCGGTAACGATCCGGCGTTGGCGCGGGAAAGCCTCGACCATCTCGATCAATACATCAGACTGCTTTTCGGCCGTCCGGAGGAGGGACAAACATCATGAGTACGATGATTGGCTGCACATGCGGCAAGGTTCAGCTGGAAGTCGGCTCAACGCCGATGATGAGCGTGGAATGCTGTTGCGACAGCTGCCGCGAGGCAGGGGCACGGCTGAAAAAGCTCCCCGGTGCCAAACAGGTCGTGGACAGGAATGGCGCGACCCCTTTCGTCTTTCACCGCAAGGATCATGTCCGGATCTTGCGTGGGGCGGATCATTTGAAGGAGTTTCGTCTTACGCCGCAGGCCGGAACCCGCCGGGTCGTGGCTTCCTGCTGCAACACGCCGGTCTTCCTCGAGTTCAAGGGCGGGCATTGGCTCAGCCTATACGCGGGATTGTGGCCCGAAGGTACGTTGCCGCCGCTCGAGCTGCGGACGATGACGGCGGACCTGCCGGACGCTTCGGTCCTGCCGAACGATGTCCCGAACCTGAAACAGCAATCGCTGGCATTCTATTGGCGCCTGTTCCGCGCGTGGGCGGCGATGGGCTTTCGCAGCCCGAGGATAGCGGTCAACGGAGAAATCAATGCCTGATTCCGCCGACAGGATAGAGATCGAAAACGTCGTCTCGCCGCATCACAGGCAGAAGGTGGACCGCACCAAATACATGGCGATGCGCAAGGCGCTGCTCGCCGTTCTGCCCAACGATCCGCCCGGTTTGACGGTGGCGGAAGCCAAGGATGCGCTGCTGCCGGACCTGCCTGACGATCTGTGGCCTGGTGGGGCGAAGGCGGGTTGGTGGTTAAAGGCCGTCCAGCTCGATCTGGAGGCGAAAGGCGTCATAGGCCGCGCTGCGATGAAGCCTGTGCGGCTGTTTCGGCGAGTGGAATTCAACGGATAGAATTGACGGACCGATCAAGGCGCGAGCCGGTTCGGGTCAAACCACTGTCACGAACCCGTCCAGCACTTTCTTTTGCCCGGCGCGGTCGAAATCGATGGTCAGCTTGTTGCCGTCGATCGCCGCGATGTTGCCGTTGCCGAACTTCTGGTGGAAGACGCGGTCGCCAACCTTGAAGGCTGACGGCGCGTCGGCCACTGACTTTGCCACCAGTTCGCCTTCGATGGTGCGGCCTTTCACCGAGGTACGGCCGGCACCATAGCCGGAATCGACTTCGCCATAACCGATGCGTTCGACCTGATGGCCGCTGCGCGTGCCCCAGTTGCGGTCGGTCGCTTCGGTGCGGTTCTGTTGCGCGCGCTGCCAGCCTGGGGTGGCGTAGCTGTTGGAGAAGGAGCCGCCCTGATCGCCGCGCGCCGCTCGGCCGCCCGAAGGCGAGCCGATGCTGTCGAAGCGGGAGGCGCCGTACGGGTTCTGGCGACCGGCCGAAAAGCCGCCTCGGCCTGAAGCGAAGGCACCGCCGCCATAAGGATTGCCATAGCCGCCGTAACTAGAGCCACTGCCTTCCTGCACCTCGACATGCGCTTCCGGCAATTCATCAAGGAACCGCGAGGGAATCGTCGATTGCCACAGCCCATGGATGCGGCGGTTGGAGACGAACCAGATGTGCAGGTTCTTCTTGGCGCGGGTGACGCCGACATAGGCCAGCCGCCGCTCTTCCTCCAGCCCCGAACGGCCGCCTTCGTCCAGCGCACGCTGATGGGGGAACAGACCTTCCTCCCAGCCAGGCAGGAAAACGGTCTCGAATTCCAGGCCCTTGGCTGAATGCAGCGTCATGATGGAAACGGCGTCGAGACCCTCGTTCTGCTCGGCGTCCATCACCAGCGCGACATGTTCGAGGAAGGCGCGCAGCGATTCATATTCCTCCATGGAGCGGATCAGCTCCTTGAGGTTCTCCAGCCGCCCCGGCGCTTCGGCTGAGCGGTCGTTCTTCCACATGTCGGTGTAGCCGCTCTCCTCGAGGATCATCTCGGCGAGTTCGGTGTGCGGCGTGGAATCGATCAGGCTTCGCCAGCGTGTGAAGTTGGCGGCAACTTCCCGCAATGCCGCGCGCGGCTTGGGCTTCAGCTCGTCACTTTCGGCCAGTCTGGCCGATGCTTCCAGCATCGGCACGCCAAGCGCACGGGCGGTGTCGTGGATCTGGCGGATGGTGGCGTCGCCCAGCCCGCGTTTCGGCACATTGACGATGCGCTCGAAAGCGAGATCGTCACCGTCATTGGCAACGACGCGCAGGAAAGCCATGGCGTCGCGGATTTCCTGGCGCTCGTAGAAGCGCGGACCGCCGATAACCCGGTAATTGAGCCCGATCTCGATGAAACGGTCCTCGAAGGAGCGCATCTGGAAGGAGGCGCGCACGAGGATCGCCATGTCGTTCAGCTTGTGACGGCCGCGCTGATAGGCCTCGATGGCTTCGCCGACGGCACGCGCTTCCTCGTCCGAATCCCAGGCGGCGTGCACGTTGACCCTGGGGTCTTCCGGGTCCGGGCGATCGGTGAACAGCGTCTTGCCGAGGCGACCCTCGTTGTGGGCGATGAGATGGGCAGCCGCGCCGAGGATATGGGCGGTGGAGCGGTAGTTGCGTTCCAGGCGGATGACGGTGGCGCCCGGAAAGTCCTTCTCGAAGCGCAGGATGTTGTCCACCTCCGCACCGCGCCAGCCATAGATCGACTGGTCGTCGTCGCCGACGCAGCAGATGTTGACCTTGTTTTCGCTCGCGCGCTGTTCCGCGCCTGAAGGCGCGGGCGCTCCGCGGGGGCCTCGCAACGGCTCGGTCGCCCAGTCGGGCTCGCGACCTTCGGTCGTGGAGCCTGCGCTGGATTGTTTTGGTCGCTGGGCCAGGAGCCGCAGCCACATATATTGCGCGGTGTTGGTGTCCTGGTATTCGTCGACGAGTATGTATTTGAACTTGCGATGGTATTCGGCCAGCACGTCGTGATGCTTGCGGAAAATGCGGATGGGGTGGAGCAGCAGGTCGCCGAAATCGCAGGCGTTCAGCGTGGTAAGCCGTTCTTGGTAGGCACGGTAGAGTTCGCGGCCGCGGCCATTGGCGAAGGCGCGGGCATCCCCTTCCGGAATCTCGTCGGGGGCAAGGCCCTTGTTCTTCCAGGTATCGACCATCTGCGCGAAGGTCCGCGGCGCCCAACGCTTGTCGTCCAGCCCCTCGGCCTGGATCAACTGCTTGATCAGGCGGGTGACGTCGTCGGTGTCGAGGATGGTGAAATCGGAGCGCAGGCCGGCCAGTTCGGCATGGCGGCGCAACAGCTTGACGCCGATGGAGTGGAAGGTGCCCAGCCATGGCATGCCCTCGACCGCCTCGCCGACAAGCACGCCGATGCGGTGCTTCATCTCGCGCGCCGCCTTGTTGGTGAAGGTGACGGCGAGGATCTGGCTGGGGAAGGCGCGGCCAGTGGCCAGGATATGGGCGATGCGGGTGGTGAGCACGCGCGTCTTACCGGTGCCCGCGCCCGCCAGCACCAGCACCGGGCCTTCGGTGGTTTCCACCGCCTGCCGCTGTTCGGGATTGAGACCCTTCAGATATTCAGGTGGATTGTTGTGGCCCTGACGCGCCGCCATGGCGCGAGCCACGATGCCGGACGGGGCTGCCTGTGAGGACGATGCACGCGCGGCGTCGAAACGCGGAGCGTCGTCCTCGTCGAAGAAGGGCATGTCGTGATCGCCGGCCATTTCCTCTCCGAATGTAGTGATTCGGGCGAGAAAGGCCAGCAATGTTCACACACTGTTCCCGGATTCGACGACTTTGAGCACTGTTGACGGCCCGATGCGACATCGATAGCGTCCGGCAACGGCTCGACGCAGCCGGCAGCCCGCGCCCTGAAAAGGTATGGCGAATGCGTCGTCATCATCCAGTCTGGTCCTTGTCCCAGGGACGAAGGCACCGGCAATGCGGGCCCCGGTGAAGCTTTTCGTCCCGACGAGAAGGATCGCAGAGCATGCGTACATTCCTCGATGCCAAGGCGATGGCAAAAGCCATGCGCGAGGCGCTTGCCACCAAGAACATCCAAATTCTCCATTCCGAGGCGCTGGAGATTGTCGCGCGCCAGTTCGGGCTGGAAACCTGGAACATCCTGTCCGCACGGATCGAGCGCGGCGAGGGCACGACACCCGCTGAGAAAGCTCCCAGCGGCATCGTGTTCGAGCAGGCCGTGCCGATCGTGCGCATTTTCGACGTCGCCAAGGCGCACGAATTCTATCTCGGGTTCCTGGGCTTTAGCGTCGATTGGGAGCATCGCTACGGCGACAACTTCCCACTCTACACCCAGGTGTCGCGTGCAGGCCTCAGGCTGCATCTGTCCGAGCATTCGGGCGATGCCAGTCCGGGCGGCAACATGGTCGTCTATATGAGTGGTGCCGCGGCCTTCCAGCGTGAACTGGCGGCGAAGGATTATCGCTACATGAAGCCGGGGCTGGAGAAGGAGGACGGTCGGCTGGAGGTCGAGGTGATCGACCCGTTCGGCAACCGAATCCGCTTCATGGAGATCGTCGGGGAGGATTGATCGGGCCTCAGGTTCCGCGTTGGTCGCCGGCTTCACGAATAATTTCGGCAAGCGTTTCCTGAAATCCACAGTAGCGCCTTGTTATCGTCGCGACGGACGAGTTTAGTCTTTGCTCCTTTGGCGCGGTCGGTTAAGTCTGTCCGCGCCAACCATTCAAGGCGAGGCCATGCAAGAACCGTTCGATTCCAAACCCCCGACCACGGTGGACGACAATTTCGACAAGGCAGCCATTGCCGTGATCGTGGTTTTCGGTGCGCTCATCATCGGTGGCTTGATGGCGGCCAATCTGGTCTACGGCCACCGTAACGGCTTCCTCTATGCATTGGGTGCAGCGGGCACCGCCTGGATCGCCGGCCACATGATCCTTTTCGATCTGCCGCGCGCCTATGCTGCGATGGTGGCGGCTTCGTTCCTGCTCGCGCTTCTGTCGACGCTGGCGCTCGCCTGAGCGGTCGCGCACGCCGAGCCGCGCGATAAATTCGGGACATGCTGGTTCTCGCTACGGCCCGACGGAGCCGGTTGGGTAACTTAGACGGGGCCGCGTTTGGAACGCGCCTGCTTGATGACCGCACGCCAGCGCAGCATGTCGAACGGGATAGGCTCGTTCGAGTTGGCGATCTGGAAGATTTCGTTGTTCAGGTTCTTCAACGAACGCCAGAAATCGTAGTCACTGATGCGCGGGTCGGCCGCCAGCTTTTCCGAGAGAGCCTCGATATCGATTTTCATGCGCGTATCCGGCCAGACTGCAGCTGGCCTTCTCCTAGGCTTCCCAAAGCAATTCCAGGAAAAGTGCGAAGCGGTTTTCTGTTTGGAATTGCGTAAAAACAAGGAGTTAGAGCGTTTCCGTGTTCCCATGAAGAACGCTCTAGTCACCCCTGAGATGATGTTTTCGGGCGTGCCGTCGATTCGCTCAACGGCATCAAGCGGGTTCTCCCCGTTCAGTAATGATTAAGGTTAACGGCGTGGTTTTCAGCCGGCCTTGCGGCGGATGCCGATCGAACGGCCGGCACGTTCCGGCATGGCCAGGCCGGCATGGGCTTCGCGCATCGCCTCGACCCTGGCCATCACATCCGCCGGGAAGGGGGCAACCTTCGGCCCGGCCATGTCGACATGCAGGGAAAGCGATTCCGATGTCGCCGCCAGCCAACCGTCGACATGGCGGATTTCCTGGTAAACACGCAGCCGCTTCTCATCGTGATCGAGAAGCTGGAAGGTGGCAGTGACCTTGTGGTCGAGATGCAGCTCCTGCACATAGCAGACGTGAACTTCGGCGGTGTAGATGGTGAGCTTGCGGTCGCGGGCATAATTCGGTCCCATGCCCATCAGTTCGAAAGCGTCGTCCGAGCAACGGTCGAACAGCACGTTGTAATAGGCCATGTTGAGGTGACCATTGTAGTCGATCCAGTCCTTCTCGATGTCCATGACACGGGAGATGAAAGGGGCGGGGATGGACATCGTGATGTTTCCTCTGGCGCTACCGAACAATGCACTGACGACATGCTACTGGATCGAATGTTAATTCGATCCGCTAGACACGGCGTGCAAGCAGGTCTTTGTTTCACGCATGTCGTCATCGCAAAACCGCTGCACACTTTTGTGCGACATGCTTTAAGCAGCTGTAATTCGAGAACAAGGGCCGCGATGGTCCAATCGCGGAGGAAAGCATGGCTCTGAGCGACCTCGTACCGGTCGAACGCAATGAGGACGGCATCGCTGCCGTGCTCGGCATCCTGAAACAGCAGCTCGGCGAGCGGTTTCAGACCGGGCAGGCGATTCGCGAGCAGCATGCTCACACCACCACCTACATCCCGACGCAGGCGCCGGATGGCGTTGCCTTCTGCGAGACGATCGAAGAGGTGCAGTCGGTTGTGCGCACCTGCGTGGAGCATCGCGTGCCGGTCATCGCCTTTGGTGTCGGCACCTCTCTGGAGGGTCACGTCAACGCGCCGGGTGGTGGCATTTCGGTCGATCTCTCGCGCATGAACCGGATCCTGGCAGTCAATATCGAGGATCTCGATTGCCGGGTGGAACCCGGCGTGACGCGCGAGCAGCTCAACCAGCATCTGCGCGATACCGGCCTGTTCTTTCCGATCGACCCCGGTGCCAACGCCACGCTCGGCGGCATGGCGGCGACGCGCGCATCAGGCACCAATGCCGTGCGCTACGGCACGATGCGCGAGAACGTGTTGTCGCTGGTCGCTGTCATGGCGGACGGCGAAATCGTCAAGACAGGCGGACGCGCCAGAAAAAGCTCGGCGGGATATGATCTCACCCGCCTCATGGTGGGCTCGGAAGGCACGCTCGGGATCATCACGGAACTGACGCTGAAACTGCAGGGCATCCCGCAGGCGATTTCGGGAGGCGTGTGTCCGTTCCCGACGCTGGAAGCTGCCTCGCAAGCGGTGATCCAGACCATCCAGATGGGTATTCCCGTCGCCCGCATCGAACTGGTCAATGCCTTGCAGATGCGGGCGATGAAGACCTATTCCAGGCTGGACTATCCCGAGAGCCCATGCCTGTTCGTGGAGTTTCATGGTAGTGATGCGGGGGTGGCCGAGCAGGCCGAGACCTTCGGCATGATCGCGGAAGAAAATGGCGGCGGACCCTTCCTGTGGACGGCGGTCGCCGAAGAGCGCAGCAAACTCTGGAAAGCCCGCCATGACGCCTATTGGGCGTCACTGACGCTGAGGCCCGGCGCCAAGGGGCTGTCGACGGATGTCTGCGTGCCGATCTCGCGGCTGGCCGAGTGCGTGGCCGCAACCGAGGTCGATATTGCCGAAATGGGCCTGATCGCGCCGATCGTCGGCCATGCCGGCGACGGCAACTTCCACGTGCTGGCACTTATGGATCCCGAGGACGCCGGAGAGGTGGCACTGGTCGAGCGGTTCGTAGCCCGCCTCAACATGCGCGCGATTGCCATGGAGGGTACCTGCACCGGCGAGCATGGCGTCGGCCAGGGCAAGGTCGGGTTCCTCAAGGCCGAGCATGGCCATGGTCTCGACGTGATGCGGCAGATCAAGCGCGCGCTCGATCCCGACAACATCATGAACCCCGGCAAGATACTGCCGGCCTAGATAGCTCTTTGCAGGACGGTTGGAGCGGGTTGACCGTTTCCGTTGTGCGCTGACATGACCGCGGGCGCCCGCCAGGATGTGATCTAACCGCATCCAGCCTTGATCCGTGCGCCTGTGGAACGTATGCATTTTGTCGACATGAGGGTTTTAAGATGACCGCTGCCGACAAGACTTCCCACCCAGAACGCAAGCGTGGCTCCGGTGTGAAGGTCGTCTACGACCTTCTGCGTGACGAAATCCTTGACCTTGTGTTGCCGCCGGGCAGCCCGATCGATGAGGTGCAGCTGGCCGAGCGGTTCAAGATGTCGCGTACGCCCATTCGCGAGGCCTTGGTGCGACTGGCCGGCGAAGGACTGATCGACACATTGCCCAACCGGTCGACCATGGTGTCGAACATCGATTTCCTGAACATGCATACGTATTTCGATGCATTGGTGCTGATGTATCGCATCACCACACGCCTTGCCGCGGAACATCATCGTCCGGAGGACTTGAGGGTGATCCGAGCACATCAGGCGGAGTTCGCGAAGGCCGTCGAGGAACAGGATGCGCTGGCGATGATCGCCACCAATGCCGACCTGCATTCGGCGATCGCGGAAGCCGGTCGCAACCCGTACTTCACCAGTCTCTTCGGCCGGCTGCTCAATGAGGGGCGGCGGTTGCTGCGTCTTTATTACCAGTCCTATGACGATCAGTTGCCACAGCGTTTTGTCGACGAGCATGAGGACATGATCGCGGTCATCGCTGCGCGCGATGTCGAGGCGGCTGACCGGCTGGCGAAGGTGCATGCCGAGCAGATCGTCGACCAGATCCAGAAGCTTTTCACGCGCGGCGGGCACCTGAACGTCGCCTTGTGACACCGTTGTCGATTTCTTGTCGACAAATAAAATCCAAAGAGTATAATCGCTGTCGAGGGCAGGGATTGCGCACGGCTGCGCCATGGCTTCTTCTGCTGAAGTGACAGGCCAACAGGAGCTTTTGAGATGAAGGCGAGGATTTTCTCCGGCGTAATTCCGGCTTTGATGACACCGTGCAAAGCGGACCGCAGCCCCGATTTCGATGCCCTGGTCGCCAAGGGCAAGCAGCTGATCGCCGACGGCATGTCGGCTGTCGTCTATTGCGGTTCGATGGGCGACTGGCCGCTCTTGACCGACGCGCAGCGCATGGAAGGCGTCGAGCGCCTGGTCAGGGCGGGCGTGCCGCTGATCGTCGGAACCGGCGCCATCAACAGCGCCTCGGCCGTTGCCCATGCCGCGCACGCCCAGAAGGTCGGCGCACAGGGCCTGATGGTGATCCCGCGCGTCTTGTCGCGTGGGTCGTCGCTGACGGCCCAGAAGGCTCATTTCAAGGCGATCCTGTCAGCAGCACCTGACCTGCCCGCGGTGATCTACAACAGCCCCTATTATGGTTTCGCTACCCGTGCCGACCTGTTCTTCGCGCTGCGGGCCGAGCACTCCAACCTCGTCGGCTTCAAGGAGTTCGGCGGCCATGCCGACCTGCGTTACGCAGCCGAGAACATCACCAGCCGCGATGATGGCGTGTCGCTGATGATCGGTGTCGATACCGCAGTCTTCCATGGCTTCGTCAACTGTGGCGCGACCGGCGCCATCACTGGCATCGGCAATGTGCTGCCGAAGGAAGTGATCCATCTCTGCAATCTGTCCCAGGCTGCAGCGGCGGGCGACGTCGATGCGCGTCAGCGCGCGCAGGAACTGGAGCAGGCACTTGGCGTCCTCTCCTCCTTCGACGAAGGCCCGGACCTTGTTCTCTATTTCAAGCACATGATGGTGCTGAAGGGCGACAAGGAATACACGCTGCACTTCAACGAGACCGATGCGCTGAGCGACAGCCAGCGTGGTTATTGCGAGGCGCAGTTCAAGCTGTTCAACAGCTGGTATGCGGCGTGGAGCACGCTGCCTGGCGCCGTGCAGGCACACAAGGCCTGACATTTCCAACGTGTTTCAGGAAAAAGCCCTCCGAGTTGGAGGGCTTTTTTGTTTGACGGCACACGAAGCCTTACGGGACCGGGCAGATCTTTCAGGCTACGGCCTCAAGTCCCAGTGCGAGCAACCTGTCGAGTTGTTCCATTTCGGCCTCGGTGAGCGTGATGCCGTCCATTTCCGACCTGGCGCGGGCCGCGTAGCGGCGTTGCGAAGGCAGACGGGCTCCCTGGCCGGCAATCGCATCGAACAATGCTTCGGCGCGTTCCAGGGGATTGCCATCGCGGCCTTTCGCAAACACCTCGGGAGAAAAGGCGATAACGAGTTCACCATGCGGAGGGGCGAGGGTGGTGCTGCCAAGATAGTCGAGCACCTGAGGGCTGATCAGGTCGCCGATCATGACACCGGCAAGCAGTTCGATCATGGTGCTGATGGCGGAGCCTTTGTGGCCGCCGAAGGGTAGCATCGCACCGGCAAGCGCCGCGTCGGGATCAGTGGTGGGTTGGCCTTCGGCATCGATCGCCCAGCCTTCGGGCAAACGCTTGCCGGCACGGCGGTGCAGCTCGATTTCACCACGGGCGGCGACGGAGGTAGCGAAGTCGAACACATAGGGCGATCTGCCGGCGCGCGGCCAGCCGAAAGCCATCGGGTTGGTGCCGAGCAGCGGCTTGTTGCCACCAGCCGGCGCGACGGTCGAATAGCTCGGGCACATGGCAAGTCCGGCAAGGCCGTGTCCGGTCAAAGCCTCCACTTCCGGCCAGAGCGCGGAGAAATGTGTGCAATCGTTGATGACGAGCGCCGCCAGACCCAGAGCCCGGGTGCGTTCCACCAGGACCGGCAAGCCAAGTTCGAAAGCGGGATTGGCGAAGCCGCGCCGGGCGTTCACCCGCACGATCGCGGAGTGGTCCTGCTGTACCAGTTCCGGCACGGCATCCGGTACCACTTTCTCCGCCCTGATGGTGCGCAGCGCGCCCTCGATCCGGTAGATGCCATGCGACTTGCAGGCGTCCCGCTCCGCCGCGACGATGACGCGGGCAAGCGCTCCCGCCTGGATGTCGTTCAACCCCGCCTTTTTGAAGATCGCCTCGACGCGCTCATGAAGCGTGACGGTCGGCATGGTGGTGGTTGCAGGCATGGTCTTCCTCTCGATAGGGGCAGCGATTGGGTTGATATCTTGCATACATAGAGTATACAAATAAGCGACAATCGCAATTCGCGCGACCCAATCCCTGCAAATCCAGCACAGGAGCCTCACATGGCCTTCACTCCAAAGGGAAAACACCTCGTTGCTGGCGCATGGCTCGACGGTGCGGGCACCTTTGAAAGTGCTCCGGCGCATGGCCCTGCGCACGCCTTTGCCGTCGGGACGGTGGATCTGGTCAACCGCGCCTGTGAAGCGGCAGAGGATGCCTTCTGGAGCTACGCCAATTCGTCGCGCGCAGCGCGGGCTGCCTTTCTGCGCGCCATTGCGGACGAGATCGAGGCACGCGCCGAGGCGATTACTGAAATCGGCAGCCAGGAGACCGGCTTGCCTGAAGCGCGGCTTCAAGGGGAGCGTGGCCGCACGACGGGGCAGCTTCGGCTGTTCGCCGACCATATCGAAAAGGGTGACTATCTCGATCGTCGCATCGATCCGGCCATGCCGGAACGCCAGCCTGCACCCCGACCGGAGATCAGGTTGATCCAGCGTCCGGTCGGGCCGGTCGCCGTCTTCGGCGCCTCCAACTTCCCGCTGGCCTTTTCAACAGCAGGCGGTGACACGGCAGCTGCCCTGGCGGCAGGCTGCCCGGTCGTGGTGAAGGGCCATTCGGCGCATCCCGGCACTGGGGAGATCATCGCCCTGGCCATCGAAGCAGCGATCGCCAAGACCGGGGTGCATCCTGGGGTCTTTTCGTTGATACAGGGCGGCAACCGTCAGGTCGGCGAGGCGCTTGTGCAGCATCCGCTGATCAAGGCCGTGGGCTTCACCGGCTCGCTTGCCGGGGGGCGGGCGCTCTTCAACCTTTGCGCGGCCCGTCCGGAGCCGATCCCGTTTTTCGGCGAACTCGGCTCGGTCAACCCGATGCTGTTGCTGCCGGAGGCGCTGAAGGCGCGCGCCGAGGCGCTGGGGCAGGGCTGGGCCGGCTCGCTGACGCTGGGAGCCGGGCAGTTCTGCACCAATCCCGGCATTGCCGTCGTGGTCGATGGCGCCGATGCCGATCGTTTCATCGGGGCCACGACCGAGGCGCTTGGCAAGGTTGGTGCGCAGACCATGCTGACGGACGGCATCGCAAAGGCCTATCGCGACGGGCAGGCGCGCTTTGCCCAGCGCAATTCGGTCAAACCTTTGCTCGTGACGGAGCCTTCGGGCCGCGCCGCCACTCCCAATCTGTTTGAGACGACCGGGGCGCAGTTCCTGTCCGATCATGCGCTGGGCGAAGAGGTTTTCGGCCCGCTCGGCCTGGTGGTGAAGGTCGGGTCGCTGGACGAGATGCAGACAATCGCCCGCGGGTTCGAAGGGCAGCTGACCACGACCATCCACATGGATGAAGGAGACACCGAGGCCGCGCGCCGCCTGATGCCTGTCCTCGAACGCAAGGCGGGGCGCGTTCTGGTCAACGGCTTTCCGACCGGCGTCGAGGTGGTCGATGCCCAGGTGCATGGCGGACCTTACCCGGCCTCGACCAATTTCGGTGCGACCAGCGTCGGCACCTTGTCTATCCGCCGCTTCCTGCGTCCGGTTGCCTATCAGAATGTCCCGGAAGCTCTGTTGCCCGAGAGTTTCGCCGGTTGAGGAGCTGGAAGGGTGTTCGCGGGCAGGTAGAATTATTAAAATCGTATAATCACTGCATACAATTTGTATTTTGTGATTGATTTGTCCGCGACGACGCGAAATAGTGCGCGCGGTCAACCGACCGGCAACACTCAGGGAGAGAGTAGAACATGAAGATCTCGGTCCTCGCCTTCGGGCTCATGGCCGCAACCGCGCTGGGCGGTCAGGCATACGCCGACAAGCTCGACGACATCATCGCTTCCGGCACTTTGCGCTGCGCCGTTGTGCTCGACTTCCCGCCCATGGGAGCGCGCGATGCGAGCAACAATCCGATCGGCTTCGACGTCGACTACTGCAACGATCTCGCCAAGGCGCTCGGTGTGACGGCCGAGATCGTGGAGACGCCTTTCCCGGAGCGCATTCCGGCTCTGATGTCCGGCCGCGTCGACGTCGGCGTCGCTTCGACCTCCGACACGCTCGAGCGCGCCAAGACCGTGGGCATGACCATTCCTTATTTCGCCTTCGAAATGGCCGTCACCGCCAATGACAAGTCAGGGATCAAATCGTTCGAAGACATGAAGGGCAAGACGGTCGGTGCCACTGCCGGTACGTTCGAAGCGATCGCGCTCGAGAAGTCGGTCAAGGAATGGGGCGCCGGCGAATTCCGCCCCTACCAGACCCAGGCCGATGTTTTCCTGGCACTGAGCCAGGGCCAGATCGACGCAACGGTCTCCACTTCCACGGTTGCGCAGGCCAACGTGAAGACGGGCAAGTTCCCGGGCATTTCGGTGGTCGGCAAGGCGCCTTATGACATCGACTATGTCGCGCTTTTCACCAATCGCGAGGAATACGGCCTGATCAACTACCTGAACCTGTTCATCAACCAGCAGGTCCGTACCGGCCGTTATGCTGAGCTGTACAAGAAGTGGGTTGGCGGCGATCTGCCGTCGCTGTCGGTGAACGGCGTCTACCGCTGATCTGACCGTTTCAAAGGCGGCGCGAGGCAACTCTCGCGCCGCCGATCCCTTCGAAAGGCGAAGCGGCGATGTTCAGCTACACCTTCCACTGGAACCAGGCGTTCAGGGCATTGCCGCAAATGCTCGACGGTGCGCTGGTCACCCTGGAAATTGCGCTTCTGTCGATGGCGATCGGGCTTGCGCTGGCCATCGCGCTCACCGTCTTCCGGCTCGCGGACAACCGTATCCTTTCCGGGATCGCCACCGCCTGGGTGGAAGTGGCGCGCAACACGCCGGCACTGTTCCAGATCTACATGGCGCATTTCGGCCTCGGCAATTTCGGTATCCACCTCAGTCCTTTCACGGCGCTTCTCGCCGGCATCGCTTTCAACAATGCCGGTTACCTGGCCGAGAATTTCCGCGGTGCGCTCAAGGCCATTCCCGATACGCAGGCACGCGCTGGCCGCTCGCTGGGGATGAGCCCGCTGCAGGCTTTCCGCTACATCGTGCTGCCACAGATGCTGCGCGTTGCCTTTCTGCCAGCCACCAACCAGATGGTCTGGGCGATCCTGATGACGTCGCTCGGCGTGACCGTCGGCATGAGCTCCGATCTCGCTGGTGTGACGCAGGAACTCAACGCCCGTTCGTTCCGCACCTTCGAATTCTTCGCGCTTGCAGCGGTGATCTACTACCTCATCGCCAAGGCGGTCACGCTGGCTGCTCGCCTGCTTGCCGCGCGCTTGTTCCGGTATTGAGGCGGGGTCGGAATGTTCAGCACAGCTCTCACCTGGAGTGATCTCGCTTTCCTGGCCCAGGGCGCCGGCATGACGCTTGCTGTGACGGCGGTTTCGGTCGCCGCCGGCACTGTGCTCGGCATCCTGTTTGGCGTCATCCGTTTCCAGTTCGGACCTTACTGGTCGGCGCCGCTCACCTTTGCGCTGGATATTTTCCGGTCGGTACCGCTGCTCATCCAGCTGGTGCTGGGCAACGCCTTGCAGTCGATCGCGAAACTGGGCTGGCCGCCCTTCACCACGTCTTGCGTGGTGCTGTCACTCTATACCGCAGCCTACTGCACCGAGATCGTTCGCGGCGGGATCGACGCAGTGCCGGTCAACACGCGGCGCGCGGCGCGCTCGCTCGGCATGACCTGGTGGCAGGACATGCGCTACATCGTGGCGCCGCTCGCCACGCGTGTATCGTTGCCGTCGTGGATCGGCCTGACGCTCGGCGTCATGAAGGATTCCGCGCTCGTGCTCTGGCTCGGTCTCATCGAACTGCTGCGCGCCTCGCAGATCCTTGTCACCCGCCTGCAGGAGCCGCTGTTCATCCTGCTCCTGTGCGGCGCCATCTATTTCGTCATCAGCCTGCCCATTGCGCGGTTCGGCAGGTATCTCGAAGAACGCTGGTCACCCAATGATTGAGATCGAAAACGTCCATAAATCCTTCGGCACGCTGGAGGTTCTGAAAGGCATCGACCTGACTGTCCGCAAAGGTGAGGTCGTCACCGTCATCGGCGGCTCCGGTTCAGGCAAGTCGACGCTGCTCACCTGCATCAACGGGCTCGAGACGATTGCGTCGGGCAGGGTGGTCATCGATGGCACCGATGTCCACGCCAAGAGCACCGACCTCAACAAGCTCCGGCAAAAAGTGGGCATCGTCTTCCAGCAATGGAATGCGTTCCCGCACCTGACAGTGCTGGAAAACGTCATGCTGGCGCCGCGGAAGGTGCTTGGCCTGTCGAAGGAAAAGGCAGAGGAAATCGCGGTGAAGCAGTTGACCCATGTCGGTCTCGCCGAGAAGCTTTCGGTCTACCCGAACCGTATGTCGGGCGGCCAGCAGCAGCGTATGGCGATTGCACGTGCGCTCGCCATGTCTCCCACATATATGCTGTTCGACGAAGTGACTTCCGCACTCGATCCCATGCTGGTGGGCGAGGTACTGGATACGCTCAGGATGCTCGCTTCCGAAGGCATGACGATGATTTGCGTGACCCATGAGATGAAGTTCGCCCGCGAAGTCTCCGATCGCGTCGCCTTCTTCCATCAAGGCATCATGGCTGAAATCGCGCCGCCGGAGCAGCTCTTCGACGCGCCGCAGCATGCCGAAACAAAGAAGTTCCTTGCGGCAACGCATTGAGAGCAAAATGGAAAAGCAGGTCGACGTCATCGTCATCGGGGCAGGGGTCGTCGGGCTCTCGGCGGCGATCGCCGCTCAGGGGCGCGGGCTGAATGTCACGGTGCTGGACCGCGAGGGACCGGCCGCCGGTGCGTCCGCAGGCAATGCAGGCGCATTCGCCTTCACGGACATCCTGCCACTTGCCTCACCTGGCATCCTGAAGAAAGCACCGAAATGGCTGCTTGATCCGCTCGGGCCGTTGTCGGTGCCGCCGGCCTACGCCGTGCAGATCGCGCCCTGGATGTTTCGCTTCTGGCGCGCCTGTTCGCCCAGGCGTGTGGCTCACTCCACCACGGCCCAGACCGCGCTGATGGACCTGTCCAAGGCCGAGCTTGAGCCTTTCCTGAAGCAGACAGGCACGCTGCCCATGCTGCGCAAGGAAGGCAATCTCCAGGTCTATGAGGGCGAGGCGGAGTTCAAGGCTTCGCTGCCAGGCTGGGCTGCGCGGGAACAACATGGCATCGAGTTCCTCCACCTTAGCAAGGTCGAGATCGAGGAGGTCCAGCCTGGCCTGGCGCCACGCTTCACCCACGGCACTTTCACACCCGGCTGGTATTCCATCGCCGATCCCCGGCTGTATACGCTTGCGCTTGCCGAGCACTTCCGCAACGCGGGCGGCACCATCGAGCGCGTCGAAGTCGCCGCACTGCGTCCGGCTGAGGACGCCGTCGAGGTCGTTGCCGCGGATGGCGGCATGCGCCGAGCCCGCAAGGTCGTGCTTTCTGCTGGCGCGTTTTCGCACCGCATCGCCGCCACCGTCGGCGAGATCATCCCGCTCGAAACCGAACGCGGCTACAACACCACTCTGCCGCAGGACGCCTTCGACCTGCGCACGCAGGTGACTTTCGGCGGTCACGGTTTCGTCGTCACCCGCCTGTCCACAGGCATTCGTGTCGGCGGAGCGGTGGAGCTCGGCGGTCTGAAACTGCCGCCGAATTTCCGCCGCTCCGAAGCCATGCTGAAGAAGGCACAGGCGTTTCTGCCCGGCCTCAAGCCGCGTGGTGGGGTGCAATGGATGGGCTTTCGGCCATCCTTGCCGGACAGCTTGCCAGCGATCGGCACCGCCAGGGCAACGCCGCATATCATTCACGCCTTCGGTCACGGCCATCTCGGCTTGACGCAGTCGGCGGGGACGGCGCGTATCGTTGCTGATCTCTTGACCGGGCAACGGCCCGCCATCGACACTACATCCTTCTCGCCGCAACGCTTTTGACCAAGGTCCAGCCATGGCAACCCATACCTTCTCCTGTATCGACGGACACACCTGCGGAAATCCGGTTCGCCTCGTTTCGGGCGGCGGGCCGCGCCTTGAAGGCGCGAACATGCTGGAAAAGCGTGCGCACTTCCTGCGCGAGTTCGACTGGATCCGCACCGGGCTGATGTTCGAGCCGCGCGGGCACGACATGATGTCGGGCTCGATCCTTTATCCGCCGACGCGGCCCGACTGCGACGTTGCGGTGCTGTTCATTGAAACGTCCGGCTGCCTGCCGATGTGTGGCCACGGCACGATCGGCACCATCACTATGGGCATCGAGAACGGCCTGATCACGCCGCGCGAACCGGGCAAGCTTTCCATCGATGCGCCTGCCGGAAAGGTCGACATCACCTATCGCCAGGAAGGCCGTTTCGTGGAGGAGGTCCGCCTCACCAACGTTCCTGGCTTCCTCTACGCCGAGGGTCTGACGGCTGAGGTCGAAGGGTTGGGCGAAATCGTTGTCGACGTCGCCTATGGCGGCAATTTCTACGCCATCGTCGAACCGCAGAAGAATTTCCGCGACATGGCCGACCACACCGCCGGCGAGCTTGTCGGCTGGTCGCCAAAGCTGCGCGCCGCACTCAATGCGAAATACGAATTCGTCCATCCGCTGCATCCGGAGATCAAGGGCCTCAGCCACATCCAGTGGACCGGCAAGCCCACCCAGGATGGCGCACATGCGCGCAACGCCGTGTTCTATGGCGAGAAGGCGATCGACCGTTCGCCCTGCGGCACCGGCACTTCCGCCCGCATGGCGCAGCTTGCCGCCAAGGGCAAGCTGAAGGTCGGCGACGAGTTCGTGCATGAATCGATCATCGGTTCGCTGTTCAACGGCCGGGTCGAAGCGGCCACGAAGGTCGCGGATCGTGATGCGATCATTCCTTCGATCGCAGGCTGGGCACGCATGACCGGCATCAACACCATTTTCATCGACGACCGGGATCCTTTCGCGCACGGGTTCGTCGTCAAGTGAACGAGCGCGCTCTCGCCCGGTCGGTCCTTGGCGGTGCAGCGCAAGGGGCCGTCATCGCGACACAGGAAGCCCTGAGTTTTTGGGGTGGCGTCGACCCAACTACGGCGTGTGTGATCGACGTTCACCATCCGCTGCACGGAGTTTGCCTGACCGGCGCTATCCTGATGATGCCGTCGAGCCGGGGTTCCTGCACCGGATCTGGCGTGTTGCTGGATCTCGTGCTGAACGGGCGCGCGCCGGCAGCGCTCATCTTTTCGGAAGCCGAGGATGTGCTGACCCTCGGGGCGCTGATCGCTTCGGAACTGTTCGGCAAGTCGCTGCCGGTGCTGCGACTGGCGCCGCAGGCCTTTGCCGCGCTGGCGAGCGCCAAGGCCGCGCGGATAAGCGATACAGCCATCGACGCTGACGGTTTGAGCCTGTCGGTGAGCCCGCCGGCCAACGGCGCGCTCGAGCTTGCCGATGCGGATCGCGCCATGCTCGGGGGGCAGGGTGGCATTGCCGTCCAACAGGCAATGCGCATCATCTGCGCCATGGCTGTCCAGCAAGGCGCGCGCAGCCTGGTGGACGTGACGCAGGCGCATATCGACGGCTGTATCTATGCCAGTCCCGCCAACCTGACCTTCGCCGAGAAGATGGCGGAGCTTGGTGCGCGGGTTCGGGTTCCAACGACGATGAATGCCATCTCGGTGGATCGCGCCAACTGGCAGACCCAGGGCGTCGCCCACGATTTCGGCGATCCCGCAGCACGGCTTGCCGATGCTTATGTGCGCATGGGCTGCAGGCCGACATTCACCTGTTCGCCTTATCTGCTCGACAGCGCGCCGAAGAGTGGCGAGGCCGTCGCGTGGGCGGAGTCCAATGCGGTGATCTTCGCCAATTCCGTGCTCGGTGCCCGCACCGCAAAGCATCCCGATTTCCTCGATCTGTGCATCGCCCTGACCGGTCGTGCCCCGCTTTCCGGCGTCTATCTCGACGAACACCGCAAGGCGCGACGTATCATCGACGTGGAGGTCCCAAGTGGCGTCGATGATGCGTTCTGGCCGCTGGTCGGCTATCTCGCCGGCCACGCCGCACCGGACCGCATTCCGCTGCTGCGCGGGCTTGGCACGGCCAGACCCTCGCGCGACGATCTCAAGGCGCTCTGTGCGGCATTCGGCACGACCTCAGCGGCGCCAATGCTGCATGTCGAAGGGGTGACACCCGAAGCTGACGGCGCCAGCGCAGCCGACGCCGACCATGCCGTCATCACACGTGCCGACCTCGCCGCAGCGTGGAAAAATCTCAATGCGGGACCGGAAGAGGTCGAACTCGTCGCCATCGGCAGTCCACATGCATCGCTTGAGGAATGCCGCGCGTTGGCGGCCGTGCTCGATGGGCGCACACGCCATCCGGATGCGGCGGTCATCGTTACCGCCGGCAACGCGGTCATCGCCGATGCCCGCACCGATGGCACGCTGGCGCGGCTTGAACAAAGCGGCGTGCAGGTGGTGCCGGACCTTTGCTGGTGTTCGATTTCAGAGCCCGTGTTCCCGACGCGCACGCGCGCCGTGATGACCAATTCCGGCAAATACGCCCATTACGGACCTGGCCTGTCCGGCCGTGCCGTACGTCTCGGCAGCCTTGCCGATTGCGTGACCGCGGCACTTACCGGGCGCGTGCCTGAGCGCCTGCCCGCCTGGCTTTCCTGAGGAGTTTCTGATGCGTAGCACGAAAACCATCCACGTGATTTCGGCGCATGCCGAAGGCGAGGTGGGCGATGTCATCGTCGGCGGGGTCACACCGCCGCCCGGCGACACCATCTGGGAGCAGAGCCGCTGGATCGCCCGCGATAACATCTTGCGCAATTTTGTGCTGAACGAGCCGCGCGGCGGCGTGTTCCGGCACGTCAATCTGCTGGTGCCGCCGAAACATCCCGAGGCGGATGCGGCTTTCATCATCATGGAACCGGAAGACACGCCGCCCATGTCGGGCTCCAACTCGATCTGCGTTTCGACCGTGCTTTTGGACAGCGGCATCCTGCCGATGCGGGAGCCGGTGACCGAGATCACGCTGGAGGCGCCAGGTGGCCTAGTGCGTGTGCGGGCGGAGTGCCGAAATGGCAAGGCCGAGCGCATCTTCGTGCGCAACCTGCCGAGTTTTGCCGACCGCCTGGATGCCAAGCTCGAGGTTGAGGGGCTCGGCACGCTCACCGTCGACACTGCCTATGGTGGCGACTCGTTCGTCATCGTCGATGCGGCGGCGATGGGCTTTGCCCTCAAGCCGGACGAAACGCTCGATATCGCGCGGCTCGGCGTGCGCATCACCAACGCGGCCAACGCCGCTCTCGGTTTTAACCATCCGGAAAATCCGGCCTGGAAACACTTCTCGTTCTGCCTGTTCGCGGGTGCCGTCGAGCGCACGGCTGAAGGTTTGCGCGCCGGTGCCGCGGTGGCGATCCAGCCCGGCAAGGTTGACCGCTCTCCGACCGGGACTGCCTTGTCGGCGCGTATGGCCGTGCTGCATGCGCGCGGACAGATGGGGCTGGAAGATCGTTTGACTGCCGTTTCGGTCATCGGTTCGACCTTTACGGGCCGCATCGTCGGTACCACGACCGTGGGTGGGCGTCCGGCGGTGTTGCCGGAAATCTCGGGCCGCGCCTGGATCACCGGCACGCATCAGCACATGCTCGATCCCGACGATCCATGGCCTGAAGGCTACAGGCTCGCTGACACCTGGCCGAAGAAGGGCTAGCGGGTACCATGTGCCCCGTCCGCGACGCGGCCATGATTACCTCACACCAGGAGCCAGCCGACATGTCTCTCGCCGTCCGCCCTGCCTCGATCTCCGACACCGAACGGCTTGAGCGCCTGCGGAAGTTGCGGGAGCAAATGGATATCAACCGCGTATCGGCTGTCCTGCTCGGAGCCAGCGAAAGCCTTCGCTATTTCACCGGTCTTGTCTGGCACCAGAGCGAGCGATTGCTTGGTGCGCTGGTGACGCCGACCGCGCTCATCTACATCGTTCCAGCCTTCGAGCGCAGCCGGGTCGAAACACTGCCGCATCTGGCTGGAGACATCGCGACCTGGGACGAAGAGGAAAGCCCGGCTGCACTGGTTGCTTCGCTTGCCGGGATCAAGGGGCACATCGTGCTCGACGATGCCTTGCCGCTCTTCATCTATCATGCCCTGGCCAGAAGCCTGGGCGTCGAACGCCTTGTCGATGGAGCGCATTTGATACGCCAACTGCGGCTTTACAAATCGGCGTCGGAAATCGAGCTGATAAAATATGCCATGGGATTGACGCTTGAGGTGCACAAGCGGGCTCATGCAATCATGAAGCCGGGAATCCGTGCCTCCGAGGTCGCCCGCTATATCGATGAACAGCACAAGACACTGGGCGCCACCGGCGGTTCCACGTTCTGCATTGTTTCATTCGGCCCAGCCACTTCGCTTCCCCATGGCGCCGATGGTGACCAGATCCTCGAGAAGGGCCAGGCGATCCTCGTCGATACGGGGGCGCGTATCGACGGCTACCATTCCGACCTGACCCGCAGCTATGTGATCGACGAACCCGAGCCCCTTTATTCGCGTATGTGGCAAGCCGAACGCGAGGCACAGCAGGCGGTATTCGAGGCCGCTCAGCTTGGCACGCCCTGCTACCGTCTCGACGACGCGGCGCGGGCAGTGCTGTCGCGCCACGGCCTCGGCCCGGATTACCGGCTGCCTGGTCTTCCTCATAGGGCCGGGCACGGTCTGGGGCTTGAGATCCACGAGGAGCCCTACATCGTTCGTGGCAACGAAACACCGCTTCGTTCAGGCATGTGTTTTTCCAACGAGCCCATGATCGTTGTGCCCGAGCGCTTTGGAATCCGGCTGGAGGACCATATCCACATGACCGAGGACGGGCCTCGATGGTTTACGAGGCCTGCGAAAAGTCCGACCGAGCCGTTCGGGTGAGAGACCCTTAGAGGCTGCCAATGCAGCGAATTACGTGAGCCGGTACAGCCTGTGAAGCGCGCCAGGAGGTAACTTGGTTCAAGAGCTCACGGTCTTCGGGAAACGAAATCTCACCCTGCCTTCTTGCGGTGCATCACCATTCGGCGAACGAGCCGTCCTGGTGGCGCCATATCGGGTTGTGCCAGTCGTGTCCTTCTTTCGCCCGTTCGATGACGTAGGCTTCATCGACATTGACGCCGAGACCAGGTCCGTCGGGAATTGCAACGAAGCCGTCTTCATAGCGGAAGACATCCTTGTTCACGGCATAGTCGAGCAGGTCATTGGAGGCGTTGTAGTGAATGCCCAGGCTCTGCTCCTGGATAAAGGCGTTGTAGCTGACAGCGTCGAGTTGCAGACAAGCCGCCAGAGCGATCGGGCCCAGCGGGCAGTGAGGCGCCACAGCCACATCGTAGGCCTCCGCCATGGCGGCGATCTTGCGGCACTCCGTGATGCCGCCGGCATGCGAGAGATCAGGCTGGATTATGTCGACAACGCCTTCCTCGAAGACCGACTTGAAGTCCCAGCGGCTGTAGAGACGCTCGCCGAGCGCGATCGGCGTGGAGCCGAGTGCGGCGATCTCCCTCAGCGCTTCACGATGTTCCGACAGCACAGGTTCCTCGATGAACATGAGCCGGTAAGGCTCGAGCTCTTTCACCAGGACCCGGGCCATCGGTCGATGGACCCTGCCATGGAAATCGACGGCAATTCCGATGTTTGGCCCGACCGCCTCGCGAACCCTGGCGACACGTTCTACCGCAGCGTCGATCTTGTCATGGCTGTCGACAATCTGCAGCTCTTCGGTGCCGTTCATCTTCAAGGCCATGAAACCGTTGGCGACGACGTCTCTTGCCCCCTGAGCCACCTCGTCGGGGCGGTCGCCACCGATCCATGAATACACCTTGATCCGGTCGCGCAGCTTGCCGCCCAGCAGCTCATGGATCGGTACACCCAGCGCCTTGCCCTTGATGTCCCACAACGCCTGGTCGATGCCCGCGATCGCGCTCATCATGATCGATCCGCCACGATAGAAACCGCCGCGATGCATGACCGTCCAGTGATCTTCGATCAGACGCGGATCCTTGCCGACGAGGTAGTCGCCCAACTCCTTCACGGCTGCTTCGACCGTACGAGCCTTGCCCTCGACGATGGGTTCACCCCAACCGGTCACGCCGGCATCCGTCTCGATCTTCAGGAACAGCCAGCGCGGCGGAACGATATAAGTGGTGAGCGATGTGATCTTCATGGCTGTCCGTCTCTTCCACGTTGCTTCGCACTGGCCAGATCCCTGGCCGCCAGATCGAGAATGCGGTCCGCTGCCCGCCGAGCGGCCTCACCGTCGCGTATGCGAAGGGCTTCAACCACTTCCCGGTGGGCATGGACGGCTTCGGTGCGCCGGTCGCTCGAGATGGTCGCAGTTGTCTCCAGCGCAAAGGTGAGGGCGGCGTCGATCATGCCGCCGATCTGGCGGAAAACCGGGTTGTGGCATGCGCCATACAGGATCCGATGGAATAGGATGTCGGACTGGGCGAACCTGATCAGATCATCGCCGGCATCGGCCATGCCTTGCCATGCCGCTTCGAGATCGGCGATTTCGCGCAGCGTGGCTCGCGTCGCGGCAAGGCAGGCAACGAGTGGCTCGATGGCACGGCGGGTTTCCAGGATAGCATCAAAGAGGGTGTCATCCAGGGCATGCGGGGCGTGCCAGGCGAGCACTTGCGGGTCGATGATGTTCCAGTTGTCGGCCTCGCACACCACCGTGCCGATCCGCGGACGCGTGACGACAAGGCCCTTGGCTGCAAGGACCTTCAGCGCCTCACGAATGACGGTCCGGCTGACACCATATTCGACACCAAGGTCGTTCTCGGTCGGCAGCGTTCCGCCCGGTATGTAGCGACCCGAGAAGATGCCCGACGCAATTGCGGCCGTGATGTCCATCATTACCCGCGGCCTGGCCTTTGCCTGCCTCTGGCTCTCGCCATCAATGCCGTCCACCCGTGTCTCCTCCAAAGGCGTGTGATCGATCATAGCCGACCATTTGCTGATCTCGGCCATACCTTCCAGGGGCCGGGAATGCCAACGGGAATGACGTAGCTTATTTATCATACCAGAGCAATTGACTGGTATGATAAAAAGAATTATTGCGAATTGGTCTCCGGATCGAAGGTCCGGTCATCGTTGGGAGGTATCGATGAGATTCTTGAAGACCGCGCTTCTTGCGGGCGCGCTGGCCGTCACGGCCATGGTTTCTGCCTACGCACAGGAAACCAAGATCGGCTTTATCGTGAAGCAGCCGGAGGAGCCCTGGTTCCAGGACGAGTGGAAGTTTGCGGACCAGGCTGCCAAGGAAAAAGGCTTCACCCTTGTCAAGATTGGCGCCGAAGACGGCGAGAAGCTGATGTCGGCGATCGACAATCTTGGCGCGCAGGGCGTTCAAGGCTTCATCGTCTGCACGCCGGACGTCAAGCTGGGGCCTGGCATTGTCGCCAAGGCCGAGGCCAACAGTCTCAAGCTCATGACGGTTGATGATCGGCTTGTGAGTGCTGACGGCAAGCCGATCGAATCCGTTCCGCACATGGGCATTTCCGCGACCAAGATCGGCGAAGCCGTGGGGCAGGCGATCGTTGACGAAATGAAGGCGCGTGGCTGGAAGCCGGAAGAGGTTGGGGCGATCCGCGTCTCCTATGACCAGTTGCCCACGGCCGTCGATCGTGTCGAGGGTGCGATTTCCGTGCTCAAGGCGAACGGTTTCAAAGCCGAGAACATCTTTGATGCTCCTCAGGCCAAAACCGACACCGAGACTGCGCTCAATGCCGCGACCGTCGTGCTCAACGCTCATGCCGGCGTCAAGAAATGGGTTGCCTTCGGGTTGAATGACGAGGCGGTTCTCGGTGCGGTTCGTGCGTCCGAAAGCGTTGGCATTGCGCCGGCAAACATGATCGGCGTCGGTATCGGCGGTGCGGATTCGGCAATCAACGAGTTCAAGAAGCCGGCCGCCACGGGCTTTGTGGGCACGGTGATCATTTCACCGAAGCGCCATGGCTATGAAACCGCGCTCAACATGTATGACTGGGTCGCCAACAACAAGGAGCCCGAAAAGCTCATCCTGACTTCGGGGGCGCTTGCCAAGCGCGATACGTACGAAGCGGTCCGCAAGGATCTCGGAATCGAGTGATCTTTCCAAGTCTGCGGGCGGCACGAAGAATGCCGCCCGCAGGGCAGACGGGGTCAGGCCGATGGCATTTCTTGAATTCTCTCACATCACCAAAACCTATCCCGGTGTGACGGCACTGGCCGACGTGTCGTTCGATGTCGCGAAAGGTGCGGTGCACGGGCTGATGGGCGAGAACGGAGCCGGCAAATCGACGTTGATCAAGATCCTGTCAGGGGATCTGCAGGCCAACGAAGGAAAGATCACCATCGACGGCGTGTCGCAAACCTACGCTTCGGCCAAAGGTGCCTATGAAGCCGGCGTCGTGGTCATTCACCAAGAATTGCAACTCGTTCCTGAACTGACCGTAGCCGAAAACCTTGTTCTTGGCCGCTTCCCCGCCAATGCCGGTATCATTTCGCGCCGCAGGATGTTCGAGGATGTCGCAACCAGGCTGAAGCGTGCAGGCATCGATATCGACCCGGCCCGCAAGATCAAGACGCTTTCCATCGGCGAACGGCAGATGGTCGAAATCGCCAAAGCGGTGATGCTCGACGCGCGGGTCATCGCGCTGGACGAGCCAACCTCGTCCTTGTCTTCGCGCGAAAGCGAAATCCTGTTCGCGTTGATCGAGCGACTGCGTTCCGAGGGCAAGATAATTCTCTACGTATCCCATCGCCTCGACGAGGTGTTCAGGCTCTGCGACAGCCTCACCGTCTTGCGGGATGGCAAGCTTGCAGCCCACCACGCTTCGCTCGAGGGCGTCACCCGCGATCAGGTTGTCGCCGAGATGGTTGGTCGCGAAATTTCGGACATCTGGGGCTACCGCGCGCGCAAGGCCGGACAGACAAGGCTTGCTGTCGATGGGCTTAGCGGCGACCAACTGCTGCAACCGGCCTCGTTTGAAGCGCGTGCTGGCGAGATCCTCGGCTTTTTCGGTTTGATCGGGGCAGGGCGCTCCGAACTGATGCGGCTGGTTTACGGCGCCGACCGGCGTCTCGGCGGCTCGATCAGCATCGACGGCGACAAAGTCAGCGCGCGCGACCCGCATGGCTCCATCCGTGCCGGCATCGTGCTGTGCTCGGAAGACCGCAAGCACGACGGTATCGTCCAGGGACGCTCGATCGAGGAAAATATCAACATCTCCTCGCGTCGACACCACACCCGGTTTGGCGTACTCAACCGCGCGCGTGAAATCGAAACGGCAGAGACCTTCATCAAGAAGCTGCGCGTTCGCACACCATCACGCAAGCAGGACATCGCCAATCTTTCCGGTGGCAATCAGCAGAAGGTCATCCTGGGGCGCTGGTTGTCGGAGCAGGGGGTACGCGTGCTGATCGTGGATGAGCCGACGCGTGGCATCGATGTCGGTGCGAAGTCGGAAATCTACGAGCTGCTTTACGATCTGGCGGATGCGGGCATGGCGATCATCATTGTCTCGTCGGAACTGCCCGAAGTCATGGGTATCTGCGATCGTATCCTCGTGATGTGCGGCGGCCGCATCAGCGCTGAACTCGACCGTAGTCAGTTCGCCGAAAAGGCGATCCTGGCAGCAGCTTTGCCTGACAAGAAAACTCCCGACGCGATCGCATCCTGAGAGCAATGGCATGACCAATCAACTGAAAAGACTGCTGCTCGGCGAACAAGGCCTCGTCGTCATCTTTGTGCTCGCCTTCGCACTGGTATCGCTGCTCGTCCCGAACTTCCTGACCGAGCGCAACATGCTGGGGCTCTTCCAATCCGTGGTCACGGTCGGCATCGTCGCCTGCACCATGATGCTATGCCTGTCAGCGCGTGATTTTGACCTCTCGGTCGGGTCCACGGTGGCGTTTGCCGGCATGGTCGCCGTCATGGTGTCCAATGCAACGGGCTCGATTGCTGCAGGCTTGTTGGCGGCGCTCGCCTGTGGCGCAGCGGTCGGGTTCATCAACGGCTTCGTCATTGCCAAATTTCATATCAACGCCCTGATAACAACGCTGGCCACCATGCAGATCGTGCGCGGCCTGGCGCTGATCGCATCGGATGGCAGGGCTGTCGGCATCAACGATCCGAACTTCTACCAGCTGGCTCTGTCCAAGCTGTTCGGTATCCCGACGCCGATCTGGGTTCTGGTGGTGCTGTTTGCCATTTTCGGCTTCGTGCTGAACCGGACCGTGTTCGGCAAGAACACGTTGGCGATCGGCGGCAATCCCGAGGCTTCACGCCTTGCCGGAGTGAATGTCGACCGGACCCGCATCTGGATATTCGCGCTTCAGGGCATGGTCTGCGGCATTGCGGGCGTGTTGCTTGCTTCGCGGATCACCTCCGGTCAACCCAATGCGGCGGTTGGCCTCGAGCTGTCCGTCATATCCGCCTGCGTGCTGGGCGGTGTGTCGCTGGCCGGAGGCAGGGCGACGATGTCGGGCGTCATTGTCGGCGTGATGATCATGGGCATCGCGGAGAATGCGATGAACCTGCTGAACATCCCGGCCTTCTACCAGTATATCGTACGCGGCATCATCCTGCTGCTCGCCGTGCTGCTCGACAATCTGAGATCGTCAGCACTCGGGCGGCGCTGACGGTTACCCCCGATCGGAGCCCCACATGACTGAGCGACTGCTTGGAAAACGTATTCTGATCACGGGTGCCGCCCAGGGTATCGGGCTTGCGATTGCCCGCGCCTGTCTGGCGGAGGGAGCACGGCTGTTCCTGCTGGATCAGGACGGCGGGCTTCTCCAGAAAAGTGTCAGCGATCTGGGTGCGCCGACCGGCATGGTCGCATCGGCAGGGGTGGACATCACCGACGCGGACGGGGTCCAAGCAGCTGTGCAGGATGCGGCGAACCGGATCGGCCCACTCAACGCGCTCATCAACAATGCCGGTGTGAATGTGTTTCACAGGCCGTTGGAGACAAGCGAAGCGGAATGGTACCGGGCGCTCGACGTCAACGTCAAAGGCGCATGGAATTGCTGCAAGGCGGTGTTACCCGGCTTGATTGAACAGGGCGGCGGAGCGATCCTCAACATCGCATCAACGCACAGTTTCACCATCATTCCAGGCACGTTTCCCTATCCGGTGGCGAAACATGCCTTGCTTGGCCTGACGAAGTCGCTGGCGCTCGAATATGCCAGTCAGGGTATCCGGGTGAATGCGCTGGCTCCCGGATACGTGGAGACGCAAAAGGCAACAGACTATTGGAACAGCTTCGAGAATCCCCTGGCAGCCCGAGCTGCTACCATGGAACTGCATCCAGGCAAGCGGATCGCCTCGGTCGCGGAAATCGCTCACGCCGCCGTCTTCATGATCTCCGACGAGTGCCCCTTCATGAATGCTGCGACGCTGGTCGTCGACGGCGGACTGAGCCAGCTTCAGCATCCTGCGTAGCAATGCTGGCAGACCCTTGTCGGCCAACCAGTCGAAACAAGCAGATGACAGCGCATAAAGCCGACAGGACTACTCTGTCGGCTTTATGCAATCTCGATCAGCAGTCGCCGTTGAAGAAGCAGTCGTCGTCACGACGCTCGCGGTAGCGACGGTCATAGTAAGGGTCGTAGCGACGCGGTTCGACAACCGGAGGTCCGAACGGGTCATCGGAGTAACGACGTACCACCCGACGGCCCGGCGAACCTTCGCCGAACACAGCGCGGCAGCCACCGTCAACCCAGATCGTACCTGAGCCGCGATCATAACCCCAGGTGCGGTTGCGGATGCAGGGACTGTCCGATTTCTGTCGCACGATGACGGCGGAACGGAAATCGGCTCGGCATTCATTGTACTGATCACCGTCGGACGAGCACGTGACCGTGCGTCCGGCATTGGCCGGCAAGGTGGAAACCCCCATAAGGGCTGCAAAACCAATCAGGGAAGCGGCAGCTATCTTGATCACGGTGCGATCTCTTTTTCCGTATGTGCTCATTTTATAAAATGTCCTAGGCCGTACAAGGTGGCGCAGGGTAATGACGAGGCGATTATCCCAATCGGATTCTGGCATTTTTCGAACAGCGGAATTCACGAATGCACCGCCAAATGTAACGGATTGCGAGATGCCACTTTATCAACGCAGTATTGCCGCTACATTGCGGGCACATTTCAATCCAATGGTTTCGGGGTAAATGCTCGCCCGCCTGTTTGTGATTTTCGGTGGCCTTTTCGTGCTGGCGCTGCTTGCGGCGCTGGTGGTGCCGCCATTTGTCGACTGGACGGGCTATCGGGCCGATTTCGAGCGCGAGGCGAGCACCATTCTCGGCCGCAAGGTGACGGTAAAAGGTAGCGCAACGGCGCGACTTTTGCCATTTCCATCCGTAACGTTCACCGACGTTTCGGTGGCTGGCAGTGCAGGTGGGGAACCTGCGATGACCGTCGAGACTTTCTCGATGGATGCCGAACTCGCGCCGTTCCTGCGTGGCGAAGTGCTGATTTTCGACATGCGCCTGGTGAGGCCGAAAGCGATTATCAGCGTCGCAGCGGACGGTAAGGTGGACTGGACGGCGAGGCCGTCTTCGCCCTTCGACCCCGCCCAGGTGGCGATCGAGAAACTGACGGTGACCGATGGAGCGGTGGAACTGCGCCAGGAAGCAAGCGGGCGCGTCACCACGGTATCGGACATCAACGCTACTGTGTCGGCGAAATCTCTGGCCGGCCCATGGCGCGCCGAAGGCGCGTTGAAGGCCGACGGGGTTGCGACGCGTCTTTCGCTGACGACCGGCAAAGCCGACGGCGCCGGCAGGATCGCACTTCGGATCAAGGCCGATCCGGACGGCTATCCGTTGTCAGTTGAAGCCGACGGCAATGCCGGCGTCGAGAACGGAAGGGCGCTTTATTCCGGCCAGTTCAAGCTTGTGGGTGACAATAGTGCCCAGCTTGCCGCCGCAAAGCCGGATGGTGGATCGGCGGAGGCCGGTGCCAAAGCGCCTCCCACCTATCGGGTAAGCGGCAAGTTCCAACTCGACCATAGCAAACTCGCAGTCGAAGAATTTCGCCTGGAGACCGGACCGCTCGACAACCCCTACACCGCTGACGGCAAGGCTTCGGTCGATCTTGGCGCTGATCCGCGCTTCGCAATCGAGGCGAGTGGCGCACAAATCCAGTTCGAGGAAACGCCCGGCAAGGAGGGGACAGCTGCATTGCCGCAGCGCATAGCGGCGCTCGAGCGTGTGCTTCTGGCTTTGCCAAGACCGGTGATGCCCGGCTCCGTCGAAGTAAAATTGCCGGCGATGGTGGCTGGCGACACAACCATCCGCGACGTTGTGGTTTCCGCCGAACCTGTCGCAGGCGGATGGGCGGTGAAATCCCTGGCGGCGCTTTTGCCCGGACGCACCACACTGGAGGCCAACGGACGGCTTGGCGTTGACGGAGAGGTGCGTTTCACCGGTTCGCTTCTGCTTGCGGTGGCCCAGCCTTCCGGTTTCGCGGCGTGGTTGTCGCAGGATGTCGATGAAGCCGTTCGGCGCCTCCCGACCGCGGGGTTCAGCGCAAAAGTCGATCTGACCGACGCGCGGCAGAAATTCGACGATCTCGAACTGGTGCTGGGAAAGGCAAGTTTTCACGGCAGTCTCGATGCCACCCAGCCTGCGGAAGGCAAACCGGCCGTGGTGACGAGATTGGAAGGGGGAGCGCTTGATGTCGAAGGGTTGACAGCCTTTGCCGCGCTTTTCGTTTCGGACAAAGGGGTGAACCGTTTCGCGGACGCCGATCTCGACGCTGCGATCAAGGCGGGCCCGGTCGATGCCTGGGGTTTTTCGGCTGAGAAGCTCGATACGGCTTTGCGACTGCGGGCCGGCATGCTGGAGATCGACAAGCTGTCGGTCGGCGGGCTGGCGGGGGCGTCGATCAGCGCCACTGGCCGTATGAAGGATTTTCCGAAAGGACCGACCGGCAGTCTGGACGCTTCGCTGCTGGCATCCGACCTTGCACCGTTGATCGATGCCGCAGCCAAACGCTTTCCCGACAGTCGGCTGCTCACGGTGCTTTCCGAGCGTGGCAAGGCCTATCCGGGTCTGTATCGGGATACACGCCTCGATGTGGTGATGAGTGCTGCGGACAATGGGGATGGCACCACCGGGCTGGCGCTTTCCGGCAAGGGAACAAGCGGCGGTTCCGCGCTGTCGGTTTCACTGTCGGCGCATGGACAGCCAGGCGAGATGGCAAAGGCGCCATTCTCGCTGACTTTCGATGCCAAGAACCCTGATGCCGCCGCGCTTCTCGCCTTGTATGGTCTGCCAGCGCTGCCGCTTGGCATGGTCGGCGAGGCGACGACCGACATCACCGCCAGAGGACGCTTGCCGAGGGAGTCGCGACAGCCTTCAATCTCTGGGGCCCCGATCTGCGTGCGCGCTTCGACGGTACGTTGACCGACACGCCACAAGGACTGGCGGCCAAGGGCAAGGTGGCGCTCGACACGGCTGATATCGAACCCTGGCTGATGACGACGGGCGTTGCACTGCCCGGCATGGGGTTCGGCGCTCCCGTGGCGCTTGCCGCCGAAGCCGACTATCGCAACGGGCGGGTCGCTGTTTCCGGCCTTAAGGGAAGTGCAGCCGGCACCGCCTTGTCCGGCGATGTGGCTGCAGAATTCGATGCTGCCAAACCGCATCTGAGTGGACAGCTGGCACTGGACACGCTCGATCTCCATCCGCTGGCGGCAATGCTGTTTGGCAATGATGCACTGTCTGGCGACGGCACGAACTGGCCGAAGACGCCTTTTGCCTCCAGGCCGATGCTGCAGATGACCGCCGATCTCGAACTGGCGGTGGTGAAACTGCTGGCCGGTCCGCTGATAACGGCAGACGACGCGATGTTGTCGCTGAAACTTGCCGATGACGGGCTGGGCATCTCGAAGCTGAAGGCGAGGGTGTTCGGTGGCGAAATCACCGGTCTGTTCGATTTGAAGAACAACGATGGCACCGGGTTGCTGAGCGGCCAGGCGACGCTAGCGGGTTCGGACCTCTCCAGGCTCCTGCCCGCATCGGGCCTTTCGGGTGCAGGTACATTTACAGCGAGTGCGACCACGAGCGGCAAGTCCATCGATGCGATGGTGTCTTCGCTTGCCGGTTCAGGTACGGCTTCGCTGAAAGGCATAACGGTTGCCAATCTCAATGCCGACGCGCTGCCGGCGCTGCTTGCGAAGGCCGATGGCATTGGTCGGGACATCGATGCACCGCGCACGGCAGCTTTCGCCCCGGGCATCGCCGGGCAGGGCTCCTTCGTCGCGCGCGACGCCGACATAGCCTTCACATTGGCCGCCGGTGTGCTGCGCGCGCCGCCGATGAGTTTCGAGACGCCGACGTCTTCCTTGTCGGCGGAGATGTCCGCCGATCTTGCGGCAGGCACAGTCGCGGCCCGGGGCACGGTCACCTACAAGGCCGGCAACGAGGCTTTGATCGGCTCGGATCCGGCATTGAACTATAGTGTCGATGGCCCGATCGAGGCACCGATACGCAGCTTCGACAGCGCGCCGCTGGCGCAGTTCCTCACCCAGCGCGCATTGGAGAAAGAACAGCGGCGGGTGGAGGCCATGCAGGCCGTATTGCTGGAAAAGCAACGACTGCGGCGCGAGGCCCGCTACTATGCCGATCTGCAGGAGCAGCGGGATCGTGCGGAGGAAGAAAAGCGCCGCATCGAGGACGAGAAACGCAAGGCTGAGGAAGAGGCGCGGCTGAAGGCGGAAAACGAAGCCAGGGCTGCCGCGGAAGCGAAGGCCAAAGTCGAAGCCGCAGAGAAGGCGCGGGCTGAAAAGGCTGCTGCGGACGCTGCCGAAGCAGAGCGGCGCAAGGCCGAAGCAGCAATCCGCGCGGCACAGGAGGAAAGGACAAAGCTGGATGCCGAGCGCCAGACAACCGTTCCGGCCCAAACCGCCCCAAGCGCTCCGGCGGGCAAACTCCAGCCGTTTTCGATCCAGGATTTCCTGAAAACGTTGCAATAGGTGTGTTGCACAGTCAAACCTTGACGGTTTGACGCGGATCCATGTGCTTGGAGGAACCGGGCATGAACATGAGCGCTGCAACGGTGCGATTGGCCGGCAAGGACGATGTCGCTGCCTTCAAAAACATAAGGCTGGAGGCACTGCGGCTGGAGCCGGCTGCCTTTGCCAGCCGGCTCGGGGATTGGGAGGCGCTGCCGGACGAAGAATGGCTGCGGCGGATAACGAGTGGCACGGTCCTCATCGCATTTCGAAACGGTGAACCGGTCGGTCTGATGGGCCTGTTGCGCGAGCAGTCGGCAAAATCGCATCATCGTGCCACGGTGGTCATGGTCTACGTACGGGCAAGCGAGCGTGGTACCGGGACGGCCAGGGCTTTGCTGGAGGCGTTGACGAGACTCGCGCGTGATGCCGGTATCCTGCAACTGGAACTGACTGTCAGCATCGACAAGCCGGCGGCACGACGCTTCTACGCACGCGAAGGCTTTGTCGAAATCGGCCGCCTGCCTGCCGGATTGATCGACGAGGGCCGCGAGATCGATGAAGTGATGATGGCCAAACGCATCGGCTGATGAAGCTGTGCGGCTCCGAAGATCGCTCTACCGAGCGATTTCGCCCGAACCCCGCTTCAGCCAATCCAGGACGTAAAGCCGCAGTGCCGATGACAGATTGGCTTCGCGCGGGCGCTGTTCGTCGATCTCGGCCACCAGTGCCGCGAGGGTGAGCCCGCGGTTTTCAGCGATTGCAGCGAGCTCTTCGGAGAATGGCTTTTCCAGCGAGTAGGACGTGCGATGGCCGCGTATGGTGACGGACCGTTTCTCGACCAGACTCACGCGCGCTCAGTCCTTGTCCTGCGCAGAGGTGTCAGAAGTCGACTCGCGGCGATGTCCTTCAATGAGGCGCTCGGCTTTTTCCGCCAGCAATCTATCTCGCTGCTTTTCATTCTTGCTGCGGCCGTGCAAGACACGATTCTGTTCGGCCGTAGCGGCGCGCTGCTCGCGCACCTTGCCCTTCCTGAACTGGCGGAGATTGACGATCTCGGCCATGAGGTTCCGGATTACTTCTTGCGGAAAGCGTCGAGCGAAACGACTTCGGCACCCTTGCCGGAGGCGGGCTCGTCGGCTGCTGGCTTCTCGGGCTCGGCCGCAGCTTTCTTCTTCGACTCGGATTTCTTTTCGGGAGCAAGTGCGACAGGCTCGACCGCCGGCTTTTCTTCGACCTCATCTGCCGTCTCGGTCCGGACATCGAATTCGAGTTCGAAATTCACCGACGGATCGTAGAAGCCGCGCACTGCAGAGAACGGGATTTCCAGCTTTTCCGGAATGTCGGAGAAGGACAGGCCAACCTCGAAGCCGGCTTCCGTTACCTTCAGATCCCAGTACTGGAACTGGATGACGATGGTCATCTGCTCGGGATAGCGCTCGCGCAGGCGTGATGAAATGCGCACGCCCGGCGCGCCCGTCAGGAAAGTGATGAAGAAGTGATGGTTGCCCGGAAGGCCGGTGCGTGCGACCTCCGCCAGCACCTTGCGCATGACGCCGCGCAAAGCTTCCTGGGCCAGGATGTCGTAGCGAATGTGGTCGTCGGCCATATGCCTGGGCGGTTCCGTTGAATCGTCCGCATAGCTGTAATCAAGCTTGGCGGGCTCGTAAACCGCATATAGACGGCGCCGGCCCAGTGGCCAACACCAAAGCCGTCTTTGGGTGACGCTTTCGCGACTGTGTCGTCAGGCCAGTGCGGCCTCGCGCTGGCGAGACGCCGGTTGGCGAGCACCATAGGCGCGCAGGAAAGCTCGTACGCCATGCGTAGCCGACTGCAGGACTTCTTCCTGGCTTGGTTGAATGCCCATCATGAATTCGATCTGCAGCTCGGCATTGATCAGGCCGACGAAATGACGGGCAGTCACGTCCGGGTCGTCGATGGCGAGATGACCAGCGAAGGCGAGACGCGCAAAACGCGCGGCAAGCGCTGGCAATGTCGTACCAGGACCATTCTCGCGCCATTCGGCGAACAATTCAGGGTAACGTTCGCCCTCGGTCTGGATCAGCTTGCGCAGGAATTTGCCGTCGCGGCTGCAGATGCAGTTGCGGTTCATGCGCACGGCGTAGCCGATCAGATCCGCCTCGAGATCCTTGGGCTGGTCGGGGAAGGTGGCCAGGGTTGCGAAGATGCCGGCATTGCAGCGCTCGGTCAGCTCGCGCACCACTGCGACGAACAACTTTTCCTTATCGCCGTGGTGATTGTAGACGGTCTGGCGCGAAACGCCTGCTTCCGCAGCGATCAGGTCGATATTGGCACCAGCGAAACCTTCGCGGCAGAAAACCGACATGGCAGCATCCACGATCGCAACCCTTTTGGCTTCGTGGCCGCGCGGCGGAAAACTGTCAGCAGCAATCGTCTGGCTCATAAAAATCTATATAGCCGTGATTGACAATTTAGACAAGAGTGTCTAATTTTCTGGACTATAAGATTTAGAGATGCGGCGTTTTTCGTGTCGGCATCTCAAGGGATGGAACGTCCTTGGGTTAGACGCCGCAGCGCGGCAGTAACCGGATTTGAAAGAGCCATATCATGAACGCGCATTTTCTCCGCACCGCGGTGCTGCTCGGCCTTATGTCCGCCGTCGGTGCCTTCGCCGTCGACATGTATCTGCCGGCGCTGCCTTCGATCGGTGCCGATCTCAATGCCGGCACTTCGGCCGTGCAGATGAGCCTTTTGATCTTCTTCCTGTCCATGGGTTTTGGCCAGATCGTGGTTGGCCCGTTGTCGGACATGTTCGGACGCAAGCCGCCGCTTTATGTCGGCCTTGCGCTGTTCATCATCGGCGGCGTCGGCTCGGCGATGGCGCCAAACATCGAATGGCTGATCGCGTTCCGCTTCCTGCAGGGGCTGGGCGCCAGCGCAGGCATGGCCATTCCGCGTGCCGTGGTGCGTGACATGCACACCGGTAACGAGGCGGCCAAGCTGATGTCGCTGCTCATGCTGGTGTTTTCCGTGTCGCCCATCCTGGCACCGCTTTCCGGCAGCCTGATCATCGAAACCCTAGGCTGGCGCGCGGTGTTCTGGGTGCTGACCGGTGCTGCGGTGATCGCGATCGTGCTTCTGGCCACGGCCCAGAAGGAGACACGTCCGGTTGAGGACCGGGTCGGCTCTTCCTTTGGCTCGGCACTGAAAGGCTACTGGTTCCTGCTCAATGATCGCAACTTTCTCGGGCTGACGGCGATCGGCGGCTTCGGCATCGCTTCTTTCTTCGTCTATCTGGCAAGCTCGTCCTTCATCCTGATCGACCACTATGGCCTTTCGCCCTCGCTCTACAGCGTGTTCTTCTCGATCAATGCGGTTGCCTTCATCGGCATGTCGCAGATGACGGGCCTGCTGGCCGATCGCTTTGGATTGAAGCGCGTCGTGAAGGTGGCTGTCGTCGGCTATGCCACCGCGATGGTGGTGCTGCTGGCGATCATGGCTTCCGGCGTCGATCGCCTGGACGTCATGGCGAGCCTGCTGTTCATCGGCTATGGCTTCCTTGGCCTGGTCATCCCGACCACCTCGGTGCTGGCCATGGAAGAGCACGGCACGATTGCCGGCACGGCTTCGGCGCTGATGGGCACGTTGCATTTCGCCATCGGCGCGGTGGCAATGGGAATCGCAGGATTGTTCTTCGACGGAACGCCGCTGCCGATGGTGGCAGGCATCACGCTGGCCGCAGTCATTGCCTTTGCGCTGACGCAGGTCACGCTCGGCCGCAACCGCCAGCCCGTCGAGGCACCGGCGGAATAGAAGTCTCTCCCAGGACTGCCAGAGGGCCGGGCTTTTGCCCGGCCTTTTTGTATTCTGGCTGGCTCAGGATCCCGTGCCCCTGGTTCGATCTGGCAGCTGTCTGAATCCACGTGGAAATCGGCGGATTTCAGGGGTTGGCAGGAATAACCCTCCGCCTGTGCAAGGCGCATGGACAGCCACCCGGCGGTTCCCTATCGTCGCTATATATTCGATAGAGCTAATGGACTGATGGCGAGGTGCCTCAAGGAAATTGCTCCATGAACGAGACGACACCCACGTCCTACATTCTCGGCCATTCGGCGTCGGAAATCCGCCGCCTCATGCTGCAAGGCGAGATACTCAAGCCGATAACTGGGCGTCTTTTACGCGAAGCCGGCATTGCGCCGGGCATGCGTGTTCTCGATGTCGGCTGCGGTGCCGGCGACGTCGCGATGCTTGCATGCGAGATGGTCGGGCCTGACGGCTCGGTGGTCGGCATAGACCGGAGCGCCGAAGCCATCGTGGTGGCGCAGCAACGGGCAGCAGGGTATCCGCAAGCTGTTTTCAAGGCGGCGGCGATCGAGGATTTTGTTGATGATGCCGGTTTCGACCTGGTGATTGGCCGTTATGTTCTCGTCCATCAGACGAACGCTGTGGCGCTTGTCCGCCGGGCTGTCGAACTTGTCCGACCAGGTGGTGTCGTCGCATTCCATGAAGTCAGCCATCGGCATCCGTTCGCGTCGTTGCCCATCGTGCCTTTGTGGGAACAGGTCGGCGACTGGCTGTTCACACTGTTTCACATGGTGGCTCCGCACCACGATGCCGCCGACAAGCTCTTCAGCATCTACACGGGGGCCGGTTTGCCGGAGCCCTCTCTCTTCAGCGAGACGCCGGTGGCGGGTGGACCGGACGCTCCGCACCATGCCTGGATAGCGGAGACTATTCGATCGCTTCTGCCCAGGCTGGTTCAACTCGGCCTCACCACCGAGGCGATTGTCGATATCGACACGCTGGAGGCGCGGCTGCGCGAAGCCACCGTGGCAGCACAGAGCCAGATCATTGCCCACGCGCAGGTCTGTGCCTGGGCGCGCCGTGCCGGGTAGGAGATAACGAACCCCGGAGCCTTTCGTGGGGAAAATGGGTGCGCGGCAACCTTTTGTTGTTCCGCTATCCTCTTTGTTTACCCGCGTCTTGTAGACATCGACCGGCATCTGACGCGGGTCACGGGCGCGGGCGAATACCTTGAAATTCATACCTTCGGCATTGCTGCTCCTGTTCGCGGCCAGCTTCTTCAGCGTGTGGCTGCTTGACCGCCGCCGCAGGCATCTCGTGCTGTTTTCGCTGGCATTCCTTTCGGTCAGCGTCGGTACCGTGGTGCAGTTCGCGCTGTGGCCCTCGGATATCGGCCTGAACACCCTTGCCTGTGCTGTCCTCTACACGGCTGGCCCGCTGTTCCTGGCGGAAGGTGTTCTCGTGCGCTCGGGCAAACGGATGCTCGTCGTCGAACATGCCGCTTGGATGACGCTGGTGGTCGGCCTGCTCGGCTATTTCTACTATGCGGAGGACAATCTCCAGCTCAGGGCCTGCCTGCTCAATCTCGGCATGGCTGGCATCGTATTGAGCTCAGCCTGGCAATTGCGGCATCTGATGTGTGGCAGCGCCATCGACAGGGCGTTGCTGTGGATGCTGTCTGGGCTTTCGCTGACTTTCGTGCTGCGGACGCTGCTTACCGGCGGCTCGGTGCCCATCAACGATGTCTCCGCCTTCTTTGAATCGCCATTCTGGTTGTGGGCACAATTCGCCATGTCGGTGCTCGGCGTGGCAATGGGACTCGGTCTGCTGGTCGTGGTATGTGCCGATGTGGTGCTGGGCCTCAAGGCGGAGCGCGACAGCGATCTTTTGACCAGTCTGCTCAATCGCCGCGGCCTGGAGACGCGGGCTGTGCAACTGTTCTCTGGCGCAATCCACCAAGCCGTCAGCGTGGTTGCCTGTGACATCGACCGCTTCAAGTCCATCAACGATCGCTTCGGCCATGCGGCCGGCGACAGTGTGCTTGCAACAGTGGCAGAAACGATCAGGCGCTGTGTCAGGGGGCGAGATCTGGTTGCCCGCATTGGTGGCGAGGAGTTCGTCATCCTGCTCAGAAACTGTACGGTCGACGATGCTTATGTGCTGACGGAACAGCTGAGGCGTGAGATAGCAGCATGCGATCTCGCTGGCTTGCCCGAGGGCTTCAGGGTGACCTGCAGCTTCGGCATCGTCGAAAGCCAGTCGGGCGAGCAGCTCTGGGATGCGATCGGCCGCGCCGACAAGATGCTTTATGCCGCCAAGCATGCAGGCCGCAACCGGACGGTAGCCGACAGACGCGAACTCCCGGCTGCTGCCTGACGGCACTCGGCGCGGGAGGTCAGCTTTTCCCCGGATTGGGAGCGTAGATCTGTATCAGGCGCTCGACTGCCCGGCCTGCGATGGTTTCGGCATCTTCGGTGGGATCATAGGCATTGTGCAGCGCGAGGATCTGTCGATCGCCAATCAGCAGGCCGTAGAGCGTTTGATAGGCATCCAGGGGGTCGCGGGCGTTGATGACGCCTTTGATGTTCAGCGTTTCGATTGCAGCCATGATTTTCGGCGCCGAGCGCTCCTTGCCAGTGGCTATCAGTATCCTGGACAGGTCTCCGCTGGCATCGCCAAGCGCTGCCCGGTTGATGGCAAGCGAAGCGGGCGAGGTGAGTAGTTTCAGCAGCTGGGTGCAGATCAGCGTCAGCCGATCGCGTGGTGAACCCTCGTTGCTGCTTTCCCGCAGGGCGGTGTTGAGCTGCGAAGCCTGCCGCATGACGAGGGCCGCCAGGATGGCGTCGCGGTTTTCAAACAAAACGTAGAGCGTGTCTTTCGAACATCTGGCGACGCGGGCGAGGGCCGTGGTGGTGACGGCCTGAAGTCCTCCCGCGGCAAGCAGTTCCAGCGCGGCGTCCAAAACGTCATCGCGCCGACCGGCAGGCATCTTTGCAGGCAAATCGTATTTCTCCGTAGCTTGCGGAGCTGAGTACCATGCGGTACTAATCGACGCAAGTACCGAGCGGTACTCAAGTTGAGGTGAGGTGATCATGGGCACGATGCGGGAAAATCGGATGCTGACGAATGTGGCGCAGGGGCTGTCGGGCATTGCGCTGCTGCTTGCCGGCGCAATTGCCGGGTTCTTCTATGCTTATACGAGTTCCGTCATGCGCGGCCTGGATGCGGTTGCGCCGGCGCATGCCATTGCTGCCATGCAAGGCATCAATGCGATGGTTCGCAATGCGGTGTTCGCGCCAGCTTTTTTTGGCACGCCGATTGCAGCCACGCTGGCCGGGGCTGCCTTGCTCGGGGCAGGGCGGCGGGCAGCGGCGTTCGCCATGCTGGCTGCCGCAGCAAGTTATCTGCTTGGTGCTCTCCTGCCGACCTTCGCCGTGAACGTGCCGATGAATGAAGCACTGGCAATCACGGCCGTGCCGACCGATGCGGCCGAGGCGGCGACGCTCTGGCGTACCTACTCTGTCGATTGGACATGGTGGAACACCTTGCGCACAGGTTTCAGCCTGCTCTGCCTGGCGCTGGTCGGGGTAGCCCTTTTCCTTGCGGGTCGTTCTACGAATCGATCTCTTCAAAGATGAAGGCAAGGCGCTCTTCGACCGATGCCCGTGGCAATGTGATCAGCTCATAGCCGTAGCGCGGATAGGTTTCGGCCAAGGCTTCGAAGGTGCGCTCGGCCTCATCGAGATCCTGCCTGCGTTCGGTATCCTGCGTAAAGATATCGGGCCATGGCGGTGCGATGAAAACACGGCGGTTGTAGCGGAAATGTTCGGCCGCCTTTTCCATGTGTGCCGGTATCGGCAGACTACTCAGCCTGAGATAGGCGAGCGTGTCCGGCACACCGCGGTCGAAAAACACAGGCCCCGACAGCCGCGAGGCGGTGTGATGGGAGCGCAGTTCCCAGGCCAGCATCAATTCGGCGAACAGGGCCCTGTCGTTCCAGGGCAGCGCCGATCCACCGACCGTCATCTGGTCCTGGATGATGTTGCGGCCTGCCTCAGGTGCGGTGGCGTAGCCCCGTGCGGCCAGTGCCTCGATGAGTGTGGTTTTGCCTGAGCCTGGGCCGCCGGTCAGCACGAAGAATTGGTCGGTATGGTTCTGCATGGCAGTCTCCATGGATGGGTGCGACGAGCTTGGTCAGGCCGTCGTCCGGGTCGTGGGAGTTCGGAAAGGATGTGTCGCGTGGTCCGGGATGCCGGCCACGGCGAGACGCGGGGATGTCTGGGAGGGAAGTGGAGGCTTCTGTTGCCAGGTGCCTCCGGACCCCGCCTAGAGGTGCGAACCGCTAGGGCTTGATTTGAAGCGTTCGCGCCGCATTAAGCAGCGAGACGAGCTTCCGCATAGTTGTCGTTGGCAACTATAAGTTTAGCCCGATAACGGTGGTACAATGCCGGGTACAGCAATCTGTCTTTCAACGCCCGTCGAACCCATTTCACCCCCATCATAAGCCGTCGAGCGGAAGACGGTTTATGGTGGAGGTGGCGGTATCGAAACCGCGTCCGGATCGCCTATTGCACAGTCGGTTTAGCACCATAGTCCTGTTGCCAGGACAGCTCCAATATACGGACCGACCGGCCGGGTTTCAATAGCAAGACGAACGAAAACAGAGCCTTGCACAGAAGACCCGCGAGATCTCCGAACCGGTGGTCGATTGATCGTGAGATACGTACATCAGATTCTGCTTTACGTACCTCAAAACTCCATGCTAGGTCGACGCCGGGAGTGAGGAATGCGTCCAACCGTTCATGATGTGGCCGGGGAGGCGGGTGTCAGTCTGGCAACCGTCGACCGCGTGCTGAACAGGCGCTCAGGCGTGCGCGCGGAGACGGTTGCGCGCGTCAATGCAGCCATCATCAGGCTTGGCTATGTGCGCGATATCTCGGCTGCCAACCTCGCCAAGCAACGCGTCTATAACCTGCTTTTCATTGTTCCCGAGGGCTCGAACAGTTTCATGCTGGGGTTGGAGCAGGAGCTCAACCAGGCAAAGCTCTATTCCATTCTCGACCGCACCCATCTCGACATCCGCAAGGTGAAGACTTTCGATGCCGATGCGCTGGCGACCGCGCTGGACGGCATCGACATCACCCAGGTGTCGGGTGTCGCCCTCGTCGCAACCGAATCCGAACGCGTGCGCGGAGCCTTGGCACGGTTGAGGGAGGCCGGCATTCCGGTTGTCACCCTCGTTTCCGATGTCTCCGATGTTTATCGGGACCACTATGTCGGCATCGACAACATTGCCGCAGGTCGAACCGCGGCCAGCCTTATCGGCCGTTTCTGCGGCCGCCGCTCCGGCAAAGTGGCATTGGTCGCCGGCTCGATGCTGGTGAAAGACCATGCCGAGCGTCGCGCTGCCTTCGGGCAAGCGATTGCAGAAGCATTTCCCGGGCTTGAGTGCCTGCCGGTGCTTGAGGGGCGGGACGATGCCGCAGTGACGCGGACATTGCTGGCCGAACTTCTTGACCGCGAGCACGATGTCGTCGGCCTCTACAGTATCGGCGCCGGCAACCGCGGCGTCATCGACGTGCTGATGTCGAGAACCGAGTATCGCGAGATCACGGTGGTTGCGCATGAACTTACCGACCATTCGAAACAGGCATTGCGCGACGGCATCTTCGACGCGGTCATCAACCAGGACGCCGGCCACGAAGTGCGCAGTGCGATCCGGTTGTTGAAGGCCAGGATCGACGACACGCCCGTCATCGCCAATCAGGAAGCCATCCGGATCGAAATCTACATCCGGGACAATCTGCCATGAGCCCCAAGACCAACGAGGCTGTCCTCCCGCAGCTTCGCGAGACGAACGGGCCTTCGACCTACAAGGAGTTTCAAGAGTGAGCACTGGGTTTTTCGGCGATATCGGCAAGGTGAAGTACGAAGGCCCGGATTCGACCAATCCGCTTGCCTATCGCTTCTACAACAAGGACGAAGTCGTGCTCGGCAAGCGCATGGAAGACCATCTGCGTTTCGCCGTCGCGTATTGGCATTCTTTCGCCTGGCCGGGCGGTGATCCTTTCGGGGGGCAGACTTTCGAGCGCCCATGGTTCGGCGACACGATGGATGCGGCCAGACTGAAAGCCGATGTGGCCTTTGAAATGTTCTCGGCGCTCGGCGTGCCCTACTATTGCTTCCATGACGCCGATGTGCGGCCAGAAGGCAGGAGTTTCGCCGAGAGTGCCGCGCGCCTCGATGAAATAGCCGATGTCTTCGCGGCGAAGCAGCTGGAGACGGGCGTCCGGTTGCTCTGGGGCACGGCCAATCTGTTCTCGCACCGCCGTTATATGGCTGGTGCCGCCACCAACCCGGATCCGGACGTGTTCTATTACGCCGCCGCCACGGTCAAGAAATGCATCGACGTCACCAAGCGGCTTGGCGGCGAGAATTATGTGCTGTGGGGCGGTCGAGAAGGCTACGAGACGCTGCTCAATACCGACATGAAGCGCGAACGCGAACAGGCCGGCCGCTTCCTGTCCATGGTCGTCGACTACAAGCACAGGATAGGCTTCAAGGGCACCATCCTGATTGAGCCGAAGCCGCAGGAGCCGACCAAGCATCAGTACGATTACGATGTTGCGACGGTCTATGGCTTCCTGAAGGACTTCGGCCTGGAGAAGGAGGTCAAGCTCAACATCGAGCAGGGCCACGCCATTCTGGCCGGTCATTCCTTCGAGCATGAGCTGGCCCTTGCCGATGCATTGGGCGTTTTCGGCTCTATCGATATGAACCGCAACGATTACCAGTCGGGCTGGGACACGGACCAGTTCCCCAACAATGTGCCGGAGATGGCGCTGGCCTACTACCAGGTCTTGAAGGCTGGCGGCTTCACCACCGGTGGTACCAATTTCGACGCCAAGCTGCGGCGCCAGTCGCTCGATCCGCAGGATCTGCTGATCGCCCATATCGGTGGCATCGATTGTTGTGCGCGTGGCCTGAAGGCCGCAGCGCGTATGATTGAGGACAAGGCGTTGTCCGCTCCGCTCGAGCAGCGTTACGGCGGCTGGGCCAGCGCCGAGGCAAAGAAGGTCCTCGCAGGCGGCACCACTCTCGAGGACCTCGCTGCCAAGGTCGTAACAGACGGCATCGAACCGGAGCCGCGCTCGGGGCGACAGGAACACCTGGAGAATATCGTCAACCGCTATGTGTAAGCGCAGCCCGCACGCGGTTGCCTGAATTGGGAGAAGTTCGATGAAAACCATCAAGGGACCGGCCATTTTCCTGGCGCAGTTCGCTGGGGATGCGGCGCCGTTCAATTCGTTCGATGCCATCTGCAAATGGGCGGCTTCCCTTGGTTACAAGGGCGTGCAGATCCCGACCTGGGATGCGCGCTTGTTCGACCTGAAGAAAGCATCGGACTCAAAGGGATATGCCGATGAAGTGAAGGGTGTGGCTGCCAGCCACGGGCTGGAGATCACGGAGCTCTCCACGCATCTGCAGGGCCAGCTCGTAGCCGTCCATCCAGCCTATGATGCGGCCTTCGACGGTTTTGCCGCGCCGGAGGTCCGTGGCAATCCTGCTGCACGCACCGAGTGGGCGGTCGATCAGGTCAAACGGGCGATCCGTGCGTCGAAACATCTTGGCCTCAAGGCACATGCCACGTTCTCCGGCGCACTCGCCTGGCCCTATGTCTATCCCTGGCCGCAGCGACCGGCAGGTCTGGTCGAGGCCGCCTTTGATGAGCTGGCGAAGCGCTGGAGACCGTTGCTCGACTATGCCGACGAACACGGCGTCGATCTCTGCTACGAGATCCATCCGGGCGAAGACCTGCATGACGGTGTCAGCTACGAGATGTTCCTGGAGCGGGTGAACAACCATGCCCGCGCCAACCTGCTCTACGATCCGTCGCACTTCGTGCTGCAGCAACTCGACTATCTCGACTACATCGACATCTATCATGAGCGCATCAAGGCCTTCCATGTGAAGGATGCCGAGTTCAATCCGACCGGCCGTCAGGGCGTCTATGGCGGCTTCCAGAGCTGGGTCGACCGGGCCGGGCGCTTCCGCTCGCTGGGGGACGGCCAGGTCGATTTCGGCGGCATCTTCTCCAAGCTTACCGCCTACGATTTCGATTCCTGGGCGGTGCTGGAATGGGAATGCGCGCTCAAGCATCCCGAGGACGGTGCGCGCGAAGGCGCTGAATTCATCAAGCATCACATCATCCGCGTGACCGAGCATGCCTTCGACGATTTTGCCGGTGCGGGCACCGACGACGCCGCGAACCGCAAGATGCTGGGGCTGGACAGGAGTTGATCATGGCGATCGAAGGCAGCAAGCAGGAAACGCAGAGCGACCGCATCCGGCTCGGCATGGTCGGAGGCGGGCAGGGCGCGTTCATCGGCGCAGTACATCGCATTGCCGCACGCATCGACGATCAGTTCGATCTGGTTGCCGGCGCGCTCTCTTCCGATCCGGCGCGTGCGAGAGCCTCGGCACTCGATCTCGGTATAGCGGCGGACCGTGCCTATGGCTCCTTCGAGGATATGGCCAAGGCCGAGGCAGCACGACTGGACGGCATCGAAGCCGTTTCAATCGTCACGCCGAACCATATGCACGCGCCGGCCGCGAAGGCGTTCCTGGAAGCGGGCATCCACGTGATCTGCGACAAGCCGATCACGACAACGGTCGCCGAAGCGCAGGGACTGGTTGATCTGGTTAAGAAGACCGGAAAGGTCTTCGTGCTGACTCACAACTACACCGGCTATCCGATGATCCGGCAGGCCCGCGCCATGGTTGCTGCCGGTGAACTGGGCGACATCCGACTGGTGCAGGTGGAGTATCCGCAGGACTGGCTGACCGAACGTGCGGAGCTTGCAGGTTCGAAGCAGGCGGAATGGCGCACCGACCCCAAACGCTCCGGTGCGGGAGGCGCGATCGGCGATATCGGCACCCATGCCTACAATCTCGCCGCCTTCGTCACCGGTCTGGAGACGGACGAACTCCTGGCGCAGCTGACGGCTTTCGTACCCGGCCGATTGCTCGATGACGACGTGCAGATCCTGCTCCGCTACAAGGGCGGCGCGCGTGGCATGCTGTGGGCCAGCCAGGTCGCCGTTGGCCACGAGAACGGGCTGAAACTGCGTGTCTACGGTACCAAGGGCGGCCTCGAATGGGTTCAGGCCGATCCGAACTATCTCTGGTTCACCCGGTTCGGCCAGCCGAAGCAGCTTTTCACCCGCGGCGGCAATGGCGCATGGGCCGAGGCGACACGGGTGACGCGCGTTCCAGGTGGCCATCCTGAAGGGTATCTCGAGGGCTTTGCCACGATCTATGCCGAAGCCGCGCGCGCCATACGCGCGGCCCGCACCGGAGAAAGGCCAGATGCCGATGTGATCTATCCGACCGTCGAGGACGGCTTGAAAGGCATGCAGTTCATCGAGGCTGCCGTCGCTTCGTCGAAAGGCGGCAATGTGTGGACGAAGGTGGGATGAGCCCGACACCTTCACCTGTACAGGCCGATGGCACCGTTCCGCTGCTCACCGTTGCGGGGCTCTCGAAGTCGTTTGGTCCCGTGCAGGTGTTGAAAGGGATCGACCTTGCGGTCGAGGCAGGCCAGGTGCACGCGATTATCGGCGAGAATGGTGCCGGCAAATCGACCTTGATGAAGATCCTGTCCGGTCATCTGCAGCCAACGGAGGGCGAGATCACGATCGACGGTCAGCCGGTGGTGTTCTCCGGGCCGGTCGACGCCGAGCATCGCGGTATCGTCCTGGTGCATCAGGAGATCCTGCTGGCACCGGACCTGACTGTCGCCCAGAACGTGTATCTCGGGCGCGAGATCGCCAGGGGCCTCGTCGTAGACGACAAGGCGATGAACGATGGCGCACGGAAAGCCATCCGCGAGCTCGGCGGCGATATAGATCCCACCGTCACGGTGGGGCGGCTGTCGATCGCACAGCGTCAACTGGTGCAGATCGCGCGCTCGTTGCTGGTGCCGCACCGGATCGTCATCTTCGACGAGCCGACCGCGTCTCTGACACCGGTGGAGACGGAGGCGCTGCTCAAGGTCATTGCCGATATCCGCGCCAGGGGCACGGCCGTTCTCTATATTTCGCACCGTCTGCCGGAAGTGAAGCAGATCGCCGACAAGGTAACCGTGCTGCGCGACGGACGTCTGGTCACGACGCGCGACGCGGCCGAAGTCGAACCCGTCGACATGGCCAGGCTGATGGTCGGCCGCGACGTGGCCAAGCTTTATCCGGATCGGGCGACCGCGGGCGCGCGTGAGGTCGTGCTCGAGGTCGAGGATATGTCCGTGCCAGGCTATGCCGAGCACGCTTCCTTCCAGTTGCGCAAAGGCGAGATATTGGGGTTCGCCGGTCTCGTCGGTGCCGGCCGTACGGAACTGATGGAGGGCATGGTTGGCTTGCGGCCAGCATACGGAACCGTTCGCCTTGCCGGAAAGCCGGTCAGCTTTGCCAATGTGCATGACAGCCTGAAGGCCGGCATTGCCTACCTTTCCGAAGACCGCAAGGGCAAGGGCCTGCTGCTTGCCAAGGATCTCAGGGTCAATCTCACTCTGGCTTCGCTCGGACGTTTCGTGCGTTGGGGGCAGGTGGACCGTGCACGGGAGCGCGAGGCGCTCGACAAGGCAATTTCCGAATTCGACATCCGCACCGGCAGCAAGGATCTGCTGGCCGGCCAACTGTCCGGCGGCAACCAGCAGAAACTGCTGCTTGCCAAGATGATGATGCTGGATCCGTCGATCGTCATCATCGACGAGCCGACGCGCGGCATCGACATCGGCACCAAGCAGCAGATCTACAAATTCATTGCCGGGCTGGCGGCAGAAGGCCGGTCCATCATCGTGGTTTCGTCCGAGATGCCGGAGTTGATCGGCCTGTGCGACCGCATCCTGGTGATGCGGACCGGCCATATCGTCGGCGAAGTGGCCGGCGATCACATGAATGAAAACGAGATCGTCGTGCTGGCAACCGGCGTGCAAGCGGGAGAGGCCGCCTGATGCGCGGCATGCTTTGGGCGGGGGAAGAATGACCGAAACGGCACCAGCAACGGCAAAAGCGAAACGATCCTGGAAGGACGTGGACCTGCGGGCAGTGGCACCCTTCGTGGCGCTGGCACTTCTGCTCGTGCTTGGCGCCTTCGCCAACCCGAATTTCATCAGCGTCGACAATCTGCTCAATGTGCTGACGCGCAGCGCCTTCATCGCGATCATCGCGGTGGGAGCGACCTTCGTCATCTCGGCAGGCGGGCTGGACCTTTCAGTTGGTTCCATGGTGGCCTTCGTGGCGAGCCTTACCATCCTGTTCATGAACAGTGGTGCGGTCAGCGATCCGATGATGACGATCGTGGCGGCGGCGCTGCTTGCGCTTGCGATCGGGGCTGCCTGCGGACTGGCCAATGGCCTGATCACCACCGTTGGACGGATCGAACCGTTCATCGCGACGCTGGGCACGATGGGCATTTATCGCGGACTGACCACCTGGCTGTCGCAAGGCGGGGCGATCACACTGCGCAATCCGGACGTGCAGTCGCTTTATCGGCCGGTCTATTTCGGGGAGATTTTCGGCGTGCCGTTCCCGATCTATGTGATCGTCATCACCGCCGCGATCGGCGCTTTCGTGTTCTATCGCACGCGTTATGGCCGCCATGTCGTTGCGGTCGGCTCCAATGAGGATGTGGCGCATTATTCCGGCATCCCGGTCAGCCGCGTGCGCACGCTTACCTACGTGATCCAGGGGCTATGCGTGGCCGTGGCCTGCCTGATCTACATTCCCCGGCTCGGCTCCACGTCCGCGACCACCGGCCTGATGTGGGAACTGCAGGCGATCACCGCGGTGGTGGTCGGCGGCACGGCGTTGCGCGGCGGGGTTGGGCGCATCTGGGGCACGATCTGCGGCGCCTTCATCCTGGAAATCGTCGGCAACATCATGCTGCTTTCGAACTTTGTCAGCGAGTACCTGCTCGGGGCCATCCAGGGCGCGATCATCATCATCGCCATGCTCGTTCAACGCTCACTGGTGAGGAAAACCTGAAACGGGGCCGGGTCCTCGGGTCGCCCGGCCACTGATTGACCAGACCTGCAAGCATAGGGAGGAAACAATGCGAAAACGACTAATCGGAGTGGCGGCAGTCGCCATGGTGGCGCTGATGAGCGTTGCCCAGGCGCAGGACAAGAAGACGATCGGCGTCTCGATCCCGGCAGCCGACCATGGCTGGACTGCCGGCGTGGTGTTTCATGCCGAACGTGTCGCCAAGAAGCTGATGGAAGAGCATCCGGGCCTCAACGTCATCGTCAAGACGTCACCCGACGCTGCCAGCCAGGCGAATGCCGTACAGGACCTGGAGACACAGGGCATCGATGCGCTGGTGATCCTGCCGTCCGATCCGGATCCGCTGGTCAATGCCATCAAGGAAGTGAAGGACAAGGGCAAGTTCGTGGCGCTTGTCGACCGGGCTCCGTCCAGCAACGACAACTCCGTGCGCGATCTCTACGTCGCCGGCAACAATCCGGCACTCGGCGAAGTGGCCGGCAAGTACATTGCCGAAAAGACGCCGGAAGCAGAAGTCGTCATCATCCGCGGCCTGCCGATCCCGATCGACCAGCAGCGCCAGGACGGTTTCGACAAGGGTATCGCCGGCTCGAAGGTCAAGGTTCTGGACCGCCAGTTCGGCAACTGGAACCGTGACGATGCCTTCAAGGTCATGCAGGACTACCTGACCAAATATCCGAAGATCGATGTGGTCTGGTGCCAGGACGACGACATGGCGGTCGGCGTGCTGCAGGCCATCGAGCAGGCAAAACGCACCGACATCCAGTATGTCGTGGCCGGTGCCGGCTCGAAGGACATGATCAAGAAGGTCATGGACGGCGACAAGATGATCCCGGTCGACGTGCTCTATCCGCCGGCCATGGTCGGCACCGCGATGGAACTGACTGCGGCGGCGCTAATCGACCAGGTACCCGTCAGCGGCAACTACATTCTCGACGCGACGCTGATCACCCCGGAAAATGCCAAGAACTTCTATTTCCCGGATTCGCCATTCTGAGCGAAGCAATCGCTCGTCATGAGGCGGGGGAAGGAGGCGGTCCGGCTAATTTAGCTGGGCCGCTTCTGTGTCCTCAAATCAGCTTCCGCAGCGTAAAAGAGCAAGCATTCCAGCGTGATGCTATCTCAAACCCTGTCTGCAAGGCTTGACTTGCGACGAACTGCAACCGAAGGTTTGCCTCGGTGTGGAGAATCCGGTTTCGACCGGTCGTTGTCTCACCGGACAGACATGGCTCCGATGAGGGGAATTCCTGATGAGCGATTATCTTGCAGACGTGAAGAAGTATGACGCCGGCGCCAACGCTGATGTCGTCGACAAGATCGTGAAGCACCTGGGCATCGCGCTCAGGAACCGCGACTCCTCGCTGGTGTCCTGCACCGATCCGGAAGAATTGAAGCGCGTGCGCGACAGCTGGGTCGGCAAGAAGCTCGGCGTTGCCGATGCCGCCAAGGCCGACGCTGCGATCGAGAAGACCTGCAAGGCGATGAGCGCGGACAACACCAAGAACCGGGTGACTTTCTACTATCTGGTCGCCAAGGATCTCGGCAAGCTCGGCTCGCTCTGAGCTTTCCAGCTTCCTGCACTGTTTGACGATACCCTCCGGCGCGCTCCTGCGCCGGAATGCTGTGGTTTGGTCTATCAGGCCAATAGCCTGACAAGCATTGGCCGGGTATGATCGCGGCCAACGCCAATACCGCGAATCAGGGCGATAGCGATGCGCCAATATCTTGATCTGCTTAGCCATGTCCTGGAGAACGGCACCGACCGGGGTGACCGCACGGGTACGGGAACGCGCTCGGTGTTCGGCTACCAGATGCGCTATGACCTGGGGCAGGGCTTCCCTGTGCTGACCACCAAGAAGCTGCACCTCAAGTCGATCATCCACGAGTTGCTGTGGTTCCTGGCCGGCGACACCAACATCAAATATCTCAACGACAACGGCGTCTCCATCTGGGACGAGTGGGCCGACGCCAACGGCGATCTCGGTCCGGTATACGGAAAGCAGTGGCGCTCCTGGCCCGATGCGCAGGGCGGCACGATCGACCAGATCGAAAATCTGCTGCGCGAGATCCGCTGCAATCCATATTCGCGGCGGCTCATCGTTTCGGCATGGAATCCTGCGGAAGTGGAACAGATGGCGCTGCCGCCCTGCCACTGTCTGTTCCAGTTCTATGTTTCGGACGGACGATTGTCCTGCCAGCTTTACCAGCGCTCGGCTGACATCTTCCTCGGCGTGCCGTTCAACATCGCTTCCTATGCGCTGCTGACCATGATGGTGGCGCAGGTGACCGGGCTGAGACCGGGCGACTTCGTGCACACGCTGGGCGACGCGCACATCTATTCAAACCATTTCGAACAGGCGCACGAACAGCTTCGCCGCCAGCCGAAGACGTTGCCGACGATGTGGATCAATCCGGAGGTGAAAGACCTCTTTGCTTTCCGCTTCGATGATTTCCGCCTGGAAAACTACGTCGCCGATGCGACGATCAAGGCGCCGATCGCGGTTTGATGTTCCGGCCGGAAAAACGTTTCCGGCGATCCCAATTCAACCGACTTCGAAATCGCCCGGCTGGGGCGGCGCAATTGGGTTGAACAGCGCGCGATCCGGCTTCAGGTCGAGCAGCGGTGTCCCGTCCAGGCAGTCCAGACCGCGCACCAGCAGGATCGAGCCTTCGACACCGACCAGCGTGACGATGGAGGTGCCGATCGGGTTTGGCCTGACCGGCGAGCGCAGGGCAAACGTGCCACGCGCGGAACCATCATTGGCAGGGCTTTGGCGGACCAGATCGCGCCGCGACAGATGCAGCCAGTAGAGCACTTCGAGGCGTTCGAACTGTTCGATGCCGGCAAGCGCCTCGCGCCACAGCGGAAAGATCTCGATGCGGCAGATCGGGCCGTCGGCGCGACCCTGGCGCGGCGCCATCAGCCGCGAGACCCACGGCGTGCGGATCGTGCCGATGAAGACGAGGCCGGCGTCCGTCGGCGCTGGCGCGTCGACGGCGATCTCTCCCTGGCGGATTTCGTTCTCGCGCACCAAGTCAGTCGATGCCGACCATGACGTCGGATGCCTTGATGACGGCATATGCATCCTTGCCGACGGCAAGCCCGAGATCGGCGACGGCTTCGTTGGTGATGGACGAGGTGACCACGGCGCCGCCGATGTCGATGCGCACATGCGAGGTGGTCGCGCCCTTGGTGATCTCGACGATCTTGCCCTTCAGCGTGTTGCGCGCACTGATCTTCATGGGGAACTCCTGGTTGATTTTCTATCCGATGCGCGCCGTTGCGCGAGCGGTCACCGTAGCCCGTGGTGGTCAGCCGTTACAACGGGTTTTCAGTGAAACTCTTTTCCCGAAAAAAGCGCAGAAGCCTTCCCTTTGTTATGTTCATATGGATATATCGCCCAAAGCCGCTGGCTGGACGGGTTTGCAAAATCAGGGAGAGCTTCGATGAAGAAACGTAATGGTTTGGTGCTGATGGCGATGACCGCTGGGGCGATGATGCTGGCAGCGCCTGCCGCACATGCGGACGAGCAGGTTGTCGTATTTGCCGCCGCCAGCCTCAAGAATGCGCTCGATGAGGTCAACAAGGCCTGCGAGAAGGATGTCGGCGAGGCTGCCAAGATTTCCTACGCGGCAAGTTCCGCGCTGGCCAAGCAGATCGAAGAAGGAGCGCCAGCGGATGTCTTCATCTCGGCTGACCTCGACTGGATGAAATACCTCTCCGACAAGAAGCTGACCAAGTCTGACACCGAGGTGAAGCTCCTCGGCAACCAGATCGTGCTGGTAGCACCGAAGGACTCCAAGGCCGAGGTCAAGATCGAGAAGGGGTTCGATCTCGCCAAGGTGATTGGCGACGGCAAGCTGGCGATGGGTGATTTCAAGGCGGTCCCGGCTGGCAAGTACGGCAAGGCGGCGCTGGAATCGCTTGGCGCGTGGTCTTCCGTCGAAGGCAAGGTGGCGCAGGCCGAGAATGTCCGCGCGGCGCTCAAGCTGGTGGCCACCGGCGAGGCGGCTGCCGGTATCGTCTACCAGACCGACGCCAATGCCGAGAAGGGCGTCAAGGTCATTGGAGTGTTCCCGGAAGAGACGCATCCTCCCATCGTCTATCCGGTTGCCCAGACGGCGGAATCCAAGGACAAGGATGCGCCGGCATTCCTGAAGTGCCTGCGCTCTGCTAAGGCAGGAGAGCTTTTCAAGGCGCAGGGTTTCACGCTGCTCGCGCCCACCCAGTAAGGTATCGCAGGAACGCATGAACTGGCTGCTGGACCTCAGCCCCGACGAATGGAATGCGGTCCGGCTGTCCATCAAGGTCGCCACGGTTGCGATGCTGGTCAGTTTGCCATTCGGCATCGCGGTGGCATTGCTTCTGGCGCGCGGCAGATTCTGGGGCAAGACGCTGCTCAACGGCATCGTGCACCTGCCTCTGATCCTGCCGCCGGTGGTGACCGGTTATCTTCTTCTGCTGGCTTTCGGTCGGCGCGGACCGGCCGGCATCTTTTTTGCCGATTATTTTGGCCTCGTCTTTTCGTTTCGCTGGACTGGTGCGGCCCTGGCGTGCGGCGTGATGGGCTTTCCGCTGATGGTAAGAGCGATCCGCCTGTCCATCGAGGCCGTAGATCGCAAGCTGGAAGCGGCTGCGGGCACGCTAGGGGCCAGTCCGCTCTGGGTTTTCGCCACCATCACGCTTCCGCTGATCCTGCCCGGCATGATTGCCGGCGCGATACTTTCCTTTGCCAAAGCGATGGGCGAGTTTGGGGCGACCATCACCTTCGTTTCCAATATCCCGAACGAAACCCAGACCCTGCCTTCCGCGATCTACACCTTCACGCAGGTGCCTGGCGGTGACGAAGGGGCACTAAGGCTGACGCTGATCAGCATCGTCATCTCGATGGCTGCCCTGGTCGCTTCCGAAGTGCTGGCGCGCCGGGTCGGACGACGGATGGACATCGAATGAGCGTGGCGGTCGATATCGGCCATCAGCAAGGTGGCTTTTCGCTCGAGGCGGCTTTCGACAGCTCCGGTCGCCTGACGGCGCTGTTCGGCCCTTCCGGTTCCGGCAAGACCTCGCTGATCAATGCCATTGCCGGCCTGATCCGGCCTCGGCGTGGTCGCATCACCGTCGACGGACAGGTGCTGGTCGACACTGAAAAAGGCGTTTTCGTACCGAGGCATAAGCGCCGTATCGGAATGGTGTTCCAGGACGCACGCCTGTTCCCACACATGAGCGTGGCAGCCAATCTGGGCTACGGCCGCTGGTTCACGCCGACGACCGAGCGTTACGGCGATATGGGGGCCGTTGTCGAGCTGCTCGGCATCGGACATCTGCTCGACCGCCGGCCGGGCAAGCTTTCCGGTGGCGAAAAACAACGTGTGGCGATCGGCCGGGCACTGCTGGCCAGCCCGAAGCTGCTTCTGATGGACGAGCCGCTCGCCTCGCTGGATGAAGCCCGCAAGGCTGAAATCCTGCCCTACATCGAGAGGCTGCGCGACGAGACGAAGATCCCGATCGTCTATGTAAGTCATTCGGTTGCTGAAGTGGCGCGATTGGCGAGCGACGTCGTGGTGATGACGCAAGGCAAGGTCGCTGCCGCAGGCCCGACCACCGAGATCATGCAGCGGCTCGATCTGCTTTCCCACGAGGAGCGGGTGGAAGGCGGTGCCGTGCTGGATACACGCGTGCTGCATCACGACGAGCGTTTCGGCATGACCGTACTCGGCTCGCCAGCGGGCGAGATCCGCGTCCCTTATGTGGAGGCCGTTGTCGGCCAGCCGGTCAGGGTTCGCATTCGTGCACGCGACGTCATGATAGCAACCGAAAAGCCGCATGGTTTGAGTGCGCTCAACGTGCTGGCCGGTCGCATCGCGGCGATCGAGCCAGGTGAGGGGGCTGCGGTGGAAGTCCGGATCGATTGCAACGGGGTAGCGGTGATGGCGCGCATCACGCGGCAGTCGCAGCATGCGCTGTCGCTCGCCTCCGGTCGCGATGTCTTCGCGGTCATCAAGACCGTGAGTTTCGATCAGGCGAATATGGCTGCTGCTCCCAAGGGGCAATTCGACGCCTGATGCACGTCGCCAGCTTTGAGATCGGCTCCTTGCACATCAGATCTTTGATTTCACGCATGTTGTGATCACAAAACCGCTGCGCACTTTTGCGCGGCATGCGCAGGCGCAGCCTCTTGTCATGCGCTATTCTCTCATGGAATAACGACGGCAATAACAAGCAGCAACATAACGCGGGAGGAAAACGTGCCTTCTCTCAGCCTGCGGATCAATCTCGACCCGGACGGCCGCATCGGTCCCGGCAAGATAGAACTCCTGGAACAGATCGCTGCTTTCGGCTCGATCTCGGCGGCTGCGCGGGGCATGGAGATGTCCTACAAGCATGCGTGGGATCTGGTCGAAGACATGAACCGTGTCTTTGGCAAGCCGCTGGTGGCGGCGCAGACCGGAGGACGCAAAGGCGGCGGCGCGCAATTGACTGCGGTGGGTCTGGCAGTGGTCAGCCGTTACCGGGCCATCGAACGGGCCGCCACTGCAGCGGCGCAGGCGCATATGGAGGCCCTGCAGGCCGAAATCGATGCAGCATGACAGCCTGTGCCGCTATTCCGGTTTGCGCAGCAGATAGGTGTCCATGATCCAGCCCTTGCGCAGCCGGGCGGCTTCACGGGTCCTGACGATTTCATCCTCGACGTCGCCCAGGCGGCCATGGATGAGGAGTTCGTCCGCGGTGCCGAGATAGGCTCCCCAATGAATGGTCGTATCCTTGTCGGCGACAGTCTGAAACGAGCATTTTCCGTCCAGCATCACAACCGTGGTGCCTGCGTTGTCGGGGAGGCCCTCATCCGTCAGCCGGCGCCCTGTCGTGACCAGGAATGGGTCGCCGATGCGATTCAAAGCCATCTTGTGGCCGGCAGCCAACGCCTGAATGGCGGTGATGCCGGGAATGACCTCCAGTTCGAAGCCGACATTGCCCCGCCGGCTGACGCGATCCAGGATTCGGAGCGCGGAATCGTAGAGTGAGGGATCACCCCAGATCAGGAAGGCACCGCAGCCATCCTCGGCGGTTTCTTCAAGCAGCAGGTGCTCGTAGATGCCGGCGATCTCTTCGTGCCAGTCGTCGACAGTCGTGCGATAGGACGGCGCGGGTTCGGCCCGCACCGGCACGTCGAACTCGACGCGGCGCGACTTCTGGTTGGTGACGAAACGGTCGCAGATGTGGCGGCGCAGATCGGCGAGGTCGTTCTTCCTTGCGCCCTTGTCGGGAATGAACAGAACGTCAGCGCGGTTCAGGCCGTTGATGGCCTGGACCGTCATGTGTTCGGGATTGCCGGCGCCGATGCCGATCACGAGAACCTTACGCATGACGCTGTCCTGCCCGATCCCCGGCGGCCTGTCCAGAGCGGCAACGGTGGTGACAGAAGGCTTTGATGCGGCGTTCGGAGCAGGTAGGCTCTACGAGCTTCTTCAGAAGGGAATCGCTTCGATGATCCGCATCGCGCTGACGGTCAGCATGGCGCTTTTCGCCGCGCCAGCCTTCGCCAACGATTCCACCGCGGAGCTTGGTGCCGGTGGGCTCATCCTGTCCCGCAACGATGTCGTCTCGATGGACAGCGAGGATCTTTTCATTTCGCCCGACAAGGTCACGGTCGACTACGTTTTCCGCAACACATCTGATGCGGATGTGAGCACCATTGTTGCCTTCCCGCTACCGGAAATCGAAGCCAACCCTTACGAGATGCCTTCCATACCTGAGGAGGGCAGCGACAACTTCCTCGATTTCGAAGTGTCCGTGGATGGCGCTGCCGTCAAACCCGAGCTGGAACAGAAGGCGTTTGCGGTCGGCGTTGATGTCAGCGCTGACCTGAAGGCGCAGAATGTGCCGCTGTATCCCTATGGCAAGGCGGCTCTGGCGGCGCTCGCGAAGCTGCCGCAACCAGTTGCAGACGACTGGCTGGCGCGCGGCATCATCGTCATGGATCAGTATGACGATGGTTCCGGCTGGAAAAGCGTGCGCTCACCTTACTGGCAATTGCGCTCGACCTTCTGGTGGCGTGCGACCTTTCCGGCCGGCAAGCCGGTCCATGTATCGCATCGCTACAAGCCGAGCGTCGGCGCAACGGCCGGGCTCTCTTTCTTCAACGATGGCAAGTTTGAAGGCGAGTATGACAATTACAAACGCCGCTATTGCATGGATGACGCTTTCGAGGCCGCCGTGCGCAAGGCACAGAAAGACAATACCGACAGCAGTCCGCAGCTTTATGAGAGCCGGATAGCCTATATCCTGACCACCGGCGGCAACTGGGCAACCGGCAGCATCGGCAAGTTCAAGCTCACGGTGGACAAGATCGATGCACGGTCTCTCGTTTCTTTCTGCGGCACCGGTGTGAGGAAAACCGGGCCGACGACCTTTGAGATGACGGCGGAGGACTTCGTGCCGGAGCGCGATATCGACATCCTGCTGCTGGATAGACCCGAAAACGAAAGCGGCAAGTGATGCTCGTATCAATCCATGTCGCCATCGCCGAAAACGGGATCATCGGCCGCGAGGGCGGTCTGCCATGGCGGCTTTCCACCGACCTCAAGCGCTTCAAGGCGGATACGCTGGGCAAGCCGGTCGTCATGGGGCGCAAGACCTGGGAGAGTTTCCCCAAGCGCCCGCTTCCGGATCGACTGAACATAGTCGTCACCCGTGATCCTTCTTACCGGGCAGAGGGGGCTGAAGTCGTCACCTCCCTGGAGGATGGTCTGGCGCTCGCCCGCATTCGCGGCCGCTGCATGGCAGCCGCAGACGAAATCTGCGTCATCGGTGGTGGCCAGATCTATGCGCGGGCGCTGCCGCTGGCCCACCGTCTGCATGTCACGCATGTGCTGGCTTCGATCGATGGCGACACATCCTTCCCGCCGATCGATCCCGAAACGTGGCACATCATCAGCTCAGAAGAGATTCCGGCCGGCGAGAAAGACAGCCATCCGACGCGTCATGTCGTCTACGAAAGGTCTGTTCGGGGTTAACCACGACAAAGCGTCGCGGCAAAACTGCAGCTAAGAACAGCGCATTAAAAGGCGGACGCGTTGAAAGCGCGCTGAGGCATCCCTATAGAAGGACGACAAGGATTTTGCGCCGGCTCCGGCGTGTGAGGGAATCCCAGCGAAAGGACATTCATGCCCTGGAACGACAAAAGTGGCGGAGGAGGCGGCCCGTGGGGAGGCGGCGGTAATAACCAAGGCCCATGGGGGCAAGGTCCACGCGGACCAAGCGGCCCTCAAGGTACGCCCCCCGATCTCGAAGACATCATTCGCCGCGGCCAGGACCGGTTGCGCAATGCGCTTCCCGGCGGAGGCGGCAGCCCGGCAGTCTACCTTCTGATCGCACTCGTGCTGATCGCCGGCTGGCTGTTCAAAGCAGTTTATACGGTTCAGCCGGACGAGGTGGCGGTGGAGTTGCGCTTCGGCAAGCCGAAGGAGCAGCTTTCAGAGCCTGGCCTGCATTTCCATTGGTGGCCGATCGAAACGGTCGAGACCGCCAAGATTTCCGAACAACTGGTCAACATCGGTGGTGGCGCCCGCAGCGGCAACACCTCCGGGCTGATGCTGTCGGGTGACCAGAACATCGTCAATGTGCAGTTCTCGGTGGCCTATCAGGTGGCTGACCCGCGCGCTTTCCTGTTCGACGTCGCCGATCCGGACGAGATGCTGAGGCAGGTTGCAGAAAGCGCCATGCGCGAGGCCGTTGGCCGGCGCCCAGCTCAGGACATCTTCCGTGACGACCGCCAGGGCATTGCAACGACGGTCCGCGAGAATATCCAGGCAACGCTGGACAGCTACAAGGCAGGCCTGACCATCAACGCGGTGTCGATCGAAGATGCGGCTCCGCCGCGCGAGGTGGCCGACGCGTTCGACGAAGTGCAGCGTGCGGAGCAGGATGAGGATCGTTTCGTCGAAGAGGCGAACCAGTACTCCAACCAGAAACTCGGTCAGGCGCGCGGCCAGGCGGCCCAGGTCCGCGAAGAGGCCGCTGCGTACAAGAACCGTGTTGTGCAGGAAGCACAGGGTGAAGCGCAGCGCTTCATCTCGATCTACGACGAATACGCCAAGGCGCCTGACGTCACGCGCCGGCGCATGTATCTGGAAACGATGGAGAAGGTGCTGAGAGACTCCAGCAAGGTGATCGTCGAGCCGAACGGCAATGGCCAGGGCGTCGTGCCTTATCTGCCTTTGCCGGCCCTGCAGCCGAAGACCTCGGGAGGTAACCAGTAATGGCAAATCGTCTTCCCGCGATCATCGTCGCCGTCGCCGTCCTGTTGTTCCTGCTCTATTCGTCGGTTTTCGTGGTCAACGCGCGCCAGCAGGCGATCGTGCTGCGTTTCGGCGAGATCATCGACGTCAAGAGCGAGCCCGGCATCTATTTCAAGGCGCCGTTCCCGTTCTTCGACGCCGACACGGTGCAACTCGTCGAGAAGCGCGTGCTGCGCTTCGATCTCGACAACATCCGCGTCCAGGTTTCGGGCGGCAAATTCTACGAGGTCGATGCCTTTATAGCCTATCGTATCTCCAATCCGCGCGTCTTCCGTTCCGCGGTTTCCGGCCAGATCGAACTGGCCGAACAGCGGCTGAAGACACGTCTCGATGCCGCGTTGCGCCGGGTCTACGGCCAGCGCGCCTTCGAGGCGGCTCTTTCCGAAGAGCGTGGCATCATGATGCGTGAAGTGCGCGACCAACTGCGCCCGGACGCAACGTCGCTCGGTCTCGAGATCGATGATGTCCGTATCCGTCGCACCGACCTGACGGCCGAAGTCTCGCAACAGACCTACGACCGCATGAAGGCCGAGCGTCTGGCGGAAGCCGAGCGGCTGCGCGCACGCGGTAATGAAGCCGCACAGCGCATCAAGGCTCGTGCCGACCGCGAGGTGGTCGAGATCGTCGCCGAGGCCAACAAGGAATCGGAGATCCTGCGTGGTCAGGGCGATGCGGAGCGCAGTGCAATCTTCGCCAACGCCTACAACCGGGATACAGCCTTCTTCGATTTCTACCGCTCGATGAACGCTTATGGCACCGCGCTGGACAACACCGGCACGACCATGCTGCTGTCGCCGAATTCTGAGTTCTTCCGCTACTTCCGGGATCCGGCAGGCGGGGCGGCTCCGACTGCACCCAAGCCTGCGCAATAGACCGTGCAGGACTTCTTTGCCGCCATGGGCCTTGTCCTCGTCGTCGAGGGCCTGGTCTATGGCGGTTTTCCACGTCTGGCCAAGCGGCTTGCAACCGATGTCCTCGCCATGCCGGAAGGCGTATTGAGAATCGGGGGACTGGCGGCAATCGCCGCCGGTGTCGGCATCGTATGGCTGGTTCGCGGTTGAAGGATGCGGCGTCACCTTGGGGATTTGTCTTCGCCGGGTGGTCAGGGCCGTAAACGTGCCTTATTTCTTTCCACACTGACGACATGTCGTTGAAAGCGTTCTTGCTGACTTGCCGGGAGGCCCTGATGAAGTCCCAATCCATCCTGCGTGCAGCAAGCAAGACGCTTGCCGCCGCCACTGCGGCGCTGATGCTTGGCACCGCAGCCGTTCCATCGGCCATTGCCCAGACGCAGGCTCCCGCAAACACCAAGGCAGCGCCCGCAGCCAATGGTCCGGCTTCGGTGGCGGATCTCGCCGAGGGATTGCTTGGTGCCGTCGTCAACATCTCGACGTCGCAGACGGTGAAGGGCAGCGAAGGTCCGGGCGCCGTGCCGATGCCGCAGCTGCCCGAAGGCTCACCCTTCCAGGACTTCTTCGACGACTTCTTCAAGGATCGCGGCGGTCAAAAGGGCGGCGGCGCACAGAAAGTGCAGTCGCTGGGCTCCGGTTTCGTTGTCGATGCCGTTGAGGGCATCGTGGTCACGAACAACCACGTCATCGCGGACGCCGACGACATCGAGGTGAATTTCTCCGACGGGGTGACGCTGAAAGCGAAGCTGGTCGGCACCGATACCAAGACCGATATCGCGGTGCTGAAGGTGGATCCGAAGGGCCACAAGCTGACGGCCGTGAAGTTCGGCGATTCCAACAAGATGCGCATCGGCGACTGGGTCATGGCGATCGGCAATCCGTTCGGCCTGGGCGGCACCGTAACGGTCGGTATCGTCTCGGCACGTAACCGCGATATCAATTCCGGTCCCTATGACGACTTCATCCAGACCGACGCTGCCATCAACCGCGGCAATTCTGGCGGTCCGCTGTTCAACATGAACGGCGAGGTCATCGGCATCAACACGGCGATCATTTCGCCTTCTGGCGGCTCGATTGGCATCGGCTTCTCGATCCCGTCCCAGCTTGCGGCCGGTGTTGTCGATCAGTTGCGCCAGTTCGGCGAAACGCGGCGTGGCTGGCTGGGCGTGCGCATCCAGCCCGTCACCAAGGACATTGCCGAGAGCCTTGGCATGGCGGAGCCGAAGGGCGCGCTGGTGGCTGGTATCATCAAGGGTGGGCCGGTCGACAATGGTTCGATCCAGGCTGGCGATGTCATTACCAAGTTCGACGGCAAGGATATCGAGGAAACGCGCGACCTGCCGCGTGTCGTCGCGGAGAGCCCGGTCGGCAAGGCCGTCGACGTCATCATCATCCGCAAGGGCAAGGAACAGACCGTCAAGGTCACGCTGGGTCGCCTTGAGGACGGCGAGAAGCTGGCGGATGCCGAAGGCAAGGGCGAGCCCGGCAAGGACGGAACGGCTGCGCCTGTGGCAGCAGCCAAAGTGCTTGGCATGTCGATCGGCGAATTGAACGACGACACGCGCGGCAAGTTCGGCATTGCCGCTGATGTCTCCGGCGTGGTCGTTACTGAGGTCGCCAAGGATTCGGCAGCGGCCGAGCGTGGTATCCAGCCGGGCGAGGTGATCACCGAGATCGGACAGGAATCGGTGGCGACGCCCAAGGATGTCGTCGATCGCATCGCTTCGCTGAAGCAACAGGGGCGCAAGAACGCGCTGCTGATGCTTGCGTCCAAAACCGGAGAATTGCGCTTCGTGACCGTGCGGATGGATTGATTCCGGAAACCGCTGGAAGTCACTGATCCTGAATCGAAAAAGGGCGGCTATTCGGTCGCCCTTTTTCGTGCCTCCCAATCCCTGCGCGTCAGGCTGTAGAAGGTATGGGGACGCAGATGCGGATGGCTTTCGGGGACATGCGGATGATCGAAATCGCGCGAACGATCAGCTGTCATGCCGATCCGTTCCATTACCGCCGTCGAGCGGTGATTGTCGCGAACCGCGAAGGAAACGATCTCGTCGGGGCCAAGCGTTTCGAAGCCGAAGGTCAGCCATGCCCGGGCTGCCTCCGAGGCATAACCGTTGCCCCAGAATTCCGGTGCCAGGCGCCAGCCGATCTCGAGAGTGCCCGCGGGCAGGAAGGGTAAGTGCTCCGTGCCCGTCAGGCCAACGAAGCCTATGCATTCACCGGTGGCCACGATTTCGGCTGCGGCGAAGCCGAAGCCCCTGCGCCCGATATCGGCGCGCATCTCGCCAATTTTCGCGTCCGTCTCGGCCCGGGTTCGGCGAAATGGGAAGAACTCCATGACGCGTTCGTCGCTGTTGATGCGGAAGAACGTTTCGCGATCACGATCCTCCCAGTTGCGCAGGATCAGCCTTGTCGTTTGGATCGGCTTCATTCGATGAAGTCCTTACGATGGTAGCCTTGCAGGTAGAGCAGGGCGGTAAGGTCACCGTGATCGATGCGGACCTTGGCTTCGGCTGCAACCGACGGCTTGGCATGAAGCGCCACACCCGTACCGGAAAGCCGGATCATGTCGAGGTCGTTGGCACCGTCGCCGACTGCGATAGCATCCGCAGGTGTAAGGCCGAGCCTGGCCGAAATATCCTGGAGCGCTTCCGCCTTGGCAGCGCGGCCGAGAATCGGGTCGGCCACTTCGCCCGTCAGAAAGCCATTGACTTCGAGCAGCCGGTTGGCGCGGTTTTCGTGAAAGCCGAGCATGGCGGCGATACGGCTGGTGAAAACATCGAAGCCGCCTGAGACAAGTGCCGTGTAGGCACCGGCCTTGCGCATTGTCTGCACCAGCGCGCGACCGCCGGATGCAAGCGTCAGCCGGTTGGCGATGATGCGATCGACCACCGCCGCGTCGAGGTTCTTGAGCAGCGCGACACGCTCGCGCAGGGCTGGCTCGAAGGCGATCTCGCCGTTCATGGAGCGCGCGGTGATCGCTGCCACCTTTTCCTTCAAACCCACTTCATCGGCCAGTTCGTCAATGCACTCCTGGTCGATCATGGTGGAATCCATGTCGGCGATCAGGATCTTCTTGCGACGCGTGGTTTCGTCCTGAACGGCGACGTCAACGGGCTCGGAAGCCAGAAGCGCGCGTAGGACCGCCATGGCTTCGTCATGTCCGATGCCTGCCGGCAACGCGAGATCACAGGCGATCGTTTCGCCCAGCCAGCGCGTTGTGCTTGCGCCGACCGCCTGGGAAGCCTTATTCGCAAGGGCCGGCGTGAGTGCACCGCCGGCTGGACTGGAGACGAGCGTGGCGACGAGCGGCATGAAGGAAACCCAGGAAAAGACGGCCGATGAGGGCCGTGTTAAGGACGCGATCCTGATAGCCGGCCCGACCGCGAGCGGCAAGTCGGCGTTGGCGCTGGAGATCGCGGAGCGGACCGGTGGCGTCATCGTCAACACCGATTCCATGCAAGGCTATTCGATCCTGGATGTGTTGACCGCGCGCCCGGGGGCGGAGGATCTGGCACGCGCGCCTCATTTTCTCTATGGCCACGTTCACCCGTCGATCCCGTACTCAACCGGGGCGTGGCAGCGCGACGTGGTCGACCTGATCGAAAAGAAGGCTCTCGCCGGCCGCCGGCCGATTTTCGTCGGGGGTACCGGTCTCTATTTCAGGGCGCTCGCCGAGGGAATTTCGGACATGCCGGAGATTCCATCGCATATACGTGAGCGCTGGCGCCACGAGTTGGTCGAGCGCGGCGCACCGCGCCTGCATCGCGAATTGATGCTGCGGGATTCGGCGATGGCCATGCAGCTGCGGCCGAATGACGGCCAGCGCATAGCGCGAGCGCTGGAGGTTCTGGACGCCTCGGGCCGCTCGATCCTGACCTGGCAAGGCCAGCGTGGCGCGCCGCTGATCGATCGTGACAGCGCGCGTTGCTTTGTCATCGATCCGGACCGCGAAATTCTGAGGGAGCGCATCAACCGACGTTTCGATACCATGATCGAACATGGTGCGCTGGAGGAGGTCCGGCAGATTCTGGCGCTCGACCTTGATCCTGCGCTCCCCGCCATGAAGGCGATCGCGTGCGTGAACTGCAGGCGGTCCTGGATGGAGAGATGGACACCGGCACGGCGATGGAACGGGCCAAGATCGCGACAAGACAATATGCCAAGCGCCAATCCACATGGTTCCGAAACCAGTTCGGGGCCGAATGGCAAAGATTGTTGCCAAATGAAACCATGATCGGCGTGGTGTGGGCGGCAATCAAAAAGGAAATTGAATAGACTTTTTAGTATTAACTCTGCACTCGCAAGGATTGTGCAAGTTAACTGTGGCGTAAGCCTGCGCGTGCCATAAAGCTCTCGTGTCGCTATGGGCTGGGTTGGCATGCGATTTCATAAGGCCGAACACGCCTTTTTCGTCTTTATCTTCGTGATCCTTGCCGCGGGCATGGTGACGCTGCATGCCTATGGATTGCTGGATACCACCGCTGCCCAGATCGACGACGTTGCTGAAGCCCGTCAGAACATCAGCTACCTTGGCACTTTGCTGTTTGCAGTCGGTGTTCTGCTGGCCACCGCATTCTTCTTTGGCGTGTTCTTCATCTACCCGCTGATCCGTGACCAGGTGCGCGAGGAAGGCAAGCTGAGGGCGATGACGGCGACGCTCAGTGCCCGCTCGGAGACGCTGGAACACGCTGCCCTGACGGACGGCCTCACCGGCATGCAGAACCGACGCTTCTTTGATGATGCGCTGCGTGAATACATCGCCGAATTCCATCGCATCGGGAAACCGGTCGGGTTGATGATCCTCGACCTCGATCACTTCAAGTCGATCAACGACACGCACGGCCATGACGTCGGCGACGAGGTCCTGCGGGCCGTCGCCGGCTGTCTCAAAGGCATGACCCGCTACCACGACGTCGTGGCGCGGCTGGGCGGCGAGGAGTTTGCCGTCGTCACGCCGAACATGGATATCGAGCTGTTGCGGAAGTTTGCCGAGCGGATCCGCAAGGGGGTTGCCAACCTGACGATCCTGAACGGCAATGTGCGGCTCAAGGTCACCACCAGCGTCGGGCTGGCGGTCTGGGAGGATTCAGAGACCGCGGAGGCTTTCTACCGCCGGGCCGACAAGCAGCTCTATGAAGCCAAGCGCCAGGGCCGTAATCGGGTTTGTGCAGCCTGACCGAGCCCACGACGACTACGTCGCTTCCGGCGACGATCGCAACCGCGATCAACTCACGCGCTGTCAGTCGTTTTGCGGCTTGAGCCCGAATGTCGCCGGCTTGAGACCATAGCGTGTGTCGAAATCATCATCCGGCTGCGGCCGCGGCGCCAGCGCAGGCTTGCGATAGTCCGAATCTCCGGCCTGCCGCATCGTGTCGACGACCTCCGAGAAGTTCATTGCCGGTTGTGGCTTCGGCACATTGCGCAGCCGTTCGACGATGCCGACAAGATCGACATCGCGGCCGTCTCCGGATGGCGCTTCCATCGCGTGTTTGGCCGCGCCCGGGATGAGGCTCTGGTCGATCTTCTCGAATTTCAATCGCATCGTGGTGGCGACACCTTCGCCGAAGGCGATCGCCTCGCGCTGGCCCATGGAGGACAGGAAGGCGAGGCTCGAGGCCGACGAATCGGCGATGGCAGAACGAACGATGGCCTGATCCTGCTCGTTGGCGAGACGCATGGCGAAGAAGGTCGAACATTGCGACAGAATGGTCGGGTCGAGCTCGCCCGGGCGTTGGGTAACGACGCCGAGGTAGCAGCCATACTTCCGGCCCTCCTTGGCGATGCGTGACAGGGCATGCCGGGTCGGCTCGAAGCCAAGGCGCGGGTCGGCGGGCATATAGCGGTGCGCCTCTTCGCACAGGAACAGCAATCGCAGTTTTCCTTCGCTCCACAGAGCAAGGTCAAAGGCAAGGCGTGCCAGAACCGAGCACACCGAGTTGACGACTTCGGAGGGCAGGCCGGCCATTTCGAAGCAGGTCACCGGGCGGCCGTGATGCGGTACGCGAAAGATGTTGCCGATCGTCTCGTGAATGGTGTCGTCGATCAGGCGCGAGTTGAACATGAAACGATAGCGAGGGTCGGCGGCGGCTGACTCGATGCGTATGCGCAGCGACTTCAGGGTAGGCCTCTCGGTTTTGCTTTCGAGCATTCCCATGCGTTCGTCGATCTGCTTGAGGAGATCGGCGATGCGGTAGGGGACCGGCGTGTCGGCGGTCATGGTGTCGGCGCCGCGGCGTACATAGCTGGTGCCGCCGGCGTTGCGGTAGAGGTTCTTGGCGACGGGAATCAGGTCGCGCAGCAGGTCGACCTCTTCAGGTGGCGCCTCGCGCCCACGGAAGATGACTTCCGCAAATTCCTCCAGTTTGAACATCCAGAACGGCAGATCGAGCGTCGTTGCGTCGACCTTGACGCATTGATCCTGCAGCGACGCCGCGAACTCGTTGTGGGGGTCTAGGATCAGTACCCGGAGATCCGGCCTGGCTGCGATCGCCTTGCGCAGGAGCAGGGAAACAGCGGTCGATTTGCCGACACCAGTGGTGCCGACAACGGCGAAATGCCGGGACAATGTGTCGTCGATGGCGATGTTGGCTGAAATTGCCTCATCCTGCGACAAGGTGCCGACTGTAATGGCGCGGCGACCGGCAAGGTCGTAGACCGCCGCGAGATCGCGGCTGCGGATGCGGTGGGCGATCGCGCCGATGTGCGGATAGATCGTGATGCCACGGTCGAATACTGGTCTTGCGGCCGGTTCTGCGCCGTCGCGCACTTCGCCGACCAGCTCGATGTTGACTTCGATCGGGTTCTGCCCGCTGTCGTCCCAGGCGAGATCCGATTTGGAGATGGAGTAGACCAGGCCGACCGTGCGCGTGCTGCCAAGATTGATCGAGATCATCTTGCCGACTGACCAGTGACCGGTGACAAGGCCTTCCTCGCCATCGGCGAAAGCACTGATGGTGGCACGGGCACCGTCGCAGCGTACGACATGGCCAAGGATGCGCTTGTCGGTCTGGGCTGCATCCCGCCGCTCTTGCGATATCGGCTCGCCACCGGAAACTGCACGTTCGACAAACATCAACGAATGGGGTCCCCACTACCTTCGCTGATGCTAATCAATCTCGGTTAAGGTCGCGTGTGAGCGGATGGTATAGAGGCGGTTAAAAAACTCGCGACACTTTGAACAATCCGCAAAGAAGTCCCTTTCGCGCCAGCGATCATATGATATCTTGGACGTATGTCTGATATATCGAATGATCTTTCGACAAGAATTGCCACTCGCATCCGCGCCGAGCGCATGGCGAGAAGCTGGTCGCTGGCAGAGCTTGCCGACCGGTCCGGCGTATCGAAGGCGATGCTGAGTTCCATCGAAAGGGGTTCGGCGAGTCCGACCGCGCCGATCCTGGTGCGCATCGCGACCGCATTCGAGCTGACGCTTTCCAGTCTGATCGCCCGCGCTGAGCTGCAAGGTGGCAGTGTAGCGAGGCGCAATGACCAGCCGGAGTGGCGCGACCCGGGCACCGGCTACGTCCGTCGGCACTTGTCGCCGCAAACCGACATGCCGCTGGAAATGGTGCAGGTTGAACTCCCCGCAGGTGCCCGCGTCAGCCTGCCAGCGAGCAGCTATGCCTTCATCCGCCAGCAGATTTGGCTGATGGAGGGGCGGCTGGATTTCACCGAAGGCGAGGTGGTGCACAAACTGGAACCCGGCGATTGCCTGGCGCTCGGCGCACCGGCCGACTGCGTTTTCCATGCGCCTGGGCCAGGACCTGCTCGCTATCTTACAGTGCTCATCAGGACATGATCATGCCACGGGTATCGAAGCGAAATCACAATGGCGGGCCGCCGCTTGACGACTACAAGGGGCCGGCATGGGGCAAGGGGGATCCGCATCGCTTCATCCATTGGCGCAGTGCTCACAAGACTGCCTGGAAACCCAAATCGCGCGACATCGCGCTGTTTCGCCTGGCGAAGGCCGAGGCGGTTGGCCTGACCTATGAAGAATACACGTTGGAATTGCTGGAGCGCGGTCGTCATCTCAGCGCCGACGACGAGGCGCGTGTCGATGAGATCAAACGCACGCGCAAACGCCGCAGTTTCCGCCATTTCGACTGAGCTCTTCACCTGAAAAAACGATAATGACTGCAATCGAAATCAGAACACTCAGCCACTCGCCGGAAATCCTGGCGGCACTGGCCGAAACGCTTGTTGAGACAGTCGCTGCCGGTGGGTCGGTCAGCTTCATGCATCCGCTCTCCCACGAAACCGCCATGTCGTTCTGGGACCAGTCGCTGGTTGCCGCGGCACGCGGTGACCGGGTCGTGCTGGGAGCGTTCGACGGGGATGTCCTCGCCGGCACGGTGACGTTGCTGCTTGGGCTGCCGCAAAATCAGCCGCATCGAGCCGAAATCGCCAAGCTGATGACGCGGCATTCTTACCGGGGCAGAGGTATCGCCACCGCATTGATGCAGGCTGCGGAAGAATATGCCGTGCGAGAGGGGCGCACGCTTCTGGTCCTCGACACGGCGACCGATGGTGGTGCGGGCTCTCTCTATCAGAAGCTTGATTTCACCCTCGCTGGTGAGATTCCGGACTACGCATTGAAACCTCACGGAGGTCTCAGCGGAACGTTGCTGTTCTGGAAACGGATTGGCTCGTCCAGACAGAAACCGGTGACATTGGCGAAGGCTTGAACGGATGACATTTTCGATCACATTGGAAGATCCGGCCGAACCCGAGATCGTCGCGCTGCTGGAAGACGGCGAGAAGTATGGCGCTTCGCTCTATCCCGCCGAGAGCAATCATTTCCTGTCGATCGACGAATTGCGGGCTGACAATGTTCGTTTCGCGGTGGCGCGGGACGTTGATGGCGTTGCGGTTGCGACCGGGGCGCTGGCCCTCAATGACGGCTGGGCGGAATTGAAGCGGATGTGGGTGGTGCCGGCAGCCCGGGGCAAAGGATTGTCCAGGGCGCTGCTGACCGAACTGGAGGCGAGGGCGCAGGAAGCTGGCGTCTCCTTGCTGCGGCTCGAGACCGGCGTTGCCAACCACGAGGCTCTGGGGCTCTATGAACGCACCGGCTTCGTCCGCATCGGGCCATTCGGCGACTATCGTCCCGATCCGCTCAGCATCTTCATGGAAAAGCGACTGGTCAGTTCTTCGTAGGTTTCAGAAATTCGGCTATCCGGGTGACGAAAGCTTGCAGGAGCGGATCGTCGGCGCGGTCGGTGGCTGCGACGAAATAATATGCGCGGGCCGCATTGATGGCGGTAGAAAAGGGTTGGATCAGCCGCCCTTCGTTCAGGTAGCTGCCGGTAAGAACATCAGACAATAGAGCGATGCCTCGCCCCTGGACGGCGGAGGCGACGGCGTGCGCCACGGAAGGGACACGCACTCTGGCGCTGCCCTGGAGGTCGACGCGGGCCGCGATCGCCCATTTGTTCCATTCCTGTCCATCGTCTTCGTGCAGCAAGGTGATGCCGTTCAGCCGTCGTTCGCGATGCTGCAGGTCCAGGCGGGGAAACAAAACCGGCGAACACACGGTCTTGAGTTGCACCTCGGAGAGCAATTGCCACCAGCGGCCGGCGAAGGGCGGATTGTCATAGACGACGGCGATGTCACTGCGCTCCCAATCAACGGCATCCGCGACGATCGCCTCGTTGATGATTAGATTGGAAATGCTCCTGCTTTCGGCAAATTCGACGACGGCGCCGCTTAACCACGCAACGCCGAGTGCTGTCGGTAGCGAGACCGACAGCGAGCGCGCGTGGGCATGGCCGTCGTGTCGACCGGAGTCACGCACAGCCATCGAAAGCTGCGCCAGGGCCTGCGAGACAGTGCGGGAAAAATCCCGCCCGGCTTCGGTCAGCGCCACGTTGCGGCCGTTCCGCTCGAACAAGACGATGCCGGTGGCATCTCCAAGTTTGCGCAACTGCAGCGAAATTGCGCTTGGGCTGAGATGAAGTTCGTCGGCGGCACCGCGTAGCGTTCCCAGCCGCGATACCGCTTCGAATACTTTGAGGTAGGGCAGAAAAGCCAGAGGTCGGACCATCGGCAAGGTACCCGTTGAGCGTCTCAACACTGCATAATGTTGAGTTTTTCTGAACGATTTTGGTCAGGATAAATCGTTTTTGTCAAACGGTCCTGCCTGTTACCAATGGAAAGCACTGATCGAGGAGGACTTCATGATTTCGGCCCAGCCGTTCGACTTTCCCTATGACGGCAACTTGTCGGCCAGTTCGACTGCTCTGGTGGTTATCGACCTGCAGGAAGATTTCCTCTCCAACACCGGCTATTTTGCCAAGAGTGGCTACGATCCCTCGCCATTGCGCGCCATCCTGCCGACGGTCAACAAACTGATTGTTGCCGCCCGCGCCGCCGGTGTGCGTGTCATCCACACGCGCCAGGGTTATCGCGGCGACATGGCCGACATGACGCCTTATGAAAAATGGCGGCGTAAGCGCAACGGTCTGGAGGGGACGCAGGTGCTGTTGCGGTCCAGCCCTGGCTTCCAGATCGTCAAAGACATCGATGTTCGCGATGAAGACATCATCGTCGACAAGACGTGCAACGGCGCCTTCACCTATACCGACTTCGAACATGTCCTGCGCGCGCAGGGGATAAGCCATCTGCTCTTCAGTGGCTGCACGACGGATGTCTGTGTCCATACGACGTTGCGCGAAGCATGCGATCGCAACTTTCAGTGTCTGACCATCTCAGACGCCTGCGCCAGCGGCGACCAGTATGCGCATGAGGCGGCGCTGCACATGGTGACCGTCGAGAACGGCATTTTCGGTACGATTGCCGATTCTGCCGCGGTGCTCGCCGGGCTCGCCAAGCTGCCGAGGGCAAGATGAGCCAGGATCTCATTGGCGCACAGTTGGTTTCCGAGCCGCAGCGTTACATCTCCCTGATGCGGCTGACCGCCAAGGGCTTGGCTGAACTCTCGGACAGCGCCACGCGTCGAAAGCGCAGTGAAGAGCGGGTAGCCGCACTGGGGGGCCGCTCCATCGCATTCTACGCAACCATGGGACCTTATGACTTCGTGCAGGTCTTCGAGATGCCGAGCAACGAGGCGATGATGCAGTACGTGCTCACCGCCCGCCGTGATGGCCATGTCGATCCGTTGATCATGCCTGCCTTCGATCCTCTGGCCTATGGCGGGATCGTCGCTCGCGTGGGTTAGCCGCGACACACAAACAACAAAAAAGGGGAACGCAATGATCCGATTTTTCATCCTGGGAGCTGCCGCATTGATGGGTACGCAGGCGGCCCTGGCAGGTGCGCCGAGCTTCGTATCGGATGGCACGATAAGTGTCTGCACGACAGCCGCGTTTCCGCCGCTATCCTACAAGAAAGATCCCGGCGACGCAGTTCCGTCCGGCATAGACATAGAAATAGCCGAGGCTTTGGCCAAATCCTGGAGCGCCAAGACAGCCTACGTCATCACCGACTTCGCTGGCCTGCTGCCAACTCTTGGGTCAGGCCGCTGCGGCATGACCGTTTCGGGAATCTACGTCAATGAGGAGCGCCGCAAGACCTACGATGGCGTGCGCTACATGAAGTCGGCAACGGTTCTGGTCACAAAGGCCGACAATACCGAGATCGCGGCGCCTGCCGCGCTGAGCGGCAGGACCGTCGCGTTGGAAGCCGGTACCTACTATCGCGAAGAGCGGCTGGACCCGCTCAACAAGGAACTCGCCGCCACCGGCAAGCCGGCAGTGGTGATCCAGAATTATCCGGCACAGCAGGGCGCGTATCAGCAGGTCCTGGTCGGCCGTGCGGATGCTACCTTGACCGAGGAGGCGGAGGGTGCCTTCCGCGTCGCCAATGCCCCGAACCAGTTGAAGATCGCCTATACTTGGCAGTCAGATTTCACCTACGGCATCTACGTTGCGCGCAAGGACGGCGACGCCGCGGCCATCAAGGCGGCGCTGAAGACACTGCGCGAAGAGGGGTTCTTTGCCCGGCTCGCAGAGAAGTACGGGCTGAACCCCACGGTATTCGACGTGGATTACGACTCTTGACCGTTTCTGGCCCGAAAAGCTGCCGGCGATGACCTTCGATGTCGACCTCTTCCTAAGGGCGCTAGCATCGCCACCCATGCTATGGGGGGCGATCATCGCTTTGCTCCTGTCGGTCGTGGTGCAAGCGCTGTCGTTTGCCGCCTGCCTGCCGATAGCGCTTTGCCTGAATTCACAGAGGCGTGGCCGCAATGCCGCCGCACAGGTCTATGTCTGGGTATTTCGCGCGGCGCCACTGCTGCTCGTCCTGCTGCTGATCTGGAACGGGGCGCCGCAACTTGTTCCGGCACTGCTCAAGGCCAACTGGTACACGCCGTTCTTTGCCGCCACGATCTCGTTCAGCCTGGTGACGGCCGCCTATATGGCCGAGATCATGAAGGGGGCGCTGCGTGCCATCGGTCCCGGCCAGTACGACGCCGCCAAGGCCCTCGGCCTGACACGCATCCAGGGATTTCGCCTCGTGGTCCTGCCGCAGGCTCTGAGAATTGCGCTGCCGTCTCTGGTCAACGAGTTCATCAATCTGGTGAAGCTGACCTCACTCGCCTACGTTATTTCGCTGCGCGAGATCATGGCGGTGGTCAACGATGCCATTGCTGCGAGCTTCCGTTTCGTCGAGTGGTATTGCGCTGCTCTTGTCTACTACCTAGTCATCGTATCGGCTCTCATGGTGGTGCAGTCGGCGATCCAGAAACGTTTGGGGTGACAGCGGCTCGTGCGGCCGCTGCCACTGCAACGAGGATATTCGGGTCTTGGTGCCGCAGCTGCGCACCACCTAGCCCTTGTGATGCACTTCCTGCAGTCCATAGACCTGTGTCGGAATACCCGCATGCCGGGCCTTGAGCTGCAGGGACAGGAACTGCGAATAGTGGCGCGACTGATGCAGGTTGCCGCCATGGAACCACAGCGCTTCCTGCTGTGTCGGCTTCCACATGTTGCGCTGCTCGCCCTCCCAGGGTCCTGGATCCTTGGTGGTGCTCGAGCCAAGGCCCCAGCATTTGCCGACTTTGTCGGCAACATCCTGACTGATCAGTTCGGCAGCCCAGCCATTCATCGAACCGTAGCCGGTGGCATAGACGATGACGTCCGCCGGCAGCTCGGTGCCGCCCTCGAGCAGCACGGAATGTTCTCTGATCTCCTGGACCTGGCCACGCTGCAGTTTGATCTCACCGTCGATGATCAATTGCGAGGCGCCGATGTCGATGTAGTAACCAGAGCCGCGGCGAAGATACTTCATGAACAGGCCGGAGCCATCGTCGCCCCAGTCGAGCATGAAGCCGGCCTTTTCCAGCCCGTCATAAAACTTGGCGTCGCGTTCTTTCATCTGCTGGTAGAGCGGGATCTGGAACTCATGCAGGATCCTGTACGGCACGGAGGCGAAGATCAGGTCGGCCTTGGCGGTGGTGACGCCGTTCTGGACCGCCTGTTCCGAATAGAGCGGCCCCAGTCCAACCTCCATCAGCGTGTCCGATTTCACGATGTGCGTGGTCGAGCGCTGCACCATGGTGACATCGACGCCGTTTTCCCAAAGGGCGGCGCAGATGTCGTGGGCGGAGTTGTTGGAGCCGATGACAACCGCCTTCTTGCCCGCGTATCTGTCCGGTCCCGGATGTTTCGAGGAATGGTGCTGGTCGCCCTTGAAGGTCTCCATGCCCTTGTATCTCGGCAGATTGGGCCTGCCGGACATTCCGGTGGCGAGCACAAGCTGTTTAGGCTTCAAAACGACATCCTTGCCGTCGCGCCGCACCGTGACGGTCCATTCCTTCTTGCTGTCGTCATAGGATGCGCTCCTGGCCTCGGTTGAGGACCAGTAGTTCAGCTCCATCACCTTGGTGTACATTTCCAGCCAGTCGCCGATCTTGTCCTTGGGCGAGAAGATCGGCCAGTTTTTCGGGAAATCGATATAGGGCAGGTGGTCGTACCAGACCGGGTCGTGCAGGCAGAGTGACTTGTAGCGCTTGCGCCAGGAATCGCCGGGACGTTCATTGCGCTCCACGATGATGGTTGGCACGCCGAGCTGCCGCAGCCGTGCGCCGAGCGCGATGCCGCCTTGGCCACCGCCGATGATGAGCGTGTGCGGCTGGGTGGCAAAGCCGAGTTCGGCCTGTTCCTTCTCGCGCTCCTCCTTCCAGCTCGGCCGGTTCTTGCCCTGACCGTGCCTGGCGCCGAGCGGTCGGGTGAAACCGGCCTTTTCCTCGTGTCCCTTCAGTTCGGCCGCGGTGGTGAGCAATGTCCATATCTTGCCATCCTTCACCCGGATGTGGCCGTAGCCACGGGCGGCCTCCGTCTCGAACGTGATCCAGCCTTCCAGCAGTCCATCGCTTTCGGTGGCATCTTCGCCTTCAGCGATCGCGAAGTTCGATGGCTTGATCGCACTGAGCTGGCTTTTCAGCATTGCGCGGATCTGGTCGCGGCCTTCCAGGGTCTTGATGTTCCAGGTGAAGGCGACAAGGTCACGCCAATAGCAGTCGTCCTGGAAGAAGGAGACCGCCTTCTCGACGTCGCCGGCGGCAAGGGCGGCACCGAAATCTGCGAGCAGTTTGACGAGCTTTGCGTTGGGCGCCTTGTCGAGCATGCGAGGGGTCCTCCCAAGGAAACGTGATAGTCGTTGCGGCTTTGCCGATCCTCCCGACCGGTCATTGAAAGTATCGGCAGAGACCGCAGCTTTCGTCACGCCCCACCATAGTTTGTCGCCTTTTCAAGGAGTTGTACCGTTTTGACGCGAGAGAGCGCGCTGTGCCTGGTACGGAAAATCTTCCGTTGCGGCATATCGTTTCAAAAAAACCAGGCTGCCCGTTGACTTGGTCGGCGAACTCAACCTATTGTCCGCCACCATGAAGAAGGCACTTATTCTCGTACGAAGGCGCGTGGGCAAGGCGGTGTGACCGCCGGGCGAAATCCTCCCATGCGCAACACACAGGCTCCCTCGGGGGCCTTTTTTATTATCCGGAATATGATCAAAATACCAGCAAGTGCTTGAAAAAGCAGGGAAAAGACGGAACGAGACCCATGAGCAACGGACAAAGCGAGCGGCGCGAGATGACAGGCGCCGAAATGGTTGTGCAGGCGCTGATCGACAACGGCGTCAAGCATCTCTTCGGCTATCCCGGCGGCGCGGTCCTTCCGATCTATGACGAACTGTTCCAGCAGGACGCCGTCCAGCACATTCTGGTCCGCCACGAGCAAGGTGCCGGCCATGCCGCGGAGGGATACGCGCGTTCGACGGGCAAAGCGGGCGTCATGCTGGTGACCTCAGGTCCGGGCGCCACAAACGCGGTGACTCCGTTGCAGGATGCGCTGATGGATTCCATTCCGCTGGTGTGCCTGACCGGGCAGGTGCCGACGTCGCTGATCGGCTCGGACGCTTTCCAGGAATGCGATACCGTCGGCATTACGCGGCCCTGCACCAAGCACAATTGGCTGGTGAAGGACGTCAATGAACTCTCCGCCATCATCCATGAGGCGTTTCATGTCGCGACCACCGGGCGTCCGGGGCCGGTCGTTGTCGACATCCCGAAGGATGTGCAGTTCGCCCGCGGAATCTACACTCCGCCGCAGACAGCGCCGCGCACTTCCTATCAGCCGAAGGTCCAGGGTGACCTCGACAAGATCAAGGCGGCGGTCGAGATGCTGGCCGGTGCCAAGAAGCCGGTCATCTATTCCGGCGGCGGCGTCGTCAATTCAGGGCCTGAGGCAAGCCATCTGCTGCGCGAGCTGGTTGATCTGACCGGCTTCCCCATCACCTCGACGCTGATGGGGCTCGGCGCGTATCCGGCGTCCGGCAAGAACTGGCTCGGCATGCTCGGCATGCATGGTACCTATGAAGCCAACATGGCCATGCACGACTGTGACGTCATGCTGTGCGTCGGCGCGCGGTTCGACGATCGCATCACCGGGCGTCTCAACGCGTTCTCGCCAAACTCCAAGAAGATCCACATCGACATCGATCCGTCCTCGATCAACAAGAACGTGCGTGCCGATATCGGCATCCTCGGCGACGTCGGTCGGGTTCTCGAAGATCTCGTGCGGCTGTGGCGCGCCACCGCCAAGACCGACAAGAAGACGCTCTATCCCTGGTGGGAACAGATTGCCCGCTGGCGTGCCCGTGACTCGCTTGCCTACAAGCCGAGCAACGATGTGATCATGCCGCAATATGCGATTGAGCGGCTCTACGAGCTGACCAAGGACCGCGACACCTACATCACGACCGAGGTCGGCCAGCATCAGATGTGGGCGGCACAGCATTTCCATTTCGACAAACCCAACCACTGGATGACCTCCGGCGGGCTCGGCACGATGGGCTACGGCCTGCCGGCGGCCCTCGGCGTGCAGATCGCACACCCCGAGGCGCTGGTCATCGATATCGCCGGCGATGCCTCGGTGCAGATGACGATCCAGGAGATGAGTGCTGCGGTGCAGTACGAGGCACCGATCAAGATCTTCATCCTCAACAACCAGTACATGGGCATGGTGCGCCAGTGGCAGCAATTGCTGCATGGAAACCGGCTGTCGCATTCCTACACGGAGGCGATGCCGGACTTCGTCAAGCTTGCCGAAGCCTATGGTGGCCACGGCATCCGCTGTGAAAAGCCGGACGAACTGGACGACGCCATCAAGGAGATGATCTCGGTCAAGAAGCCGGTGCTGTTCGATTGTCGCGTTGCCAACCTTGCCAACTGCTTCCCGATGATCCCGTCAGGCAAGGCGCATAACGAGATGCTGCTTCCGGACGAGGCCACCGACGAAGCGGTGGCGAATGCCATCGACGCCAAGGGCCGGGAACTGGTGTGACGGACAGCGTGGCTTCGCCACGCACCGCATAATCAACGAGTTAGCGTAGATTCCTGAAATCGAGATTCATCTTATGAACGCACAGCACCTTCAACCCACCGGTTCCGCCTACTTCATCGCCAAGGAGACGGAAAAGCCGGAAAACCACACTTTGTCGGTGCTGGTCGACAACGAGCCGGGCGTCCTTGCCCGGGTCATCGGTCTGTTCTCGGGCCGTGGCTATAACATCGAAAGCCTGACCGTCTCGGAGACCGAGCACGAGAAGCACCTTTCGCGCATCACCATCGTGACGCGCGGCACGCCGCATGTGCTGGAGCAGATCAAGCATCAGCTCGAGCGTATCGTGCCGGTGCATCGCGTGGTCGACCTTACGGTGCGCTCGACCGAACTCGGTCAGGAGCGGCCGCTGGAGCGGGAGCTTGCCCTGGTCAAAGTGGCGGGAACCGGTGACAGCCGTGTGGAGGCTCTGAGACTTGCTGACGCATTCCGCGCCAGCGTGATCGACGCCAACACCGAGCATTTCATCTTCGAAATCACCGGCAAGGGCTCCAAGATCGATCAGTTCATCGCCATCATGCGCCCGCTCGGTCTTGTCGAGATCTGCCGCACCGGTGTGGCGGCGATGAACCGCGGACCTCAAGGGATGTGACGTGCCGCCGCCGCGGCGGCATTGTCACCGAGACAACAATTTCCGTGACTTGCACCGGGAGACAGGTCAACTAGCCTGACCTGTTTTGCCGGCACCATATCGAACCCTCGTTATGTCCTTCGACACGTTTATCGCTCTTGTCGTCTACGCCTTCGTGACTTCGGTCACGCCGGGACCGAACAACTTCATGCTTCTGGCTTCGGGCGTGAACTTCGGTTTTGCCCGTAGCATTCCACACATGGTCGGCATCAGCGTCGGTTTTCTGATCCTGGCCCTTGCCGTTGGTCTCGGGCTGGGGGCGGCTTTGACGGCATTTCCGGCGTTGCATACGGCGCTGAAGATCGCCGGCGGCGCATATCTGCTTTATCTTGCCTGGAAGATAGCGACGTCACGTTCGATGGGGAGCGGTGGCGAGCAGAAGGCGCGTCCGATGACACTGCTCGAAGCGGCCGCTTTCCAGTGGGTCAACCCCAAGGCCTGGGTGATGGCGGTGACCGCGATGGCAGTTTACACCAATCCCGACAGGCCATTCCTTTCCGTGGCGGTGATCGCCATCACCTTTGCCATCGTGAACCTGCCCACCATTTCGGGCTGGGCCGGCTTCGGCGTGGCGTTGCGTGGCTTCCTGTCGGATCCCGTAAAGCTGAAATGGTTCAACATCGTCATGGGTTTGGCGCTTGCCGCGACGCTCTGGCCGATGCTGCGCTGAGGCGCCGATCACGCCGCCGTGAGTTTGTGCAGTGCATTAAATCTTTGTAATGAAGCCGTTTTGACCATTTTCAGTCGCGAAGTTGCGCTATCTTAGGCTGGGATTCATCGCGCACGACCTCATCCAATGAGGTGAATACGGATGCGCCGTGACCGGCAGGCAAGGGCCTGACCTTAGATCGAGAGGGCGCATTGACGGTTCGCAACAAAGCACTCGTCGGGATCATCGGAGGCGTTCTGGTCGTCGCTGCCGGGGCCTATCTGTGGCCTGCCCAAGCCTCGAAAGTCTGGCAGATGCTGCCGTTCGGGGAAAAGGAAATCGCGGCCCAGGCCGCTACCGGCAACAATAGCGGAGGTGGCCGTGGGCAAGGTGCCGGCCGCAATGCCGTCACCGTGGCAACCGCGATGGCGAAGGTCACCGATTTCCCGATCCAGCGTTACGCCATCGGCTTCCTGGCGTCTCCGGCTGTCGCCAACATCAATGCACGCGTCGCCAGCCAGGTCATGACCATTGCCGTCGAGGACGGACAGATGGTCAAGCAGGGCGATCTTCTCATTACGCTCGATGATCGCGCCCTGAAGGCGCAACTGGAGAAGGACAAGGCGACGCTGGCCAAGGATCAGGCCCTGGCGGCGAGCGCTGATGCCGACCTGGACCGGGCCAAGAGCCTGCTTGCCAGGCAGACTGGCACACAGCAGGCCTATGACCAGGCTTTGGCTGCGCAGAAGGCAGCGCAGGCCACGGTGGCTGCGGATCAGGCGGCGATAGATGCCGACCAGGTCCAACTTGGCTTCACCACCATCACCGCGCCGATTTCCGGTCGGCTAGGGGCCGTGAGCGTCAGTGTTGGCGATCTCGTTACGGCCGGTGGAAGCACCGGTACCGGAGCGACGCCGCTGGTGACGATCACCGAAATGGATCCGCTGCGTGTCGCCTTCAATCTACCGGAGGCCGACCTTTCGCTGCTGCAGCAGGCAGTGGCGAAGCCGGGTTCGGTTTCGGTGACCTTGCACAAGGATGGCACCCCGGCGCCGATCGGTTCCGGAACGGTCGACTTCGTGAATTCCACTGTGGACACGGCATCGGGCACCATTACCGCGCGGGCGACGGTGCCCAATGCCGATCTGAAGCTGTGGCCGGGGCAATATGTGAACGTGACGGTCAACGCCGGTATCATGCCGCAGGTCGTCACGGTGCCGACGCAAGCCGTGCAGCCCAGCCAGCAAGGCTCGTTTGTCTATGTCGTCAAGCCTGACAACACGGTCGAAGCGCGGCCGGTCAAGGTGGCAATCAGCCACGAGAATGAGAGCGCTATCGCCAGCGGCCTGCAGGATGGCGACAAGGTGGTGGTGGACGGCCAGCTGAGCCTGAAGCCGGGTACCGCAGTGCGCGCAGCGGAAGGCGCCGGGAAGAATGGGACTGGCGGAAGCACGTCTCCCAAGGCTGCCGTCAAGGCAAACGGAAACGAAACGGCGGGCTGACCGACCATGATCTCCGAATTCTGCATCCGCAGGCCCGTCGCGACACTGCTGATGTCGATCGCGCTCATTCTGGGCGGTCTGTTTGCCTATAAATTCCTGCCGGTTGCTGCCCTTCCGAGCGCGGAATTCCCCACCGTCAATGTTTCGGCCTCCCTGCCTGGTGCATCGCCCAACGCGATGATGACATCAGTCGCGGTTCCGCTCATCAAGCAGATCGCCACCATCGCCGGTGTCGATTCGATTTCGACCACCAATTCGCTGGGCTCGACCTCGATCGCCGTGCAGTTCGCGCTGAACCGCGATATCGACGCCGCCGCGGCCGACGTGCAGGCGGCGATCGCGCGAACGCAGCGGCAATTGCCGCCGGAAATGACGTCGCCGCCAAGCTACAGGAAGGTCAATCCGGCCGACGCGCCAATCCTGCTGATGGCGCTGACCAGCGATACGGTGCCGCTGACCGACCTCGACGCCATTGCCCAGAACGTCATCTCGCCTTCGCTGTCGACCATCGATGGTGTCGCCCAGGTCATGGTCTGGGGCTCGAAGAAATACGCGGTGCGCATCCAGATCGATCCGACCGCGCTGGCCGCGCGCGGCATCTCCATCGACCAGTTGCAGGCAGCGGTGCAGTCAGCCAACAGCAACGCGCCGGTTGGCGTGTTGCAGAACAGCCAGCAGCAGCTGACCATCACCACCAATACGCAGCTGCAGGACGCGGCCGCCTTCTCCAAGATCATCATCGCGACCAAGAACGGCAACCCAGTCCGTCTTGGCGACGTCACGCGTGTGATCGACTCCGTGCAGAGCACGACCTCGGCCTCCTGGTTCGACAAGACGCGCGGCATCATCCTGGCCGTGCAGCGTCAACCTGATGCCAACACCGTCGAGGTGGTCGACCGGGTCAAGGCGATGTTGCCGTCCTTCGAAGACCAGATGCCGGCAGCAGCGTCGATCCAGCTGATGAACGACCGCTCGACCTCGATCATCGCCGCTGTCGACGACGTCCAGTTCACCTTGCTGCTGACCATCGGGCTGGTCGTTCTGGTGATCTTCGTCTTCCTGCGGCGCGTGACGGCGACGATCATCCCGGCCGTGGCGGTGCCGATCTCGCTGATTGCCACGCTGGGCGTGATGTTCCTGCTCGGCTTCTCCATCGACAACATCTCGCTGATGGGATTGACGCTCGCGGTGGGTCTGGTCGTCGATGATGCCATCGTCATGCTGGAGAACATCTATCGGCACATGGAAGAGGATGGCCTGCCGGCCTTCCAGGCCGCCGTCAAGGGCTCACGCGAAATAGGCTTCACCATTCTGTCGATGTCGATTTCGCTGGTGGCGGTGTTCATCCCGGTTCTGCTGATGGGCGGCGTCATCGGCCGCATCTTCAACGAATTCGCGGTCGTGGTGACGGTGGCGATCCTGGCCTCGATGTTCGTGTCGCTGACATTGACGCCGATGCTGTCGGCGCATCTCCTGACCTTGCCGAAGGGCCACAAGGCAGGGCAGGCGGCTGAGCACCAGCATGGCTGGCTGACACGAGCCTATGATCGCGTTTTGACCTGGTGCCTGGCACATCATGTGATCGTCTTCCTGGTCTTCCTCGGCACCGCGACGCTTTCGGTCTGGCTGTTCACCGTCTCACCCAAGGGCTTCCTGCCGCAGGAGGACATCGGCCAGATTTCCGTTTCGACCCGTGCGCGCCAGGACATCTCGTTCGATGCGATGGTGAAGCTGCAGGCCCAGGTCGCCGAGGTCTTCGAGAAATCGCCCTATGTGGCGCATGTCTCGTCGACGGTTGGAGGCGGTTTCGGCTCGGGTGGTCTCAACCAGGGATCGCTGTTCGTCGAACTGAAGCCGAAGAGCGAACGGCCCGAGATGGCGGACGTGATGGCAAGCCTCAGGCGTCCACTCGCCGACGTACCAGGCATCAGCACCTTCATGCAGCCGGTGCAGAACCTGCGGCTGGGGTCGCGTTCTTCGGCCAGTGCCTATCAGCTGGTCGTCCAGGGTCTGAAGACCGACGAGACCAATGATTGGGCGCAGAAACTGACGGACGCGATGCAGGCCGATCACGCGATGTTCGCCGACGTCAACAATGATTTGCAGAATACCGCGCTGCAGGCTTCGCTGATTGTCGACCGCGACAAGGCGGCCACCCTGGGTGTCGACACCAACACTCTGCTGAACAGCCTCTATGGTGGTTTCGGCACCGATCAGGTGACGACCATCTTCGGCGCTGCCGACAGCTATCAGGTCATCACCGAACTCGATCCGAAGATCGACTGGTCGCCGGAGCGCATGCTGTCGATCCAGTTCCGCACGGCGAGTGGTTCGCTGGTGCCGCTGGGCGCCTTCGCTCGTGTCGACCGTACGGCAGGACCGCTCACCATCAACCAGCTCGGCCAGCTGCCGGCGGTGACGATCTCCTACAATCTGCCGCAGGGCATATCGCTCGGCGATACCGTGACCCGCATCGAGGCGCTCAAGGCCGAGATCGGCGTGCCGAAGACGATTGCCACCTCCTTCTCGGGTACGGCCAAGACGTTCCAGGATTCGCTCGCCAACCAGGGGCTGCTGATCGCAGGCGCAATCCTGACCATCTACATCGTGCTCGGCATGCTCTATGAGAGCTTCATCCATCCGTTGACCATCCTGACCAGCCTGCCTTCGGCACTGCTCGGCGCGGTGTTGTCGCTGCGGCTGGCGGGAATGGATGTCTCGGTCATCGCCGTCATCGGACTTCTGATGCTGATAGGCATCGTCAAGAAGAACGGTATCATGATGATCGACGTGGCGTTGGTATTGCGCCGCGAGGGACGAAGTGCGCGCGATGCGATCCACAAGGCCAGCGTCATGCGTTTCCGTCCGATCATGATGACAACGCTTGCCGCCATCATGGGAACGTTGCCGATCGCCATCGGTGAAGGCGCCAGTGCGGAGCTGCGTCAGCCGCTGGGCGCTGCCGTGGTTGGCGGCCTGATGGTCTCGCAGGTACTCACCCTGTTCGTCACACCCGTGATCTACCTGTACATGGAGTGGCTGTCGCAATGGTTGCTGAGTTTCGTCCGCAAGGGCAAGAAACCGGATCTCCATCTGGTTGAAGGGACCGCGCAACCGTCGCTGTTCGACGAGAACAAGGACCGCCCGGTCGCAGCCGAATAGGCGAGGAGACTGACCGAACCAACTCCTGGCGATCCTGCTGCCGGAACGCCAGAGCCGAAGTCGCGGATGCGATGGGCCTGCGGTCCGGCCTACTGTCCGTCGGTGTGCGTCAGCTTAAGCATATCCGTGAACAGCGCGTGCCAATCGGTCTCGTCCAGGGTGATCAGGCCGAGTGCCCTCAGCAGGAAAGCTCCTTCGCCGGCCAGGAATGCCACGGCGATCTGGCGGTCCGCCGGCCTCGACAGGTCGAGCCGTCCCAGGAAGCCGTTGTACCACTCCCGGCTCTCCGCCACGCGGTCGGGTGCTTCCAGCAGCGCCGTCATCATGACGGCGGAACGCGAGTGTTCTTCCTCGTCCTCGTCGCGTGTCACCGAAAGATGCGCCCGGATCATCGCCTGCGCCGACGGATTGGGCCCGGCTTCTTTCACGACCTTGGTTTCATAGGCATCCGCCCAGCGCGCGATCATCGCGCGGATCAGATTGTCCTTGGTGCCGAAGCAATATTGCACGCCGCTCTTGGTGATACCGGCGGCTTTCGCCACCGCGTCGAAGCTCAACCCCGATGCGCCAAATTCGGTCACCACCGTCTCGGCGGCGTCGAGGACCTTGTCGCGGTCGATGCTGCGCGGTCTTCCTGACATCTGACCCCTTCCATTTCAATACGATCGTATTTATATGCGTGCTCGTGGCCGTTCAAGGCCGCGAGAGAACGTACACTGAAGGAAGCCATCATGTCCCCGTCCAACCGCTGGCTGGTTCTGGCCATCGTGTCGAGCGCGCTGTTTTTGATCGTCATCGACATGACGGTGCTCTACACCGCACTCCCCACGTTGACGCACGACCTCAGGGCGACGGCGACCGAAAAGCTCTGGATCGTCAATGCCTATCCGCTGGTCGTCGCCGGCCTGCTGCCAGGTGTCGGCACACTGGGCGATCGGCTCGGCCACAAGCGCATGTTCCTGGCCGGCCTCGTCGTGTTCGGCCTGGCCTCGCTCGGCGCCGCCTTCTCCCCGACCTCGGCATGGCTGATCGCGGCGCGGGCGTTGCTTGCCCTGGGCGCTGCCATGATGATGCCGGCCACCCTGTCGCTGATCCGGCTGACCTTCATCGACGAGAAGGAACGGGCCTTCGCCATCGGTGTCTGGGCAGCCGTCGCTTCCGGCGGTGCTGCCTTCGGCCCCGTCGTCGGCGGCGCGCTGCTGGAGCACTTCTGGTGGGGTTCGGTCTTCCTGATCAATGTCCCGGTGGTGCTCATTGCATTGCTGGCCGGCGCGACCCTGCTGCCCAATCGGCCGGGCAACAGCGACCACCCCTGGGATCTGGTCGGCTCCGTCCAGGTCATGATCGGGCTGGTCGGCCTGACCTATGCCATCAAGGAAATGGCCAAGCGCGATCCGTCCTGGTTCGCCGCCGCGCTCGCCTTTGCCATCGGTCTCGTCGCCATGATCGTCTTCGTGCGCCGGCAGCTTGCCAGCCGGACCCCGCTGATCGACTTCTCGCTCTTCGCCAATTCGCGCTTCTCGGCCGGTGTGGCGACAGCCATGGTGGCGTCGGCGGCCCTGATCGGCGTCGAGCTGGTGTTCAGCCAGCGTCTGCAGCTTGTGCTCGGCCTCTCGCCGTTGCAGGCCGGCCTGATCATCCTGCCGATCCCGCTCGCCGCCTTCATCGCCGGCCCTCTGACCGGACTGGCCCTGCCGCGTCTCGGCGCCGTGCGCGTGCTGTGGTCTTCGCTGTTGCTGGCCGGGGCCATGCTCATTGCCTATCTGCTGGCCTATCAGGGCGCGACCTGGCTGTGGTTGACCGCATTGTCGCTGATGGGCTTCGGTTTCGGCGCAGCGATGACGGCGGCGTCCAGCGTCATCATGTTGTCGGCTCCGGAGGAAAGGGCAGGCATGGCGGCTTCGATCGAGGAGGTCTCCTTCGAGCTTGGCGGCGCGCTCGGCATCGCCTTTCTCGGCTCATTGATGTCGGGCCTCTACACCTATGCCATGGTGCTGCCGCAAGGCATTGCCGCACAGGCGGGCGACAGTCTCGACGAAGCGTTGCTTGTCGCCGAGCGGCTGGCGCCGGCCGAAGCGCAGACGCTGACCGCGCTGGCGGGTGCCGCCTTCGACCAGGCCTTCTTCGGCGTGATCGCCGCCGCCGCAACGCTGCTGGTCCTTGTCAGCCTGGTGATCTGGCGCCGGACTTCGACGGTGTGAGGATGGCATGTTCCCTTCTCCCTCAAGGGGAGAGGGGGGCCTCAGTTTACCACGCGCCTGGCGTTCGGCAGGTCGAGCGAGAAGGCAGGGATGGCGATGTCGAACTGCTCTCCACGCGCATTGCGCATCGTATAGTGCCCGACCATGATGCCCGATGGCGTCGAAAGCGGGCAGCCTGACGTATATTGATAGCTGTCGCCGGGGTTCAGTTCCGGCTTTTCGCCGACAACTCCCGGTCCGCGCACTTCTTCGACCTGTCCCTGGCCGTCGGTGATGTGCCAGTAGCGCGACAGCAACTGCACGAACTCGTTCGAGCGGTTGTCGATCGTCACCCGATAGCCCCACACGTAACGACGCTCGTCCGGGTCAGAGCGGTCCTCCAGGTAGAAGGGTTCCACCTCGACCACGATGTTGCGGGTGACTGCGCTGTACATGAGAAACCTGATGCGACTCGGTACCAAAGACAGCTGTGAGTTTCCGCCCACGGACTGTCATGGTCAACCTTCTGTCATGTGCACGACATGAAACGGTGATGGTGTGCGCCGATCGCGTCCGGTCCCGTGACGATTCCCGGACATCAGATTGCAAGGCTAGCGCATGACCTCGAAATCGGAATCGATTCCGGAAAGGATCATACGCCAGATCAAAGTCTTAGAGCGTCCTTTGCGCGTCCAAGAGGACGCGCGGCGCTCTGAAGCCTGCGTTTCCGGGAGTGACCTGACTTCATGGACCTGACAATCGCTGCCGCATCCTTCTCTGCCGCCCTGCTTCTCACCAATTTCGTTTCCATAGGACTGGCGTGGTCCCAGCTGGAACGACGCCGCACGGCGCCGGCACCGCGCAGCGATGCGCCGCCGGTTTCGATCGTCATACCCGCGCGCGGGATCGAGCCCTTCACCCCCGAGACGCTGGAACGCGCTTTCCGTCTCGACTGGCCGGACTACGAACTGATCTTCTGCGTCGCCCATACCGACGACCCGGTCGCGCTGGCCATCCGCACCACCATGGCGCGTTTCCCAGACATACCGGCCCGGCTCCTGTTCGGCGACGACCGCATCAGCGGCAATCCCAAGCTGAACAACTGCGTCAAAGGCTGGGAGGCGGCGCGGCACGACTGGGTGATCCTGGCTGATTCCAACGTGCTGATGCCGCGCGACTACATCCAGAACATGATGTTGGCGTGGCGCCCCGACAGCGGCCTCGTCTGCTCGACGCCGGTCGGCTCACGCCCTGACGGTTTCTGGGCCGAGGTCGAATGCGCCTTCCTCAACACGCTGCAGGCGCGCTGGCAATATACCGGTGCTGCCGCCGGTCTCGGCTTTGCGCAGGGCAAGAGCATGTTGTGGTCGAAACCGCTGCTTGATGCCAATGGTGGGATTCACGCTCTGGCCGCCGAGATCGCCGAGGACGCCGCAGCGACCAAGCTGGTCAACGGACTTGGCCTGAAGGTCCATCTGGTGGCTTCGCCGTTCGAGCAGCCACTCGGGCACCGCAAGGTCGAAGCCGTATGGTCGCGGCAGGCCCGCTGGGCGAGGCTGCGCCGCGTCACTTTCCCGCTGTTTTTTGCACCGGAACTGTTTGTCGGCGCGGCCATGCCGCTGCTGTTCGCGCTGATTGCCGCTGCTGGCTCCGGCGCCGACATGTTCTCGACCACCTTGCTGGTACTGGCTGCCGTCTACCTGCCGGAATACGCGCTGGCGCTGGCTAAGGGCTGGTACGCTTCGCCACGCCTGATTGCGGCGATGGTGGTGCGCGACGTCATGGTCCCGGCCATCTGGCTGCGCGGCTGGCTCGGTGGTGCCATCGACTGGCGCGGCAACACCATGAACATCACCACCAAGTCCGAAGAGGCCGAGGAGGTTCTGTCGGGCGCTTGATCTTTTCAGCGGTATCGCTGCCGGCCGGTTTGCGGCATGATCGTCGGGGAGGTTGGCTATGCTGTTGGAGGACCGCTATTGCCAGATCGCGCTCGGTTTTCCCGGAGCCGAGCAGAGCAGCCATTTCGACGTCACCGATTTCCGTGTCCGCGGCAAGATTTTTGCCACATTGCGGCCTAAGGACAATCGCGCCGTCATCAAGCTGGCACCGGACGAGCAGCGGCTGCTGCTCGAAACATCGGCCGGTCAGTTCGAACCGATCCCCGGCTCCTGGGGTCAGAAGGGCTGGACGCGGGTCTGGCTGGAAAAGGCGGACGAGGAAACCGTCCGCCATGCCATGACGATGAGCTGGCGCTCGGTCGCGCCGAAGGCGCTGCGCTAGCGGGGAACAGAGCGGACTGCGGTTCCTTTCGTCGCATCCCGCTCTGGACCGTCAAGCCTTGGCCAGCGCCTGCTCGATATCTTCCAGCAGATCGTCGGTGTCTTCGAGACCGAGCGACAGGCGCAGGGTGCCGTCGCCGATGCCGAGTTCGGCGCGGGCCTCGTCGGTCAGGTTCTTGTGCGTCGTCGTCGCTGGATGGGTGATCAGGCTCTTGGCATCGCCCAGATTGTTGGAGATCAGCACCACGTCGAGCGCATTCTCGAAGGCGAAGGCCGATTTCTTGCCGCCCTTCAGGTCGAAGCAGATCAGCGTCGAGCCGCCGGTCATTTGCTTCTTGATGATGTCGGCCTGCGGATGGTCGGCGCGGCCGGGATAGATCAGCCTTCCGACCTTCGGATGGCTGGCCAGGAAGTCGGCGATCCTGGCTGCGGCCTCGGTCTGCTGGCGCACGCGCAGCGGGAGCGTCTCCAGCCCCTTCAAAAGCACCCAGGCATTGAACGGCGACAGGCTCGGGCCGGTGTGGCGGAAATAGTCGTGCAGGTTTTCGTCGATCCACTTCTTGTCGGATAGCACGATGCCACCGAGGCAGCGGCCCTGGCCGTCAATGTGCTTGGTGGCCGAATAGACGACGATGTGCGCGCCGAGCTCCAGCGGTTTCTGCATCAACGGTGTGGCGAAGACATTGTCCACCACCAGCCTGGCGCCGATCGAATTGGCAAGCCTGGCGACAGCCGCGATGTCTACCACCTCCAGCGTCGGGTTGGTCGGGCTCTCCAGGAAGAACAGCCTGGTGTTGGGCCGGACCGCGGCTTCCCAGTTCTCGATCTCGGTGCCGTCGACCAGTGTCGCCTCGATACCGTATCTCGGCGCCAGCGTCTCGACCACCCAGCGACAGGAGCCGAACAGCGCGCGCGCGGCGACGATATGGTCGCCGGCCTTGAGGCCGCACAGCACGGCGGCCGTCACCGCTGCCATGCCCGACGCTGTGGCGCGGGCGTCTTCGGCGCCTTCCAGCGCGCACATGCGCTTTTCGAACATGTCGACGGTCGGGTTGGCATAACGTGAATAGATGAAGCCCGGCTCCTCGCCCTTGAAGCGGGCCTCGGCGCGCTCGGCACTGTCATAGTGATAGCCTTGCGTCAGGAACATCGCTTCCGACATCTCGCCGAAGCCCGATCGCAGCGTGCCTGCGTGGACGAGCTGGGTTGCGGGTTTCCAGTTGCGCTTTTTCTCGGTCATGGTTCCGTTCCGACACAAAAACTGGCCGCCATATGACTGACAGGCACAAAAAAACCGGCCGCGAAGTCGCAACCGGTCCATACGGCCTTTGTCGGGCCCTGCGGTCCTTTAGCGACTTGTTTAACGTGGCTGCAAGCCGACCGGCCAAATCACCACGGGATAAAGCACCCTTTAGACCCGGGGGCGGCTTGCGTCAATTGCCGGCTTCATTAAGAGCATGGAGGACTGGCTGACTTGAGCCACCTGTGGAGTTGTCATTGCGCAAGACAGGCATTCTTCCCGATCAGGTTATCGCGGCGCTGTTCCATGCGGGCAGCCTGAAGTCGCCGCGAGCGCTCGATGACGACCAGATCCAGCCGGCCAGCCTCGACCTTCGCCTTGGCGAGAAAGCCTATCGGGTGCGCGCCAGCTTCCTGCCTGGTCCCCACAGCACGGTGGAAGCCAAGCTCGACCGGCTCAAGCTGCACGAAATCAACCTCGCCGATGGCGCTGTGCTGGAGACGGGTTGCGTCTACATCGTGCCGCTGCTGGAGAGCCTGGAACTGCCGGATCACATTTCCGCCTCGACAAATCCGAAAAGCTCCACCGGCCGGCTCGACATCTTCACCCGTGTCATGACCGATCATGGCCAGGAGTTCGACAAGGTCGCTGCCGGTTATCGTGGCCAGCTCTACCTCGAAGTCAGCCCGCGAACCTTCCCGATCGTCGTCCGCACCGGTTCACGCCTGTCGCAGATCCGTTTCCGCACCGGCAATGCGCTGCTGTCGGAGGACGAACTGCATGCGCTGCACCGCGCCGAGACGCTGGTGGCAATCGATCCGCCCAACATCTCCAACGGCGGCATCGCGCTGTCCATCGACCTCGCCGGCGACAAGGACGGGCTGGTCGGCTATCGCGGCAAGCACCACACCGGGCTGGTCGATGTCGACAAGCGCGCCGCTCAGGACATCGTCGATTTCTGGGAGCCGCTCTATCGCAGTGGCGCCGGCGAGTTGGTGCTCGATCCGGACGAGTTCTACATCCTCGTCAGCCAGGAGGCGGTGCATGTGCCGCCGCTCTACGCTGCCGAGATGACGCCGTTCGATCCGCTGGTCGGCGAATTCCGCGTGCATTATGCCGGTTTCTTCGATCCCGGCTTTGGCCACTCCGCAGCCGGCGGCACTGGCAGCCGTGCGGTGCTGGAGGTGCGCAGCCATGAAGTGCCGTTCATCCTCGACCATGGCCAGATCGTCGGCCGGCTGGTCTTCGAGCATATGCTGAAGCGGCCGACCGCGCTCTACGGCACCGACCTCGGCTCCAACTACCAGGCGCAGGGTCTCAAGCTGTCGAAGCACTTCCGGGCAGCAAGATGAGCAGTAGGGGAATAGGTCGGCAACTGATTGCCCTATCCCATTTTTTGCAGCCGGCTGCCCAACCATCTCACGACGCAAGGCTTCTGCGCTGGCAGATTTGCCAAATGTGGCCTGCCGGGTCGAAAATCGCAGCCGCAAGCCATCCCTCGGCGGTCGGTTGCAACGCGTCGCGAACGATGGCTCCCGCTGCTATTGCTCTTGCCGTCACCAGTCGGGCGTTTTTTACCTCCAGCCGCAGGGTCATGCTGACGGCCCCGTGATCCTTGGGGAAGAACGGGCCCCCGCGCCAAGGCTCGGCCTCGCGCCGAGGATTGGAACCCATGACGGAAATTGCCATTTCGCCGACCTGCAAATCGATCGCCACCCCATCGTGTACTTTCGTCCGGACGGCATCAAAGGCCTCTTCGTAGAATCGCGCGGCGTCCTGTTCTCGTCCGTGCTCGACAAAGATTGAAACGGTTATGCCGATGTCTTCGCTGTGGGCGACCGACAGGGCATTCCAGCTGGAATATCCAAGCTGCTGGGCGATCAGTTCCAGACAAGCGCTATGCGACAGGTGCGATTGCTTTTCGGCCAGGGCCTTGCGCAATGCCTTTGCCATAGTCTTCGCACGATTGATCGTATTCACGGCTCGATCCTTTCATGGGCGCAATCGGGGTCAGTGCTCGCCTTCCTGACAGTCGCCCAAAGGGTCAACCAGATCGTGTGCATTCACCAATCCAAACGGAGCGAGCGGCAGGCTGCACGGCCTCCGAAATCCTACCCAATCCCGAGGCACGGTCAACGCCGAATGGAAAAGGGTTGCCGTTGCCGAAGGAACGAGCGCGTTGATCCGACTGCCGAGCCACCCATCTAAAGCAGCAAGGCCACGTCGCATCCTACGCTTGCCTGGCCCTCGGCGGCGTGCTTGGCTGTCCACGGACAACAAGACCAACCCGAGGGGGAACATGATGAAAATGTCCAGGTGGTTCGCAACGGTGGCGGCCGCAACGATGATGGTGGCCGGCGCCAGCAGCGCCTTTGCCGCCGACAAGATCAAGATCGGCACGGAAGGTGCCTATCCGCCTTTCAATACCCTCACCGCGGACGGCAAGCTTGAGGGTTTCGACATCGATATCGCCAATGCGCTCTGCGCGCAGATGAAGGCCGAATGCGAACTCGTCACGCAGGACTGGGATGGCATGATACCGGCGCTGCAGGCCAAGAAGTTCGACGCCATCATCGCCTCGATGAGCATCACGCCGGAGCGCAAGAAGCAGGTCGCCTTCACCAACAAATATTACACCACGCCGCTGGCGCTGGTCGCCCTGAAGGACAGCTCGCTGGCCGGCACTGACGGCGAGGCGGTCAAGGGCAAGACCGTCGGCGCGCAGGCCTCCACCACCCAGGCCGACTACGCGCAGGACGTCTATGCCAAGGCCGGCGCCGACGTGAAGCTCTATCCGACGCAGGAAGAAGCGGTGACCGACCTCGTCAACGGCCGCCTCGATGCCGTTCTTTCCGACAAGTTCGTGCTGGTCGACTGGATGAAGAACGGCTCGGCCAAGGACTGCTGCAAGATGATCGGCGACGTCAAGGGAACCGAGACCGAGGCCGGCATCGCCGTGCGCCAGGAAGACAACGAACTGCGTGAGAAGTTCAATGCCGCCATCGACGCCATCGTTGCCGACGGCACTTACAAGAAGATCCAGTCGAAATATTTCGACTTCGACATCTATTGAGCCCAGGGGGCGGCTGATCGCCAGTCCTCCACCGCTGACGATGAAAGGCCGGGACGTGTCCCGGCCTTTTGCTTTCATGCGATCAGATCGCGCTGCTCCATTGCACAGGCACCAGTTCGAAGCCGTTGCCTGCCTTGGCGATGTGGCCGGTTGCGGGGAAGGGGGCGTGATAGAAGGCGACCTGCATCTTCTCCGCTGCGGCCATGTCGAGCAGCTTGCGCCGGGTTTCTATCGCCTGTGGCCCGTCCATATCGAAGATCGCCGTCCAGTCGGGATTGCGCACGAACAGCGCCGGATGGTTGGTTGTGTCCGACAGGGCCATCAGCCTGCCTTCGCCGGAAGTGATGGCGAAGACGGTGTGACCGGGCGTATGGCCCGGAGCGGCGATCGCGGTCACGCCGGGCACGAGTTCCTTGTCGGCTTCGAACTGTTTCACGTCCTTGGCGACGGGGCCGAAGACGCGGCGCACGGTGGCGAAGGCGTTCCTGGCGGCTTCCGGTGCGGCGTTCATTTTGGCATCGTCCATCCAGAACGCCCATTCGGCAGCCGGGACCATGACCTCGGCGTTGGGGAACACGGCGGTGCCGTCCTTGAGACGGAAGCCGTTGATGTGGTCGCCGTGGAAATGGCTGATGATGACGGTCGAGACATCCTCCGGCTTGAAGCCGGCGGCCTTGAAATTGTTCATCCAGACGCCGGAGGTCGGCGCGCCGGAATCGCCATTGCCGGTGTCGATGAGCACCAGCCTGTCGCCGATCTGCAGCGCCAGCGTGGTGTAGGAGATCGAAAGCGCGTCGCTTGGCAGATAGGCGGCTTCCAGCGCTTTCTCGACGTCGGCGAGCTCGGCATTGCGGATGAAACCTTCGAGCGGGCGTTTGCCGAAACCGTCGTTGAGGGCGGTGACGGTGATGTCGCCCACCTTGTAGCGATAGAAGCCGGGGTTGTGGCTCGCGGGTGCGTCCTGCGCCCGGGCCGGAGCGATACCGGCGGGCAGGTCGAGGATGGCGGCGGTGGCGAGAGCGCTGGCGCTTGCCATGACGGTGCGACGGGAAAGGGCGAAACTGGCCATTGATCGGACTCCAAAGGTCAGCAGGCACGGCCTTGACCGGCAGCGCTCATCGCCGACCGGTTCCGCGCCCCGGGGGAACAACCCCGAAATCAGGCTAGCAGCCGGACCGCCCGCTTCAACCCGATGCGGCCGTGGGCGGGTCACCTTTGCGTGAGCCGGTCGTTATCGTGGGGAGAGTTGCACCTGTCTTGCCTTCGGCAGATGGAGCACCAATCGAAGCCCGGCGCTGGTGCTTCCTCGCTTTGCCGGCACATGTTTGGCAAACTCAGGCCGTTTCGGCCGACGTGGAGGGAAAACAAGAATGAAGATTTCGAAATGGCTCGTCTCGGCTGCGGCCGCGACGGTGTTGATGGTTGCGCCGGCTGCCGCCGAGAAGCTGAAGATCGCCACCGAAGGTGCGGCGCCGCCCTTTAGCACGGTGACGGCGGACGGCAAGCTGGCCGGCTTCGACGTCGACATCGCCAATGCGCTGTGCACCCAGATGAAGATCGAGTGCGAGATCGTCGCGCAGGATTGGGACGGCATGATCCCGGCGCTGCAGGCAAAGAAGTTCGACGCCATCATCGCCTCGATGACCATCACCGAAGAGCGCAAGAGGCAGGTCGCCTTCACCAATAAATATTATTCGACGCCGCTAGCGCTGGCTGGCCTGAAGGACACCACGGTGACGGGCACCGAGCCGGCAGCGCTCGAAGGCAAGACGCTGGGCGCGCAGGGCTCGACCATGCAGGCCACCTATGCGCAGGACGTCTACGCCAAGGCCGGCGCCGAAGTGAAGCTCTATCCGACGCATGAGGACGCCGCGACCGACCTCGTCAACGGCCGGCTCGATGCCATCATCACCGACAAGTTCGTGCTGGTCGACTGGGTCAAGAACGGCAATGGCAAGGATTGCTGCAAGGTGATCGGCGACGTGAAGGGCACCGAAGCGCAGATCGGCATCGCCATCCGCCAGGGCGAGGATGCGCTGCGCGAGCGCTTCAACACCGCGATCGACGCCATCGTGGCCGACGGCACCTACAAGAAGGTGCAGGCGAAGTATTTCGACTTCGACATCTATTGAGCGGCCGCGGCTCGGGCTGCATCGAGGCTGACGCGAGAACGGGCGCCGATGGCGCCCGTTTTTGTGTCCGAACGGGAGGCGAAGGTTAAGGGTTCAGGAAAGCATGTCCTAAAAGGTGGCATCTTCGACATTCAGGACGAGCGCCGATCGTCCTATCTTCAACTGGTCTCTCATCGATGGGAGCATCAAAGGAGATCGAAGATGACAAGCGAACACAAGGGTACGGCTCTGGTCACCGGCGCATCGTCGGGAATAGGTGCGATCTATGCCGATCGCCTGGCGAAACAGGGCTATGACTTGATTCTGGTGGCACGCAATGCCGGGAAGCTGCGTAGCCTTGCTGGTGCGATCAGCGACGGCACCGGACGTTCGGTCGAGGTGTTCCCGGCGGACCTGGCAGGCAGCGCGGACCTGGGAAAAGTCGAAAACCTGCTGCGCACCGATGCCAGCATCACCATGCTCATCAACAATGCGGGAATTGGCGCAACCGCGCCGTTGCTCGCCAGCGATGTCGACGCCATGCAGTCGATGATCGATATCAACGTGACCGCGCCGATGCGGCTAGCCTACGCGGCGGCGCCCGGTTTCGTGTCGCGCGGCAAGGGTACGATTATCAACATCGCTTCGATCGTCGCCATTTCCCCCGAAACGTTGAACGGCGTCTACGGCGGCAGCAAGGCCTTTGTCCTGGCCTTTTCGCAGTCGCTGCACCACGAGCTCGCCGACAAGGGCATCCGCGTCCAGGCTGTGCTTCCGGGCGCAACCGCGACCGATTTTTGGGCCTTGTCCGGCACGCCCGTCGAGCATCTGCCCGCCGAAATCGTCATGTCTGCCGATGCGATGGTCGACGCTGCGCTGGCGGGACTGAAGCTCGGCGAACTGGTCACCATTCCGTCGCTGCCGGACATTGCCGACTGGCAGGCTTTCGAGGCCGCGCGCAATGCCCTGAAGCCCAAGCTTTCGCTGGGTGCTCCCGCGAAACGTTATGCAGCCTGATCCCCGGGGCGGTGTCCCTTGCTGCGACGCCGTCCACGGCAACCTTCTCGGAAAGGAAACGACAATGTCCCGCATTCCACACTCCGATAACCCATCGTCCGCAACCGCACTGAAACTGGAAGTCGTGGTGCTTCCCGTCGCCGACGTCGATCGCGCCAAGGCATTTTATGCCGGTCTCGGCTGGCGGCTCGATGCCGACTTCGTCAACGGCGACGCCTTCCGTGTCGTGCAGTTTACGCCGCCCGGCTCAAACGCCTCGATCCATTTCGGCAAGGGGTTGACGCCGGCGGCACCCGGCTCGGCACAGGGGCTCTATCTCATCGTCAGCGACATCGCGGCGGCGCGTGCAAACCTCAATGCGCATGGCGTCGCGGTCAGCGAAGCGTTCCATCGCGCCGCTGTCGGTGGACCGGCCTTGCCCGGACGTGACCCGGAAGGGCGAAGCTACAACTCCTTCGCCACGTTCAGCGATCCGGACGGCAATGGCTGGATCCTCCAGGAGATCACCGCGCGGTTGCCGGGACGCGTCGAGCCGGACGTCACCGCCTACGGTTTGGTGGCCGACCTGGCGGCGGCACTTCGGCGCGCGGCAGAGGCGCATGGCGAACACGAGAAGCGCAACGGCGGCCAGCACGACTTCAACTGGCCCGAATGGTATGCCGCCTACATGGTGGCGGAAAAAGCCGGTTCGGAACTGCCGCTTTGAGGGCAAGATGGAAAGTGTCCTGAATCTCGGCTATTCCACTTTCTGCGCCATAGATCCCGAAGGAATGTGCTGATGTTGCGGATCGGTTTCGTCCTGACGCCCGGCTTCCAGATGATGAGCCTTGCCGCCGCTTCGGCGTTCGAGTTCGCCAATCTGGTTGCCGGCGAGAAGGTTTACGACATGGAGATCCTGTCGGAGACGGGCGGCCTGTTGAGCAATTCGTTCGGCATCCCGATCGAGACGCGCAAGCTACGCCTGTCCGGCTATGACACGCTGATCTTCGGAACCGGGATCGTCATCGACCAGCCGGCTCCCGCAATCGTGGCGTTTGCCCGCAAGGCCTTCAGGTCGGCGCGCCGCATCGCCTCGATCTGCATGGGCGCCGCCATTCTCGCGGAGGCCGGCCTTCTCGACGGCCGGCGGGCAACCACGCACTGGCTTGTCGCCAGCAAGCTGCAGGCGCGTTACCCGAAGGTGCGCATGGAAGAGGACCGCATCTTCATCGTCGACGGCTCGGTCTGGACTTCGGCCGGGATGAGCGCAGGCGTCGATATGGCGCTCGGCATGATCGAGAAGGATCTCGGTGCGGATCTGGCGCGGGCGGTGGCGCAGCGGCTGGTGCTCTACCACCGCCGCGCCGGCGGCCAGTCGCAGCATTCCGAGCTGCTGGCCCTCGATCCCAAGTCCGATCGCATCCAGAAGGCGCTGGCCTATGCCAGGACCAACCTGCGATCGGCGCTTTCTGTGGAGGAACTCGCCGAGGCTGCCCATCTGAGCCCGCGGCAGTTCAGCCGCGCCTTCCGCGCCGAGACGGGGCAAACGCCGGCCAAGGCCGTGGAGAACCTGCGGCTCGAAACTGCACGCGTGATGATGGAGCAGAGCCGGCATCCGATCGAGGTGGTCGCCGCCGAGACCGGTTTCGCCGATCGCGAGCGCATGCGGCGCGCCTTCATCCGTGCCTTCGGGCAGCCGCCGATGGCGATCCGGCGCAGCGCGCGGGAATCGTCGCTGGCGAACTGACATTTGGAGCAGTTCCGGTTTTTACGGGAACGCTCTAACTCTTTGTTTTTATGCAATTCTGGACGCAAGACCGCGTACACTTTTGCTGGAATTTCTCTAGTAGAATACTCAGAAGCCTTCCGGAGGGACAAGCGCATTTCCAGCTATTGGTACATCTCGATCCTGCCTCCACGCGCGCGGAACACACTTTCCCAAACAGGCCCGTTGATAGCATTTCTCCAGGGGCAGCCCGAGCTCAGGCAGACGGACGCCGTCAGTTTTGGCGGCGCGGATGGCCGGCCATGGCTCAGCATAACGATCGTGAGCGCGACGCCGGCAGGTGACTGGGCCAGTGACGGCGCATACATTGCTCAATTCAATCGGGTCGAAATGGTCTGCTCCGATTTTGACCGGCGAGAGTCTACGAGGAGATATGCGCGAGAATAGCCGGGTTCCTTCAGTGGGATATCGCAGCCGACAACAATGAGTAGCCGACCCTGGAGGTCGGCATCTGCCTCGCCGGATCACGCCACCGCCAGTTGATCACCCCGCGCCAGCTGGATGCTCGGCATATGGCAACGGATGAAGCCTGTCTCGGTCTTGCGAAGCGGCGGGCGGCTTTCGGCGCAGACCGTTCCGATCTGTCGCGGGCAGCGGCCCGCGAGCGGGCATCCTTGCCCGCCTGCCGACGTCTCGCCGGGTATGGCCGGGGGGCTTGCGACATACTGGTCCCTGCGCAGCCCGGGTGCGGCCTGGAGCAGCATCTGGGTGTAGGGGTGCAGGGGGGATTCCAGCAGTGTGGCGGTCTCCGCCATCTGCAGGAGCTCGCCCCGGTATAGCACCGCCACCCTGTCGGCCAGCTGCTGCACGACGGCAAGATCATGCGAGATGAACAGCATCGCGACGGAATGCCGCTTCTTGAGCGACTGCAGCAGCTCGACAATGCGCGACTGGACCGACACGTCGAGCGCCGACAGGATCTCGTCGCAGATCAGAAGCTTCGGGCTGACCAGCAAGGCGCGTGCGATGGCGATGCGCTGGCGCTCGCCGCCTGAAAGCTGTTCGGGGTAGCGGTTGAGATAGCCGGCATGCAGGCCGACGCTCTCCAGCACCGTTTCGAGCGTCGTGGCATCGGATTTGATGCCGAAATGGCGCAGCGGCCGCTCCAGGATCGTCTTGATGCGCCTGCGCGGATTGAGCGAGGCGTCGGGATTCTGGAAGATGTACTGGATCTGCCGCAATTGCTCGACGGAACGCTGCCGTAGCACCGGTGCCAGCGCGTCTCCATCGAGGCGGATTTTGCCCGATCGCGGCTCCAGCCGGCCGCTGATCGCGCGGGCGATAGTCGACTTGCCGCTGCCGGATTCGCCGACAAGGGCGACGACCTCGCCCGATTTCAGCTCGAAACCGATGTCGCGGGCAACGATGCTGTCTGCCTTGCCCAGAAGGGTCCGAAGCACACTTGGCGATTGGTACGACAGGGCAAGATCCTCGACGCTGAGCACCGATCCGGCATCGATGTCCGGGCGAGGCGAACGAGCCCGTCTCGTCAGTGCGGCGACGGCCGGTTCGATGTCCTTCCAACGCATGCAGGCGACGGCCCTGTGTTTCTCCACCGGTTCGAGTGTCTGCGGAATGCTCTTGCAATCCGCCTTGGCGAAGTCGCAGCGCGGTTCGAATTTGCAACCGCCGGGGATCTGGTCCCGCCTCAGCATCCCGCGCAGGCCGCGGCCGCTGCTTGCTCCGTCGATCGTCGGGATCGACGCGATCAGGCCGCGCGAATAGGGATGCACCGGGGCAGACAGCAACGCGTCGCAGGGCGCGACCTCGACCAGCTGGCCGGCATACATCACGCCGACACGGTCGGCGATCTGGCTGAGCAGAGCCAGATCGTGGGTGACGTAGAGCATCGCCATGCCGATGCTGCTTCTCAGATCCTTCAACAGCTGGATGATCTGGCGCTGGGTGGTGACGTCGAGGCCGGTTGTCGGCTCGTCCAGGACAAGCAGATCGGGATTGCACGAGACCGCCATGGCAATGGTGACGCGCTGCTGCTGGCCACCCGAAAGCTCATGCGGGAACCGGTGGCCGACATCCGGCAGCCCGACCAGGGCGAACAGCTCCGCAAGACGCCGTTCCATGGTCATGCCGGCCGGCAGGGCCTTATGTGTCGCGATCATCTCGCGGATCTGCGTTCCGACCCGCATGCCCGGGCTGAGCGAGGTCGTCGGATTCTGCGGAACAAGCGCGATGCGTTTGCCGCGCAGGCGGGCCAGCGACCTTGCATCGAGTTTCAGGAGGTCGATGCCGTCGAAAAGCACCTCGCCGGTCTGCGCCAGACTGTTGACGGCACCGTAGCCGAGAAGACGGTAGGCGACGGTGGATTTGCCGCAACCAGACTCCCCGACCAGTCCGAACGCTTCCCCGCGCGCGATGTCGAACGAGACGCCCTGGACGACATTCGTCCAGCTGCCTGGGCGGCCATAGGCGATGCCGAGATTGCGGACTTCGATCAGCGTCTGCATCGTCAGGCTCCCATCACGGGCCGCTGGCCGAGCATGCGCGACAGGCCGTCGGTGAAAAGGTTGAATCCGATGACGAGTGATGCGAGGCCAAGTCCCGGCCCGAAAACCGTCATCGGCGAGGCGATCAGGAGGTTGCGGTTCTCGCTGATCATCAGGCCCCATTCCGGGGTCGGCGGGCGGATGCCGAAGCCGAGGAAGCCAAGTGCCCCGATCAGGATCGGCGCATAGCTCAGCCGCAGCGAAAATTCGACGAGCAGCACATTGGCGGTGTTGGGCAGGATTTCGCGGAACACGACGGACAGTGTTCCTTCACCGCGCAGCTCCGCTGCGGCGACATATTCGCGGGTCGCGACCTCCATCGCTGCTGCGCGAGCGATGCGCGTGATGCGGGGCGCATAGACGATGGCAACCACGACGATGATGAGGGCCGGTTGTCCCGCGAGGGCGGGGCCGGCGGCAATGATCATGACCAGCGCCAGCGCCAGGAACGGTATGCTGATCATCGCTTCGACGACACGCTGCAGGATGTCGTCGAGCCAGCCGCCGACATAACCGGAGACGAGACCGATCGCGGCACCCGCGACCATTCCAAGCACGGTGCCGGCGAAGGAAAGCAGAAGCACGATATGGGCGCCGTACATGAAGCGGCTGAAGACATCGCGGCCGATCTGATCAAGTCCCATGGGGTGCTGCCAAGATGCCCCGGAAAGCGGCAGTCCCGCACCCATTTCGGCATAGCCGAAAGGGGTCCAAAAGATGCCGATGGTCGCAAACAGCAGATGGGTGGCAAGGATGATTGCGCCGGCCTTGAATGGCCCTGGCGCGGTATGCCAGCCGTGGAAGGATCTGGCCGGGCGGGATACGATCGCGCTCATCAGCGTGTCCTCAGGCGTGGTTGCAGCAGCACTGCACAGATGTCGGCAACGAGGTTGGCCGCGACGTAGACGGCAGCGCTGATCATCACGGTTGCCTTGATCAGCGGGATGTCGCGCAGCTGCAGCGCATCGATGAGCAGGGTGCCGAAACCCGGATAGGAGAAGACACGCTCCACGATCACCACGCCGCCGATCAGGAAGCCGAGGTTGAGGGCCGTCACATTGAGCGCCGGCACTAGGGCGTTGGGCAAGGCGTGTCGCCACAGCACCGCCGAAGGACGCATGCCCTTCAGCTCGGCCAACCTGACATAGTCGGAGCGCAGCACTTCGATCAGGCTGTCGCGCAGCACGCGGATGGCATAGACGGCCATCATGATGGCGAGCGTCGTCGCCGGCAGGATCATCGCGCGCAGCATCTCCGGCCAGCTGCTGTGTTCCGAAACCGTTGCCAGTGCCGGCAGGATCGGGACGGCGACGGCAAACAGGAACAGCAGGATCGTCGCCAGCAGGAAGTCGGGCAACGACAGCAGCACCAGCGTGATGACCGAGATGATGTTGTCTACTGCTTTGCCCCGGTTCGTCGCCTGGATGATCGCGGGAACCAACGCCAGGACCAGGTAAAGCACGAAGGCAAACAGCGAGAGTAGCAGCGTGTTGACGATGCGGGGCCCGAGCACGTCGGCGATCGGCCGCCCGGTCGCGAGCGAGGCGCCGAAATCACCGTGCAGCAGATTGCCGAGCCACTGGAAGTAGCGGGTCAGTGGTGGCTGGTCGAGGTGCAGCTGGCTGCGCAGCACCTCCAGCGCCTTTGCCGTCGCATCACGTCCGAGGATGCGGGTCGCGATGTCACCCGGCAAGGCTTCGAGGATCAGGAAGATCAGGACCGAGACGATCAGGAGTGTCAGGGCCGAGAGCAGGATCCGGCTGGCGAGGAGGCGCAATATGCTCATTTCAGATCCAGTCCGGCTTGTGGTGGGGCGGCATCCACCGGCATGTGATCCGGGATGAATGCCGCATCGGTATCGAGGTCGCCCTCCCAGATGTAAAGCAGGACCAGGGGTCTTTCGGCCGAGAGCGTCGCGTGCGGCATCCACGACGGATGGTGGATAATCGCTTCGGTGCCGCGCGATGCCCAGTCCGCATGTCCGGCGCGCCAGAACGAAGGGCCGGTGACTGTATAATAGAGCTCATCGGCGGGGTGATGGTGAAGCGGGTAGTGCGTCCTGGGCCCGAGGAACATCAGGCCGAATGCGATGTCAGGGGCGGTGATCAGTGCAGGCGGACCGCCCTGCGGGCCGCAGATGATGCCGTAGCCATAGTTGTCGCCGAATTCGCTGGAAGGTGGATTGGCGAGGTATGTCTTGCTGCGGGTGATATGGAGATGCGGCAGCAATTCGGACAGCGACCGCGCCAGCTCCGAGCTGCCATGGCGGGAAATCAGTTCGCTTTCGCAGGCTTCCTGGATAGGCACGCGCGCTGCCGGCACCGGCCGTACCGGCGGCAGGCTGGCCTGCAGTGCGCGGAGCCGAGCCGCATGTGAGCGGGACACCGGCAGTGCGTCGCTGTCCAGCGCGTCCGCGAAGCTCTGCAGGAAGGTCGTCAGCACTTTCATAAAAGCATCCTCTTCCGCGGAGCAGGTCTGCTCCGCGGCTCCAGTTTGTTTGGTGATGAAGCGCCGGCTATTGGCTGCAGGTGAGCTCGGAATAGTCGATGCGGTTGACGTCGACATTGGGCTTGAAACCGGTGCAGCCCTTACGCAGGCCTGCGACGATGGACGTGAACACCGGCAGGATCATGCCACCCTCGTCGGCGACGATGCGCTGCGCGTCACGATAGAGGCCGATGCGGTCCTGGTCGTTGGTGGTCTGGCCTGCCTTGACGACGAGTGCATCGAAGTCGTCACGCTTCCAGTGCGTCTCGTTCCATTCGGACTTGCTGTTGAGCGACAGCGTCAGGGCTTCGGCCGGGGGGCGGGCGCTGGTGTAGGAGATGACGGCCGGCTTCTTCAGCCAGATCGTGTCCCAATAGCCTTCCGCCGGTGACGGGATGACGTTGACCTTGATGCCGGCAGGCGCCGCCATCTGGGCGTAGACCTGGGCGAGCAGCAGCATGCCGGGATAGGAATCCGACGTGTAGAGATCGAACTCGATGCCGTCGGCATGGCCGGCTTCCGCCAGCAACGCCTTGGCGCGCTCGACATCCGCCGTCTTGGGAGCCGTTCCGAGGCCCAGCGGCGAGCTCGGTGGGATGGGCGCGTCGTTTCCGATCTCGCCATAGCCGAGCAGCACGGTGTCGAGGATCTTCTGACGATCCATGACGAGCTTCATCGCTTCGCGGACCTTGGGATTGTCGAAGGGCCGCGTGTCCGTCCACACGGCGACATAGAGCGAGGTGGCTCCCGGCGTAGAGACGAGCTCGACGGCCGGATTGTCCTTGAGTGTGATCAGGCTGGTCGGATCGACGGTCAGCGACAGATCCACCGAACCCGAAAGCAGCGCGGACAGCCGCGAGGTCGATTCCAGGCTTGTCGTGATCTCGAGGCAATCGGCCTTCGGCAGGCCGGCGCGCCAATAATTGGCGTTGCGGCGCAGAACGCGGACGGCGCCGTTGATGGTGAAGCTCTCCTGTACGAAAGGTCCGGTCCCGTCACCCTTGACGCGCAGGTCTTCGGCCTTGGCGCCATCTGGAACCATCAAGGCGTATTTCGTCGCGATCAGCATCGGCAGCTCGACGACAGGTTGCTTGACCTTGAAACGCACGGTGTGGTCGTCAACGGCGGTGATGCCGTCGGCATCAAGGAAGGCAAGGGTCGAGAAACCGCCGGGTGAAACAGCTGGATCGAGCAGCCGGCGGTATGAATAGGCGACGTCGGCGGCGTCGAAGTCCGAACCGTCATGGAACTTGACGCCCTTCCTCAGGTGGAAGGTCCATTCCGTCGCATCGGCGTTGGATTCCCAGGATTCGGCAAGCACCGGTATCGGCTGCATCGCGTTGTTGCGGTCGACGAGCGGCTCGTAGACCGCGCGGATATGATAGACGCTGTCGGTGCCGATGAGTGCCGCCGGATCCATGGTCTGCTTTTCGCCATCTGATTCGTAACCGAGCACGCGCATGCAGCTTTGTTGCGCAAAAGCGGCTGTGGCTGGCAGCGAGCAAGCCCCCAGGAGCAGCGCCACCGCGGTGTTTTTCACGAGATTGGTTTTCATATCCTCCCCCCATTTTCGGGCTTATCGAGAGACTATGAAAACGCTGCCGTTCCCTTGCAAACGATTAGAATTAACGTCTACATGAACAGAATTCATGTGGCTTGCGAGAGATGGTCCGGCGTACCTTACCACCCCTGACGACGCTGAGGGCCTTCGAGGCCGCGGCACGATTGCTCAGTTTCAAGGGCGCTGCCGAGGAGTTGCGTGTCACGCAGTCGGCGATCAGCCACCAGGTCGCATCGCTTGAGCGGAATCTGGGTCGGCCGCTGTTTCGGCGGTTGCCGGGACGGGTTGAACTGAGCGAGGAGGGGATGCTGTATTTTCCGGTCGTGCAGGATGCACTGGACCGGATTTCGCTGACCACCGACCTGATCCGGCAATCGAGCGCCCCGGCATCGCTGACGCTCCAGGTCTATGTCACGGTGGCGGTGCGGTGGCTGATTCCGCGGCTGCAGACGCTGAAGGAAACCTCTCCCGAGATCGCGGTCAGCCTCGATGCGAGCCTTCTCGACTGGGAGTTCAATCCCGACCGGGCCGATGTCGGCCTCATCTATACCCGCACGCCAAACCGTCCGAACCTGACATACGTGCTGCTGCGGCGAGAGAAGCTGGTGGCGGTATGCTCGAGCGCCATCGCCAAGGCGATCAAAACGGTCGATGACCTGCGCCACTTCCCATTCCTGGCGGTTTCCGGCAGAACCGAGGACGTTTCGATCTGGGCCGAGAGCGTCGGCATTTCCGGCCTTTCGCAGAAATCGTCGCCCCTGTTCGACAGCAATCTGCTTGCCATCGAGGCTGCCGTCAGCGGGCAGGGGATCGTCGTGGTCCCGGAGTTCCTGGTGGAGGCCGATCTCGCCAGCGGCAGCCTGATTGTGCCGGTCCAATCCGATATCATGCAGCCGGGCGGATGGTACCTGGCTTATCTTCAGCGCCGCGGCGACGAGAAGGCGATCCAGAAATTCCAGAACTGGATCCAGTCTCTATGATGGAAGCCCGCGAGGCGGGCTTCCGAATTTTCCAATCAAATTGGCCGCTTACTGGGTCTTGCTGCCATAGGTCTTGAGAAACGCCGCTCCCGCGGAGATGTCGGGCGTCATCGAACGGTCCTGGTCGAGGAAGGGGACCTTTTCGCGGAAAGCGTCGTGTAGTTTGGCCGTCGCGGTGGCAAGCTTGCGTTCCGGATGTTCCTTCAGGCGCAGGTCGGCTGCCTGGGCGGCGTGCATCAGTTCCATCGACAGGATGGTGAAGCTGTCGTCGATCTGCTGGCGTACCCGCTCGACAACGTAGGGCGCGTTGGTGCCGACATCCTCCACGCCGCCCGCGATGGGACGTGAGTCGAACGAGGTCGGCTGCGCCAACGAGCGGGCCTCGGCAGCCATTGCCATCAGCGGCGCTTCCACCACCAGGAAGGCATGATGGGTGTTTTCCGTGCCGAGGTAGCGCGGCAGCTTCGTGTGGGTGGGGTTGTTCAACTTCAGCACGCGCTCGGACGACGCCGTGGCATGATGCGCCAGCACGATGCCCAGCTCCTCGAAGGAAATGACCCATGGCAGCGGTTCGAAATTGGCCGTCGGCAACACAGCGCCGCCTTGGACGTAACCTTTGCGGGCCTGCGGCAGGTCGGATTTCGGCTCGACGTCGATGGTGATGCCGGGATTGTCGTCTGAGGAATTGATCTGGATTTCCACCAGCGCCTTGGTTCGGGCCAGGCTGTCGGCGAAGCTGCCAAGCAGGTATGGCGCCGTGCGAAAGCTCAGCGGATCTTGCAGGATGCGCTTTTCGTCTGCCTGCCAGAGATAGCTGCCGGCCAGCACATCCCGAAGCCCGGAAGTCGAATCGACATAGCTCGGAAAGGGCCTGAGTGCCGCGACATCCTGCAGGAGCGGCGAGACGTTTCCATTCAGCCCTTCCAGGCTGAGACCGTAGACCAGCTTCGAGGTCTCCAGCAGCTGTTCCGCGTCGTGGATGGCGATGGAAGCGAGTGCTGCCGCATAGGCGTTGGAGCTCAGGATCGCCAGTCCGTCCTTGCCGAACGGCTTCAGCGGTTCGATGCCGGCGGCGGCCAATGCCTCCTTGGCAGGCATGCGTTGGTCCTTGTGGTAGACCTCGCCTTCACCCAGCATGGCCAGTCCGATGTGGCTGAGCAGCGTCATGTCGGCCTGGCCCACCGAGCCGCGCGAGGGCATCACTGGTGTGATATCGTTGTTCAGGAATGCGACGAGCATTTCGGCGACATGCGGCTGGACACCAGGGCCGCCGGTCAGGATGTTGTTCAGGCGGACCGCCATCGCGGCGCGCACGACCGGAACGGCGGTGTCGGGACCGACGCCGACGGAATGGGCGCGCAGCAGCCCCTCGTTGAATTCCCGCGAAGCCTCCATCAGCTCAGGCGTCAGTTCGCCCTTGGCATCGACCATCTTGCGGTCCTTGTTCCAGCCGACGCCGACGGTCAGGCCGTAGATTTCCTGCCCTTCTTTCGCGCCCTGCAGAAGCACTGCATAGGCACGCTTGACCTTGTTGATGCTCTCGCCGCTGACCGAGACGTTCTCGCCATTTGCCACGCGGACAATCATTTCGGGAGTGGTGCCGTGGCCGCTCAAGGCAACGTCAGCCAAGGCGGTTCCGGACAGGAGCAGGACGATGCCGATCGTTCCGGATAGAAGGCGCAGACTTTTCATTAGGATCCCCTGAAGTTGTTTCGGGGGGACTATCGAAATTTAGAAACACGCCCGCAAATGATCAGATTTTACGTCCACGTGAGCAATTTTCATGGCCTGGGCAGGCCGCCGGCTCACGCGAACTGCAGGTTCTCCTTGAGCAGGACCTCGATGCGGATGCGCTCCTGCGAGGCCAGAAGCTCGCGGTGATCGGAACGGGCGCGCATGATGCGCAGCGCGCTGCGCACCGCATGGCCGGGGTCCTGTGCGATCACCGCGTCGATGCGCTCGTCCACCAGCGCCTGTTCGCTGAAGGGCGTGCGCTCATGCGCGACGATGGTCAGCGGACGGGACACCTGCGTGTTCCAGACGGCAGTCAGCGGAATACGCGCTTCCGAGCTCAGCACATAGACTGCAACCGTATCGGGATTGTGCTGCAGGGTGCGCTGGATGATGATCTCGGCGCGCTTTTCGTCGGCATAGGTTTCCAGCGACGGCAGGCATTCGAGCTGCAGGAAGCGGGTGTTGATGATGCTGTCGAAGCCGAGGCGGCGCTGGATGCTGTCCAGCGCCATCATCGTTTCGGAGACGACCACGATCTTGCCGCGCCGTTCGCCGATGAAGCGGCCGACGATCTTGCCGGCGGTGGCGCCGGCGGCAAAATTGTCGACACCGACATAGTCGGCGCTTTCAAGCCGTTCCTGGCCCGACAGGAACTGCACTACCTTGACGCCGCGTTCCACCAACCGCAGCAGCGCATCGCGCACCTGCGGCGATTCCGGCGCCATCACTGCGACGCCGTCCAGTTCTTCATGGTCGATGCCGGTGAGGTATTTCGCGACAGGGTGCGGGTCGTTCATCGCGATCCGGGCGACTTCGACCTCGGTGGAATCGCCGCGCGCCGCCTCGCGAGCCTCACCGACGCGGGCGATGAGTTCCGACAGGTACTGGTCGCCGGATGTCGGCAGTACGAAGCGGAAACGATAGGTCTTGTTGCGTGCCAGCGCCACGGCGGCGGGGTTGCGCACGAAGCCGATACGCTCGATCGCCTCGGCCACTCGTCTTGCCGCCTTCGGGCTGACATTCGGCCGTTCGTTGAGAACACGGTCGATGGTGGCGAGACTCACGCCCGCGGCTTCTGCCAGGTCTTTCGCGGTTGGCCGCACGCTTGTCATCCCGCTTCCAATTAGCCGGATATCTCCAACAAAAGCAGATGAAAAGCAAGAATTGAGGTGCGCACCTCAAAATTTGCTTGCTTTGAGGTGCGCACCTCAATTATGAGTCTCGCAGTGGCGGGCCGGGAGGATCGGCGTGGACCACAGCGGAGGAGTGAGGCCGGGAAGGTCGTTCCGCGTCAGGTGCCCTGAACAGGGTGTTTTCTTCCGATGGAGGTCGGAAGCAGGGGACGGGAGGCCCCAGCCATGAAATCTCGCTATGTCACATCATTGGCCGCCCTGGGTACGCTTCTGGCCGCCGGCATGAGCCAGGCGAATGCAAAGGACCTGACTTTGTGCTGGGCCGCCTGGGATCCGGCGAATGCGCTCGTCGAGCTCAGCAAGGACTTCGAGGCCAAGAGCGGCGTCAAGATGAAGTTCGAGTTCGTGCCCTGGCCGAACTTCGCCGACCGCATGCTCAACGAGCTGAACTCCGGCGGCAAGCTGTGCGACCTGATGATCGGCGACAGCCAGTGGATCGGCGGCGCCGCCGAGAACGGCCAATACGTCAAGCTCAACGATTTCTTCGACAAGGAAGGAATCAAGATGGACGACTTCATTCCGGCGACCGTCGTCGGCTATGCCGAGTGGCCGAAGAATTCGCCGAACTACTGGGCGCTGCCGGCCTTCGGTGACGTCGTCGGCTGGAGCTATCGCAAGGACTGGTTCGCCCGTCCCGAACTGCAGGCCGAGTTCAAGCAGAAATACGGCCACGACCTTGCCGTGCCGAAGACCTTCGCCGAACTCAAGGACATCGCCGAGTTCTTCCAGAAGCGCCAGATCGACGGCAAGACGGTCTATGGCGCAGCGATCTACACCGAGCGCGGCTCCGAAGGCATCACCATGGGGGTGATGGATGTGCTCTACTCGTTCGGCTTCCAGTATGAGAACCCGGCCAAGCCCTATGATCTGCAGGGCTATGTCAACTCCGCCAAGGCGGTGAAGGGTCTCGAATTCTACAAGCAGCTCTATGACTGCTGCACGCCGCCCGGCCATTCCGATGCCTACATGTCCGAGGACATCGACGCCTACAAGTCGGGCCAGGTCGCCCTGCACATGAACTTCGCCTTCACCTGGCCCGGCATCAATGCCGACGCCAATGTCGGCGGCGACAAATCGGGCTATTTCCCGAACCCGGCCGGTCCGGACGGCGTCGCTTTCGCCCAGCTCGGCGGCCAGGGCATTTCCGTGGTCTCGTCATCGGAAAAGAAGGACGATGCGCTCGCCTACATCAAGTGGTTTGCCCAGCCAGAGATCCAGCAGAAATGGTGGCAGATGGGCGGCTATTCGGCGCTGCGCAAGGTGGTCGAGGATCCAGGCTTCGCCACCAGCCAGCCTTATGCGCAGACCTTCCTGGACTCCATGGCCATCGTGAAGGATTTCTGGGCCGAGCCGTCCTACGCCTCGCTGCTGCAGGCGGCGCAGAAGCGCTTCCACGACTATGTCGTCGCCGGCCAGGGTTCCGCCCAGGATGCACTCGACGGTCTCGTCAAGGACTGGACGCAGGTCTTCGACGACGAAGGCAAGTACTGACCGCCGCTGGACGACCGGGCGCCCTTTCATATGCAAAGGGCGCTCCACCACCGTGACCCGGCGCATGGCCCTTTCGACGGTCCATGCCGATGTCCGGGGCCATGTCAGCTCTGGCCCGCCGCCACGCGGCGGGTCATGATGCGGCCATCCCGCAGTTGCCAAGCAGGGGAAGATCAATGTTGCAATTATCGGTCAATCGCGTCGCCGCGGCGACGCCGCGCGCCATAACCAGGCGTGTGCACGGCCTGTCCGACCGGGCGCTCGCCTGGCTGTTCGTCGCGCCGTCGATCGTGCTCTTGCTGGCGGTCAACATCTTTCCGTTGATCTGGACGATCCGGCTGAGCTTCACCAATTTCCGGGTCAATCGGCCCAATGCCGAGGTCGAGTTCATCGGCCTCAAGAACTACCTGAACATCCTGTCCGATCGCGACATCTGGCTGACCATGCAGGCGACGGCGCATTTCCTGATCTGGACGATCGTGCTGCAGGTGCTGATCGGCTTCACGCTTGCCTATCTGATCAACAAGAAGTTTCGCGGCAACGATCTCTGGACGACGATCATCGTGCTGCCGATGATGCTGAGCCCGGCGGTGGTCGGCAATTTCTGGACGTTCCTCTACCAGCCGCAGATCGGCCTGTTCAATTATGCAGTCGGCTTCCTGACCGGCGCCGACCCGTCTTCCTTCTCGATGATCGGCGACGTGTCGCTGGCGCCATGGGCGATCGTCATCGTCGACACCTGGATGTGGACGCCGTTCGTGATGCTGATCTGCCTCGCCGGCCTGCGCTCCATTCCGGCCAGCATCTACGAGGCCGCCGAATGCGACCGCGCCTCGAAATGGCGGCAGTTCTGGACCATCACCATCCCGCTGGTGCTGCCCTTCCTGATGCTGGCGGTGCTGTTCCGCGGCATTGAGAACTTCAAGATGTTCGACCTCGTCGTGCAGCTCACCGGCGGCGGACCGGGTTCGGTCACCGAGCTCACCTCGATCAACCTGAAGCGCGAAGCCTTCGAGAAGTGGCGTACCGGCTATGCCTCCGCCTATGCCGTCATCCTCTTCGTGACCGTCTTCGGCCTGGCCTCGATCTACGTCAAAGCCCTGAACAAGGTGAAACAGCGATGAGCAGCTATTCCGTCACCGAGCCGTCGCTGCGGCAGAAATGGTGCGCCGGGGTCCTGGTCGTGCTCTATGCGCTGATCACCATCCTGCCGCTGGTCTGGATCATCGCGACCAGCTTCAAGTCACCGTCCGACGCCATCGCCTATCCGCCCAAAACCTTCTTCACGCCGACGGTCGAGGGTTACGTCAACGTCTTCACCACCCGCACCCGCCTGACCGAAGAGCAGCTGCAGGCGGTCGGCGAACCGCAGACCTGGTACGACAGGCTGGTGCGCAAGGACGGCCGCGTCATTTCCGGGCCGTCGCGCTTTGCCGAACGCTTCACCAATTCAGTGATCATCGGCTTCGGCTCGACCGTGCTGTGCATCGTGCTGGGCACGGCCGCGGCCTATGCCTTCTCGCGCTTCAAGGTGCCGCTGAAGGACGATCTTTTGTTCTTCATCCTCTCGACGCGCATGATGCCGCCGATCGCGGTCGCCATTCCGATCTTCCTGATGTTCCGCGCGCTCGGTCTCAGCGACACCCATGCCGGCATGATCCTGCTCTACACGGCGGTCAACCTGTCGCTCTCGGTCTGGCTGCTCAAGGGCTTCATCGACGAGATCCCGATCGAATACGAGGAGGCGGCGCTGATCGACGGCTACACGCGCTTCCAGGCCTTCTGGAAGGTCGTGCTGCCGCAGGCCGCCACCGGCATCGCGTCGACCGCGATCTTCTGCCTGATCTTTGCCTGGAACGAATACGCCTTTGCGGTGCTGCTGACTTCCGGCAACGCGCAGACCGCGCCGCCCTTCATCCCGACCATCATCGGCGTCAGCGGCCAGGACTGGCCGGCCGTGGCTGCCGGCGCGACCCTGTTCCTGGTGCCGGTCATGGTCTTCACCATTCTCCTGCGCAAGCACCTGCTGCGCGGCATCACCTTCGGAGCCGTCCGCAAATGAGCAGCTTTTTCGACGGATTGTTCCATCTCAGGCGAGGGGCCTGGGAGATGCTGGCATCGGTGCTGATCGCCGCCGGTGTCGTCATGCTCATGCAGCCCTTCGTGCTGGCGCTTTATTCATGGTCCTTCATCGTCACCCTCGTCGGCACGGTGATGTTCATCATCGTCAGCCATTTCCCGGAGTAGGCCGATGGCGCAGATCAGAATCCAGAACGTGCGCAAGGAGTTCGGCCCCTTCACGGCCGTGCGCTCCTCGTCCTTCACCATCGAGGACGGCGAATTCTTCATGCTGCTCGGCCCCTCCGGCTGCGGCAAGACGACGACGCTGCGCATGATGGCGGGCCTCGAGTTGCCGACCTCGGGCGAGATCTTCATCGACGGCGAGGAAGTCGGCATGAAGCGGGCGAGCCAGCGCGACATCGCCTTCGTGTTCCAGATGTTCGCGCTCTACCCGCACATGAATGTTCGCCGGAACATCTCCTATCCGCTGGTCAGCCAGGGCATGAAACGCGAGGAGGTCAGGACGCGCGTCGCCGAGGTCGCCCGTATCCTCAGGATCGAGCACATCCTCGACAAGCCGGTCGGGGGGCTTTCCGGTGGCGACCGCCAGCGCGTGGCGCTCGGCCGCGCCATCGTGCGGCGGCCGAAAGCCTTCTTCATGGACGAGCCGCTCGGCGCCCTCGACGCCGAGTTCCGCGAGCACATGGCGGAAGAACTGCGTGCGCTGCACGACCGCATGGGCGCCACCACCGTCTATGTCACGCATGACCAGCTGGAAGCCATGCAGATGGGTGACAAGATCGTCGTCATGAACCATGGCGTCGTCGAGCAGTTCGGCCGGCCGCAGCAGATCTACGACTGGCCGGCGACAAAATTCGTCGCCCAGTTCATCGGCTCGCCATCGATGAACTTCCTCGATTTCGAGGGCATGATCGGTATCAACGGCGACGGCGTCGATCTTGGCGGTGTCAGGATCAAGGTGCCGGCGGCGCGCGAGGGTCGCGCCGGCCGTCTCACCCTGGGCGTGCGGCCCGAACATGTCGCCTTCCGCGACGATGCTCCCTACCGTGGTCGCGTCAGCGCCGTCGAATATCTCGGCACCACCCAGATCGTGACGCTCGCCACCGCGCATGGCGAGCTGAAGGCACGCATCTCGTCCGCTCAGGCGGTGCGCGAGGACGAGCTGGTCGGGCTGGAGTTCGACCCGCGCACGCTGTCGCTGTTCGACGCCGAAAGCGGCAAGGCGCTGCTGTCGCAGGCCAATGAAGGGGTGCTCGGTCATGGCTGATGTCGTGCTTGAGAACGTGACGAAGCGCTTCGGCGACACGGTCGCGCTCGACAATGTCTCGCTGACGGTTCCCGACGGCGCCTTCGTCGTGCTGCTCGGGCCGACCGGCGCCGGCAAGACGACGACGCTGCGCATGGTCTCCGGCCTCGACAAGCCCGACCGCGGCGAGGTCTATCTCGGCGGCCAGCCGACGAAGGGGCTGTCGCCGGCCGAGCGCAACGTTGCCATGGTGTTCCAGCAATATTCGCTCTACCCGCATCTGACGGTTCGCCAGAACCTGGAATTCCCGCTGAAATCGCCGCTGCTGCGGACGCCGCGGGATGTCATCGACGCCAAGGTGAAGGAGGTCGCCGAGGTCCTGCAGATCGCCCACAAGCTGGACAACAAGGCGACCGCGCTGTCCGGTGGCGAGATGCAGCGTGTCTCCATCGGCCGCGCGCTGGTGCGCAACCCCGAGATCTTCCTGATGGACGAGCCGCTGAGTTCGCTCGACGCCAAGCTGCGGGCAGACCTGCGCATCGAGCTGAAGCGCATCCAGGCGAAGCTCGGCGCCACTCTGCTCTACGTCACCCACGACCAGATCGAGGCGATGACCATGGCGACCCATGTCGGCGTGCTCAACGAAGGCAGGCTGGTGCAGTTCGGCTCGCCGCGCGAGGTCTATGAACAGCCGGTCAGCGTCTATGCCGCGACCCGGCTTGGACAGCCGCGCATCAACGTGCTGCCGGCAGACCTGTTTGCCGGCGCACCGGCTGGCGCCAAGAGCATCGGCCTGCGCCCCGAGCACATCGTGCAGGGCAACGGCGAGGAGGCGCTGGTCAAGCGGGTCGAGCATCTCGGCGACCAGACGCGCCTGCACCTGACCCTGAAGAGACACGACCTCGTCACCGTGACCGACGCGCACACGCCGCTCAAGGGCGGTGAGACCATCCGTATCCAACCCTCCCGGCCGCTCTATTTCGACGCCGCCGGCATGCGCCTCATCTAGGGAGAGCAGTTTCATGGCCCAGTTCATCAACAAGCGCGAAGACGTCGTCACCGAGGCGATCGACGGCGTGCTCGCACTCTCCGGCGGCGCGCTGACCCGTCTCGACGGCTATCCGCACATCCGTGTCGTGCTGCGCAGCGACTGGGACAAGTCCAGGGTGGCGATCGTCTCGGGTGGCGGCTCCGGCCATGAACCGGCCCATGTCGGCTTCGTCGGCAAGGGCATGCTGACAGCTGCGGTCTGCGGCGACGTCTTTGCCTCCCCCAGCGTCGATGCGGTGCTGGCCGGCATTCTCGCCGTCACCGGCCCGGCCGGTTGCCTGCTTATCGTCAAGAACTACACCGGCGACCGGCTGAACTTCGGCCTCGCCGCCGAGCGCGCGCGCGCCTTCGGCCTCAACGTTTCCATGGTGATCGTCGGCGATGACATCGCGCTACCCGAGCTGCCGCAGGCGCGCGGCGTCGCCGGTACGCTGTTCGTGCACAAGATCGCCGGCGCGCTCGCTGAGCGCGGCGCCGATCTCGAGGCGGTGACCACGGCTGCCAGACACGTCATCGCCGGCACGCGCTCCATCGGCATGTCGCTCGACACCTGCCGCGTGCCGGGTTCGCCGAAGGAAGACCGCATTCCCGAAGGCAAGGCCGAACTGGGGCTCGGCATCCATGGCGAGGCCGGCGTCGAGCAGATCGATTTCGCCGGTGCCAAAGCCTCGGTCGCCACCATGGTCGAACGGCTCGCCGCGGTGATGGGCGAGGGGCAGCATGTGGCCCTGATCAACAATCTTGGCGGCACCTCGGTACTGGAGATGTCAGTGCTCGCGCATGACCTGCTTGGCTCATCGGTCGGCGCAAGGATCAGCCACACCGTCGGCCCGGCACCGCTGATGACCTCGCTCGACATGCAGGGTTTTTCGATCTCGGTCTTTGCTGCCAATGCCGCTGAATTGGCCCTGCTGAAGACCCCTGTGCCGATCGCCGCATGGCCGGGCGTCTCCGAGGTTCGCCCGATTGTCGTCGCTGCCTTGCCGGATGGGCTGACGCCGATCATGCCGATGCCGTCCAACCATGCGGCGACGCGGGCATTCCTGATCAACTGCTGCAACGTGCTGATCGCCGCCGAGCAGGACCTCAACGCCCTCGACGCCAAATCCGGCGACGGCGACACCGGTTCGACCTTGGCTGGGGCTGCGCGCGCGCTGATCAACGCCATCGACCGCCTGCCGCTGTCCGACCACACGCAGCTGCTGCGCGCCATCGGCCTGGAACTCAGCCAGACGATGGGCGGTTCCTCCGGCGTGCTGCTCGCCATCTTCTTCGCCGCCGCCGGCGACGGTGCATCGAGCGGCCTGCCGATCCGCGAGGCGCTGCGGGCAGGGCTGGCGCGCATGCAGGAGATCGGCGGCGCCCATGTCGGCGACCGCACCATGGTCGACGCGCTGGCGCCAGCGCTCGAAGCGCTCGGCAAGGGCATGGCCGATGCGGCGCAGGCGGCACGACAGGGTGCGGACTTCACCGCCACGCTGACACGCGCCAAGGCCGGCCGCGCCGCCTACATCAACGCCCGACAGCTCGAAGGCCATGTCGACCCGGGTGCCGAGGCGGTGGCGCGGTTGTTCGAGCATCTGGCTGCTTAGCAGAGCCTGATTTTCGCTGCCGGGCGCTCGGTTCCGGGGCGCGGATCTAGCGCGAGCCTTTGCGTTTCAGACCGTCAAGCGCATGGCCCAGCCGCGCCACGCCCACATCGATCTCGGCATCCGTCAGCGCAGAGAAGCCGAGCAGCAGACCCTGGCGCGGGCTCTTCCCGATGCACATGGGAGAAATGGGCAGAACGGTAACGCCGGCGCGGCGGGCGGCACCGGCGAAGGCGACATCGTCAATTCCTTCGGGCAGGTGCGCGATCATGTGGACGCCCTGGTGGGGCGTATTCACCGTGAACCGAGCCGCCGGTCGATCGCCGAGCGCCGACACCAGGCTGTTGCGGGAAGTCCGGTAGGCCTCACGCAATCGTCTCAGATGGCTCGAGAAATGCCCTTCGCGCAGGAAGTCGGCCACCACGAGCTGCTGGAACGGCGCCGGAAAACGATCGAGCAGGATGCGCATCCTGCGGAAGGCCGGCACCACCCTGTCGGGAACGACGAGGTAGCCGAGGCGCAGTCCCGGCAGCAGTGCCTTGCTGAAGGTGCCGATGTAGATGACTGTCTGATGGTCGTCGATGCCCTGGAGTGCGGCGAGCGGCCGTTCGTCGTAGCGGAACTCGCTGTCGTAGTCGTCCTCCAGGATCCAGCTGCCGTTTGCGGCTGCCCAGTCGACGAGCGCCAGCCGGCGGGCCATCGAGAGCACCGCGCCTGTCGGATACTGGTTCGACGGGGTGACATAGACTGCCTGGACGGCGTCGCCGTGCTCGGCCAGGCTGTCGACGCGAATGCCATCCCCGTCCACCGGAACGGCGACCTGCCGGGTACCGTGCGCGGCCAGGGCCAGCCGTGCCGGTGGATAGCCGGGATCCTCCATGGCCACCTGGTCTCCGGGATCGGTCAGCGTGCGAATGGCGAGATCGATGGCCTGCTGGGAACCGGCGGTGATGAAGATGCGCTCGGGCGAGCAACGCAGGCCGCGCGCCGCGGCGAGATAGGACGACACCGTTTCCCTGAGAAGCAGTTCCCCCTGCGGGTCCCGGTAGTGGTCCGAGAGGATGCCGACATGGCGGTACGCCAGCCGCTTCAGGATGGAGCGCGTCTTTGCATCGGGGGCGGAACGGCCGGTGACGAACGGTACCTGTGGCGGGGGCTCCAGCACCGCCGATTGAATGGAAGCAAGTGCTGCGCGCGAAAGGCGCGGCGAAACGGCGGCGCGTTGCGTCTGCGCGTGTACGGCCGTGACCGATCGCTCGGGAACATCCTTGGCGACATAGGTGCCCGATCCGGCGCGACCGGAGGCGTAGCCTTCGTTGAGCAGTGTTTCGTAGGCTTCGACGACGCTGCCGCGCGACACGGCCCAGAGCTTCGTCGCAGCGCGTGTCGAAGGCAGCCGCGCCGCCGCCGGTATCTGGCCGGAAACGATGGCCTGGCGCAACTGAAGGTAAAGCTGCCGGCTGATCGGCATGGTGGACTGGCGCTCTAGGGCGACGTGCACCAGATGGGCAGGACCTTCATGCCGGCGTGAACTTCTTTCCACTCAAAACTCCCGAAGGCGGTCTGGGTCGATGCGCTGAAGTGGACCTTCAGTTTCGTCAGAATTTGGAGGAACAATGAACCACTTTTGAGAGGATGAATGCAAGATGCGTCGTGATATGCCGGCTGTCCGAAGCGCCTTGACCGCTGTTTTGGCCACTGCCTGCCAGGCGATGCAAGCGACGCCTGTTCATGTTATGGTGGGGGCTTCGCAGCTGCATGCCGCATGCGCGGCGTCAGGAGGCCTGACATGACAGCTCTCCCACTGCTTGCAAGACTGCCGGGCGCCGTTGCGCTGGCATTCGCGGTTCTGGCCCGCAGGTGGACATCGATCGATCTCCTGCCTCCCGAAGGCGCTATCTGCTCGGATCGTCTCGAGCGGGAAATGAGCGAGAGGATGCAATGGTCGAGACCGGTCTGGCTTGCGCCGATGGTCGACAACAGACCTGACTGGCATCCGCTGGACTGAGGCCCGACGCGCAAAATCAGAAGATGCGCTGTGAGCGGCTCTGCGGGGGCTTCGCTAAAGCGCCTTCACCACCACCGTCTCGGGCTGCTCGATCTCGAGCGGGTTGCGCAGCGGCAGGCCGAATTCCGGCGCTTCGATTTCGAAGACGTCGCCGCCTTCGGTGCGGATGCCGTCGGCGAAGGACAGCGTCGCCGTGCCGAACATATGCACGTGAACGTCGCCTGGCCGGCGAAACAGCGCATATTTGAAATGGTGGTGTTCGAGATTGGCGATCGAATGCGACATGTTGGTTTCGCCCGACAGGAACGGTTTCTGCCACAGCTCCTTGCCGTCGCGCAGGATGCGCGAGGTGCCACGGATGTCTGCAGGCAGGTCGCCGATCAGGATCTCCGGGCCGAAGGAGGCGTTCCTGAGTTTCGAATGGGCGAGGTAGAGATAGTTGACCCGTTCGGTGACGTGGTCGGAAAACTCGTTCGACAGCGCAAAGCCGACGCGGAACGGCTGGCGATCGTCGCCGATCACGTAGATGCCGGCGATCTCCGGTTCCTCGCCGGCGTCTTCGGCGAAGGCCGGTGAGAGCAGGGCGGCACCAGGTGCCACCGCCATGGTGCCGTTACCCTTGTAGAACCATTCCGGCTGGACGCCCGCCTGTCCCGCAGTCGGCTTGCCGGCGTCGAGGCCCATGCGGAACATCTTCATGGAATCGGTCAGCTGTTCCTCGCCCTCGGCATTCAGCTTCTTGTGCATGGCGTCGCGCGTTGCCGCGGAACCGAGATGGGTGAGGCCGGTGCCCGTGAGATGCAGATGTGCCGGGTCGGGATGGTTGATCGGGGACAGCAGCCGGCCCTTGCGGTAGAGCGTCTCGAGGTCGACCGTGTCGGCAAGGCCCTTCTTCTCGATCAGCGCCTCCAGCCCGGTGCCAGTGCGTGCCGCTTCAGTCGCTAGCGAATAGACGCTGCGGGCGCCGGTGACGACGCGGGCCTTGCCGCCATTGCGCGCAACCACACGAATGGCGTCGCTGTCGTCGAGGAACTGGGAGATCAGCATGATGGCCTCTTTCCGCCGTCAATCCGGCAAAGTCCTTCCTGCGCGGCCCGGCTGGCGGTCCACGTTCAAATGGTTCGTTCGGATGTTGCCCGCGGGGCTTCACTGCCCCGGATATGCCCGGTCTCCCGGCTTGCGAGCTGTCCTGGCCCCTTGCTTCCGGGGTGTCAGGCCTTCTTCTTGTTGTAGAGATCGAAGGCGACAGCGCCGAGCAGCACCAGGCCCTTGATGACCTGCTGCCAGTCGATGTTGATGCCCATGATACCCATGCCGTTGTTCATCACGCCCATGATGAAGGCGCCGATCACCGCGCCGGCGACTTCGCCGACGCCACCCATTGCGGAAGCGCCGCCCACGAACACCGCCGCGATCACGTCGAGCTCCATGCCGGCACCCGCCTTCGGTGTCGCCTGGTTGAGGCGTGCGGCATAGATCAGGCCGGCCAGTGCAGCCAGCATACCCATGATGACGAAGACATAGAAGGTGAGCCGTTCGGTCTTGATACCGGAAAGGGCGGCCGCCTTGATGTTGCCGCCCATGGCGAAGATGCGGCGGCCGAAGGTCATGCGCTTGGTTATGAACACGAACAGAGCCGTCAGGATACCCATCACGATCAGCACATTAGGCAGGCCCCGGTAGGAGGCGAACTTGTACATCAGGAACATGATGATGACGGCCATGATGGCATTCTTGATCGCAAACAGGCCGAAGGGCTCGGTTTCGTGGCCGTGGCTTTCCTGCGCGCGCCGTGCCCGCGTTGCCGCGTAGAACATGCCCAGCACGATCAGCACGCCGATCAGCATGGTGGTCGAATGCAACGCGATGCCGGTGTTCGGGATCGCTGTGCCAGAGGCATTGAGCGCCGGCTCCACGATGGTCCAGCGGCCGATGATGTCCGGAATGAAGCCGGCCGACAGCATCTGGAACTCGGTCGGGAAGGGGCCGACGGAGCGGCCGCCGAGCAAAGCGAGCAGCAGACCCTTGAACACCAGCATGCCGGCCAGCGTCACGATGAAGGAGGGGATCTTCATATAGGCGATGAAGTAGCCCTGTGCCCCGCCGATGACGGCGCCGACCGCGATGCAGGCGATCGCAGCAAGCAGCGGATTCCAGCCGTAGTCCACCATCAGCACGGCCGCGACCGCGCCGACGAAGCCGGCGACGGAACCGACCGAGAGGTCGATATGGCCGGCGACGATGACCAGCAGCATGCCGAGCGCCATCACGATGATGTAGGAGTTCTGCAGCACCACATTGGTCAGGTTGACCGGCAGGAACAGAATGCCGTTCGTCATCACCTGGAAGAACACCATGATGACGATCAGGGCCAGCACCAGCCCGTATTCGCGCAGGTTCTCCTTCAGCGCGTCACGCATGGATTGCCTGGCGGGAGCCGTTTCGGTGGGCGTCGCGGTTTCGGTGGTCATGATGCCGCTTTCTCCTCCCCGCGGACGATCGCCCGCATGATCTTTTCCTGGCTGGCCTCGTGCCCGGCGAGTTCGCCGACGATGCGGCCCTCGTTCAGTACGTAGATGCGGTCGCAGATGCCGAGCAGTTCGGGCATCTCCGACGAAATCACCAGTATGCCTTTGCCCTCATCGGCCAGCTTGTTGATGATGGTGTAGATTTCGTATTTGGCGCCGACATCGATGCCGCGTGTCGGCTCGTCGAGGATCAGCACATCGGGATTGGAGAACAGCCATTTCGACAGCACCACTTTCTGCTGGTTGCCGCCAGAAAGGTTGCCGGTGACCTGGTAGACGCTGGAGGAGCGGATGTTGGTGCGCTTGCGGAAATCCTTGGCCACCTTCAATTCGCGCATGTCGTCGATGACACCGGCCTTCGAGGACACGCCCGGCAGATTGGCGACCGTCACATTGTGCTTGATGTGGTCGATCAGGTTGAGGCCGTAGGTCTTGCGGTCCTCCGTGGCGTAGGCGAGGCCGGCGGCCACCGCCTTCTCCACCGTCGTGGTGTCGGCCGGCTTGCCATGCAGCAGCACTTCGCCGCTGACCTTGGTGCCGTAGCTGCGGCCGAACACGCTCATGGCGAACTCGGTTCGCCCGGCGCCCATCAGGCCGGCGATGCCGACGACCTCACACTTGCGCACCGAAAGGTTGATGCCCTTGATGATCTGGCGCTCGGGGTGCAGCGGATGGTGGACCACCCAGTCCTTCACCTCGAAGATGGTTTCGCCGATCTTCGGCGTGCGCGTCGGATAGCGGTCTTCCATGGTGCGGCCGACCATCGAGGTGATGATGCGGTCTTCGCTGACGTCGTCGCGGTCCATCGTCTCGATGGTGCGGCCGTCGCGGATGACGGTGACGCGGTCGGCCACCTTCTTCACTTCATTGAGCTTGTGCGAGATCAGGATCGACGTCATGCCCTGGCGCTTGAATTCCAGCAGCAGGTCGAGCAGTGCATGGCTGTCCTTTTCCGAAAGGCTGGCGGTCGGCTCGTCCAGGATCAGCAGCCTGACCTCTTTCGACAGCGCCTTGGCGATCTCCACCAGCTGCTGCTTGCCGACGCCGATATTGGTGATCAGCGTATCGGGATTTTCGGCAAGACCGACGCGCGCCAGCAGTTCCTTGGCGCGGCTGCGCGCCGCGTGCCAGTCGATGATGCCAAATTTCGCCTGTTCGTTGCCGAGGAAGATGTTCTCGGTGATCGACAGCAGTGGTACCAGCGCGAGTTCCTGGTGGATGATGACGATGCCAACGCGCTCGCTGTCATGGATGCCGCCGAAACGGCATTCCTGGCCGTCGAAATGGATTTCGCCCTCATAGCTGCCATGCGGATAGACGCCGGAAAGCACCTTCATCAGCGTCGATTTGCCGGCGCCATTCTCGCCGACGATGGCGTGAATCTCGCCTTCCTCGACGCTCAGATTGACGTCCTGCAGGGCCTTCACCCCGGGGAACGTCTTGGTGATGCCGCGCATCTCCAGAATGGTTTTTGCCATTGCCAAACCCGACGCCTGTGGAGCCCGCCCGCGAAAGGCTGGGTTCCCATGATACAGAACGGCCCAAGAGGCTAAAAGGGGCTGTTGAAAGCTGCGAAAGGGGCTCCGCGCCGGTGTTGCCAGCGCGGAGCCCGAGCTTGGTTATTTCAGGTCTTCAGCCTTGATGTAGCCGGACTTGACCAGCAGCTCTTCGTAGTTCGACTTGTCGACCTCGACCGGCTTCAGCAGCACCGACGGAACCACCTTGACGCCGTTGTTGTAGGTCTTGGTGTCGTTGATCTGCGAAGGTTCCTTGCCCTGCATCACCTGGTCGACCACCTCGGCGGTCACCTTGGCGAGTTCGCGGGTGTCCTTGTAGACGGTGGAGTACTGTTCGCCGGCGATCATCGCCTTCACCGAAGGCACTTCGGCGTCCTGGCCAGAGATGATCGGCCACGGCTGGTCGCCGGTGCCATAACCGACGCCGCGCAGCGAGGAGATGATGCCGCGCGACAGGCCGTCATAAGGCGCCAGCACCGCATCGACGCGGCTGCCGTCCGAGTAGTTGGCCGACAGGATGTTGTCCATGCGTGCCTGCGCGACCGCTGCATCCCAGCGCAGCGTGCCGACCTTTTCCATGCCCATCTGGCCCGACTTCACGACGAGGTCACCCTTGTCGATGAGCGGCTTCAGCACCGACATGGCGCCGTCATAGAAGAAGAAGGCGTTGTTGTCGTCCGGCGAGCCGCCGAACAGTTCGATGTTGAACGGGCCCTTCTTCTCCGGATAGCCGAGGCCCTTGAGGATCGAATTGGCCTGCAGCACGCCAACCTGGAAGTTGTCGAAGGTGGTGTAGTAGTCGACGTTCGGGCTCTGCTTGATCAGGCGATCATAGGCGATGACCTTGACGTTCTGCTCGGCTGCCTTCTTGAGCACGTCGGAGAGCGTGGTGCCGTCGATCGAGGCGACGATCAGCGCCTTCGGTCCCTTGGTCACCATGTTCTCGATCTGCGCGAGCTGGTTCGGGATGTCGTCTTCCGCATATTGCAGATCGGTCTTGTAGCCCTTGGCTTCCAAAGCCTTGACCAATTCGTTGCCGTCGCTGATCCAGCGCAGCGAGGACTTGGTGGGCATGGCGATGCCGACGAGGCCCTTGTCTTCGGCGTGCGCGCCGAAGGTCATGGCTGCGAAACCGATCGCCACCGTGGCGATCAACGTTTTCATGAGCTTCACTGTCTCTCTCCCTAAGTTGAAGATGCCGCGCCGGAAATCCGGCGCTCGCGCAATACCGCCAGATGGCGGCCCGTCGATCCCTGCTAACCTCCCAGTCGCCCCGCTGCCGCCTCTGGCCGTTCTTTCGACGCCGGCTAAGTCTGCCGCAGCGAGCGCGCGAAGGGTGGTTCCCTTGGACATAACTGTCAAATTCGATCTTCGCTGTTTGATATATCGAAAATGGTATATGTGTTCCGATATTAGGCAGTGAGTGAGGTGGCAGGTGGATAGCCAGCGGGACGGCGTCGGTCGCGGAGATGGCGTGGCGCTGCTGCACAGCGGGCTCAGCCTGCGTCACATGCGCATGATCGTGGCGCTCGACGATCATGGCCGGGTCAGCGCCGCGGCCCAGGTGATGAACATCTCGCAACCGGCCGCCTCGCGCATGATCGCCGAGATGGAGGCCATTCTCGATGTGACGCTGTGCGAGCGGCTGCCGCGTGGCATCGCCATGACACCCTACGGCAAGGCCTTGGCCCGGCGCGCCCGCATCATCCTGATCGAAATGCGCGAGGCCGATCGCGAGATCGCCGAACTGAAGGCGGGCAAGGGCGGTTCGGTGTTCCTCGGCGCGGTGACGGCGCCCGCGATCGAACTGGCGGTGCCTGCCATCCGCGAGATCCGCCGGCTCTACCCGCGCATCGAGATCACCATGCAGGTCGAGACCAGCAATGTGCTGGCGCGCGAACTGATCGCCATGCGTCACGATTTCATCATCGCGCGCGTGCCGGACGACCTCAATCCGCGCCTGTTCGAAAGCCGCGTCATCGGCATCGAAAAGGCCTGCCTGATCGTGCGGCGCGGCCACCCGCTGATGGTCAACAGGACGGTTCGGCTCGAGGAGACCGCCGGCTACGACTGGGTGTTCCAGTCGGGCTCATCGCCACTGCGCCAGGTGATGGAGGCGAACTTCCTCAACCGTAACATCACCTTGCCCGAGCGGATCTTCAACACCAGTTCGCTGCTGCTCACCCTGGTGATGGTGGCGCAGTCGGATGCGATCGCACCCGTCTCGGTGCAGGTGGCGAAGTTCATCCAGGGGCCGGAAGGGCTCGGCGGCGCCATCGACGTCGTGCCGACGGATTTCGACATCGAAGTCAGGCCCTATTCGCTGATCACCATGAAGCAGCGCGTGCTCTCGCCCGCCGCCAAGATGCTCTACGACTTCATCCTGCGCGAGGTGAGCTAAGGCGAACGCTGTTGGCGACCGGATCTGGCTGCTTGCCTTGCCTGTTGAGCCGCGATGCCGTAGCGATGCCCGGATGATGGAAACGCAGCACGGCACAAGGGCGCTGGCGCAGAGGCTTCTCTGTGTCCTTCTCGTGCTGTTTTTCTGGCAGTACGGACAGCCTGCTGCCGCGGTCGTCGCCGCCGACGGCCTGCCACGGATCTCGGTTGCTCAGCCGGACCTGAAGCTCGGCCTGCCCAACAAGCCGTCATTGGCGCTGGAGAGCGCGCGCTCGATCCGTGCGAAGTTCCATGCATCGGCCTTCGATGCGATCCTGCGCGGCCCGGATGCACTGGAAGCGCCCGCGCTGTCTTCCCGTGTCGAGCAATTGCCCTCGCGCGACATCGGCGGGCAGAAACCCGAGCGCCCGCAGGCTCGCGACCCACCGGCGGCGGTAGCTTAAGCCCCCAGGGGCATCCTCACATTTCCGATTTTCATGCGCGCTGCTCTTGGGCAGCTGCGCTAGCACGGGCATTTCGAATGAACCGTATCCTCACCCCGTATTCGCTGTTCGGCGTTGCGGCCGCGACGCTGCTGTTGTCAGCCAAACTCCTCATCTCGGTGGGCGTCATCCATTGGGTGGTCGCAGCCTTGCTGGACCTGCCGCTTCTGCCTCAGCTCGTCCTGGCCGGCATCCTGGCCGTTCCGACACTGGTCCTGATCTGGAGGATCGTCTGGCTCTGCTATGAAGCCGAGACCAGCCCTGAGAACAATTGAAGCAACCTCCGCCCCGGCTTGCCGGGGCGGGTTTTGCACCAAAGCATTTTTGTAGCCAGGTGGAACCGCTTGGCGTTACAAAAATGCAGCAAAAACAAAAACCTAAAGCGTTTCCGTGAAAAGACGGAAGCGCTCTAAAGGCCCCAGGGATGTTTCGGCGCGGGGTCGCCAAGCGGATCGTGCAGGTCGTCCACATCCGGAAAGAGCTCCTTGAGCCCCATCCGGCTCATCGCGGCCGACGACTTCGCCTCGAGCTGGGCGGCATTCCCTTTGGCCCACTCGACGAGGCGAGCGATTTCCGGTTCGTCCTGGATTGTCGACGATACCCAATCAGCCCATTGGCGGATTCGGGCTGCTCGCTCAAAGTCCGAGAGGCAGGCATTCAGAAGATTGAGCCGATGCTCTTCGCGTTCCTTGCGTCGAAGGGCAAGAAACCTGCGTCGCTGCAGTCCGGCTTGTTCGATCGTCGGGGTTTCCATCGCATGCTCCTGCTCGTTGCAGGCTCCAGTTCAGCAGCGTGGCAGGCCAAACGGCCACCCGTTTCCTGCTCGGATTCTCGAACCTTTGCGGACCTCTCATCAGCCAAAAGTTGCCATGAAACGGGTGGGGCGCTCGGTGGACTCTTGCGATTGTTGCCTCCAGTCAACCGTGGAGGCAACAAATGGTACCGTTTCTTCTGGCGATCAACAGCCATGCCGCTGCCCGCGGCGAGGGGCTGCATACCGAATTCAGCAAGCACTACGCGTTGCTGCTGCGTGCGGCACAGGTGCGGAGCGAAACGCAACGGTTCGTCAGATCGCCGAAGCCGGCACTGCGCCAGGGCACCTGACGCTGTCGTCGCAATCTGCTCGCTGTCGCTTGCCAGTCGTTCGGGAAGGCCTCCTGGTGATGAGGACACCGGCCATCGCCTCGCAACCGATCAGAAGGGCTTTCCGTCAGATCCTAAGTCTGGGAGGTTTCTTCCGCGGTGCGCTTCAGGTGCTGCTGGCGTGCGTAGCCGGATGACACGGCCAGGCGGGTGAGATGCAGCTCATGCTCCTGCAGTTTGTTTGCAATCAGCAGGGCGACAACGGCGGAGCGCGCATCGCCGTCCGAAGCCGCGATAAGCGCATCTGCCGCCTTGTCGATTTCCAGGCGTGCATCATCGTTCCGTACTTCTGCCGGCTCGGCCATGGTCATGTTCCAATCCGAACAATTCCAGCAAAACCGTGCAGCGGTTTGCGTCCGGAATTGCATTGAAATCCGAGCAATTCCAGCAAAAGTGTGCTGCGGTTTTGCGGCCGGAATTGCGTTGAAATCCGAGCAATTACAGCAAAAGTGTACAGCGGTTTTGCGTCCGGAATTGCGTTGAAAAAGAGCGTTTTCGTGTTTTTGAGAAAGACGGAAACGCCTCAGGCGGCTTTGCGTGTGAGCAAGTCGATTTCGCTGTTGGCTGCAACGGGTAGCGCGCTGGCTGGCGTGTTGATCTCGACGACCGTCATTTCGAAGATGCGCGAGACCTCAAAAAAGGAACGGCCCTTGCTCAAGGCAAGGATCGCGGCTTCTTCCGCGCCGATCCAGATGTTGGCATTCCTCGCATCCTCATCCGTATAGTCAGGGTCGTCGTCATGGCAGCCACGCTCGTCCCAGTCCTCCAGCAGGGAATGTCCTGCCAGTCCATCCAGCGGATGTATCTTTTCGCTAATGAAGACGGCTTCCGCTGCTTTCGACGCGTTCCGGAGTTCTTCCTTCGTCGCGCCATCCATCCTGATCGTGAGAGTCCACATTCCAGCCTCCTACGGCTTCTAGAACAACAGTGAACAAAAAGAGAACAAAAATGTCAAGCGGAGTCTTGGAGGCGGCGGAAGTGCGCTTCTTCGGCGGGGATGGCGTCTTGTTTCGAGTTGCACGCGTTGCCGTCGGGCAGCCTGAAAGTGCGCGACGCGTCATGGCTGGCTAAAGCTGCTCCGCTGCCGCGCTTTCGCCTGTTGCCCGACGACGAGCCGGCTATTGGGTTTGACCACGTCAAACCGCGTTCGCGCGTAGCGCGTTAACCTTTTGTTAACCATTTCGCTCCTACACCTTGGGAACCGAAAATTAACCAAGATCACCATCGTGTTAACCAAACCCCGGCCCATCCGCCTCAAGGGGCGCTCCTTCCTTGCCCTGTCGCTTGCCCCGGAACTGCCGTTCGAGGACTGGCTTGCCGGGCTCGATGATCTCGCCGCCCGTTCCGCCGGTTTCTTCCTGCGGCGTCCGGTGGTGCTCGACATCTCCGGCCTCGACATCAAGAAGGCGGAACTGCGCACGCTGGTCGACGAACTGAGCCAGCGCAATGTCCGGGTCATGGGCCTTGAAGGCGCACGGCATTCGCTGCTCGGCCCGGACATGCCGCCGGCCATGAACGACGGCCGCCCGGCCTCGGATTTCGATGCGGCGACCGAAGACGAATCAGCCGAGGCCGGCGAATCGGTCGAGGCGCAGGCAGCGCCGGCCATGGAAACGATCGCTGTTGCAGGCCCATCGGTTCAGGTCACCGGCTCGCTGGTCGTCACCGAACCGGTTCGCTCCGGCCAGTCCATCTTCTTTCCCGAAGGCGATGTCACCATCATCGGTTCGGTCGCATCGGGCGCGGAAGTCGTCGCCGGCGGCTCGATCCACGTCTACGGCACGCTGCGGGGGCGTGCGCTCGCCGGCACCACCGGCAACGGTTCGGCGCGCATCTTCTGCCGCAAGCTGGAGGCGGAAATGATGGCGATCGACGGCTTCTACCTCACGGCGGAGGACATGGAGCCGGATCTGCGGGGGCGGGCAGTGCAGGTGTGGCTGGAAGGCCATGCGCTCAAAACTGGTATTCTAGGCTGACCCGACGAAGGTCCATAAAGGAGAGGTCAATGGGCAAGGTTATCGTGGTGACATCGGGCAAGGGCGGCGTGGGCAAGACCACGTCCTCGGCCGCGCTGGGCGCCGCTCTGGCGCAGAACGGCGACAAGGTCGTCGTCGTCGATTTCGACGTCGGCCTGCGCAATCTCGATCTCGTCATGGGCGCGGAACGCCGCGTCGTCTACGACCTCGTCAACGTCATCCAGGGCGAAGCGAAGCTGACCCAGGCGCTGATCCGCGACAAGCGCGTGGAGACACTCTACCTGCTGCCGGCCTCACAGACGCGCGACAAGGACAATCTTACGCCGGAGGGCGTCGAGAAGGTGATCGCGTCCTTGAAAAAAGCCTTCGACTGGGTCATCTGCGACAGCCCGGCCGGCATCGAACGCGGCGCTACCCTTGCCATGCGCCATGCCGACATCGCCATCGTCGTCACCAATCCGGAAGTCTCCTCGGTACGCGATTCCGACCGCATCATCGGCCTGCTCGATTCCAAGACGCTCAAAGCCGAAAGCGGCGAGCGCATGGAGAAGCATCTTCTGCTGACCCGCTACGATTCCAACCGCGCCGAGCGCGGCGACATGCTCAAAGTGGACGACGTTCTGGAGATCCTGTCGATCCCGCTGCTCGGCATCATTCCCGAAAGCATGGATGTCCTGCGTGCCTCCAACCTCGGTTCGCCGGTCACGCTGGCCGACGAGAACAGCGCGCCGTCGCGGGCCTATTTCGACGCGGTGCGCAGGCTGCGCGGCGAAGCCTTGCCGGTCACCATCCCGGGCGAGAAGCGGGGCTTCTTCGGCAAGCTCTTCGGGAGGAAGGCGGCATGAACCTGTTCCGGTTTTTCTCCAAGACGCAGTCGGCGCCGGCGGCGCGCGAGCGCCTGCAGGTGCTGCTTGCCCATGAGCGTGCCAGCGCCGGCGGCGCGGACCTCGTCGCCAAGCTCAAGGACGAGATCCTGCGCGTCATCTCCAGGCACATGCAGATCGACCAGGACAAGGTGAGCGTGAAGATGGAACGCGGCGAGCAGGTCTCAACGCTGGCCGTCGACGTCGAGATCCCGTTCAGCGCGGTCAAGGCGGCGGGCAGGAAGAAGGCAGCCTGACTCGGGCGTTTCCGTCTTTCGCGGAACGCAAGGCGCACGTCAGAGAGATCGCGGCGGACATCAGCCTGCCTCGGTACGCATTTCAGGGGATGGGGGTCAGAAAACGTCGGCGCGGTAGTGACCGGTGCAACGGCAGCCGTTGCTGCGGTGCCGCGCCGAATACCATCAGCAAAGGAGCTAGACCATGACCCGCATTTCACTTCTGGAACGGCTGAAGGAACTCCAGCAGATGCCGCGCTACCAGGGCCGCGACATCACCACGATCAGCGCCGTGCTGTCGAACCAGGCGCTGGCCAAGCACATCGAGGTCTGCGAGCAGGGCGCCGGTCTCGCACCGCGTCCGCAGGGCCAGGCCGCATAAATCAGACCGCTCGGACGGTATTGCCGTTGCCCCATCCCCTCACGGGTATGGGGCTTGTTGTTTGCGGCGCGCCAATGCGCGTCGCATTCTTTCGAGTTTGCTCTTCGTGCCCGGCGCAGACGCTCTAGAGATGCTGGTCTAGAAGCCAGTCCCAGAGCTTGCTGTCGTTCAGTGCAGCCGCTTCCACGGCGGAATGATCGACGCCTTCGAGCACGCTCAGCCGCGCATTGCGCTTGATAGCCTTGAGCCGCTCATACAGCACCACCGAGTCGGACAGCGGAATGACGTCGTCATCGGTGCCGTGAAAGGCCCAGAAGGCGGCTTTTTCGTTCGTCCTGCTGAGATAGTGGCGGTTGCCGCCACCGGCGATCGGGACCACGGCTGCGAACCGTTGCGGAAACTGCTCGGCAAGCGCCCAGGCGCCGAAAGCGCCGCGGCTGTAGCCGATCACGTAGATGCGGCTGCGGTCGACGCGGCGGCTGGCGATGACCTCCTCGAGCGCGGCGTCGACCTTCTCGATCGGATAAAGCAGTTCTTCGCTGGGGTTCTGCGGCGAGAAGACGAGGAACGGGAACTCCTTGCCGCCCTCGATCAGCTTCGGCAGTCCGCTCCGCCGGACCTTTTCGATGTCGCTGCCGCCCTGGTCGCCGCCATGCAGCCAGACGACGAGCGGATATGTCTTGCCGGAGGTGTCATAGTCCGACGGCGTGTAGAGCAGGTAGCCGAGGTCGGCCTGGATGGTGGCCTTCGACGTCTGTGCGGTCTGGCCGGCCAGCGCCGTCTCCGGGATTGAAAGAGCGCTCGACGCGAGCGCAACAGCCAACAGCAACGATCGAAACATCATCCATCCTCCACAACAGCCCTCCCACCTCCATCGATCACATTTTGCCGGTGAGGTCGACACCGGCGCAAAGCGCGACGGTCCGGTGCTCTCGAACATCGGGTTCAATTTTTGTTGCATTGCAGCAAATGCGCGGCAAGAGTGGCGCATGCTTGCCAGTGCGCTCCGTATCCTTGTCATCGATGAGAACCGCATCCGCGCGGCGATCATCGAGGCTGGGCTGCGCGAGGCCGGCCACCCCGAGGTCACGCTTGTCGATGATGTGACCGGTATCGCCGCCCGCATTGCAGCGCTGCAGCCGGACGTCATCGTCATCGATATCGAGAATCCCAACCGCGACATGCTAGAGAACATGTTCCAGCTGTCGCGCGCCGTGAAGCGGCCCATTGCCATGTTCGTCGACCGCTCCGACACGGCCTCGATCGAAGCCGCGGTGGATGCCGGTGTCTCGGCCTATGTCGTCGATGGCCTGAAGAAGGAACGGGTCAAGCCGATCCTCGACATGGCCATCAGCCGTTTCAATGCATTTTCGCGCATGGAGCGTGAGCTCGAGGAAGCGCGCACCGAATTGCAAAGCCGCAAGACGGTCGAGCGCGCCAAGGGCATCCTGATGAAATCGCGCGGGCTTTCCGAGCAGGAAGCCTATGCACTGCTGCGCAAGACCGCGATGAACCAGAACCGCAAGATCGGCGACGTGGCACAGAGCCTGGTTACCGCCGCGGGCCTGCTGGGCGCAGGAGACGATCAATGAGCCGGGCGTACCAGATCTCCGGGGGGGTCCTGCCGCTGCTCGACAGCGCCGTGCTGGTTGTGGCGCGCGAGCTGGCTTTGCCGCCGGCGAAGGCATCGATCTTCACCTCACCCGGGAGAATTCCTGGGCAAGCATCCGTGACCGCCTTGCCGTCGGTCATTTCCATGTCGCGCATATGCTGGCGCCGATGCCCATTGCCTGCAATCTCGGCCTGACGCCGCTCGCCGCGCGCACCATCGCGCCGATGGCGCTGGGGCTCGGCGGCAATGCGGTCACCGTCTCGCGCGCGCTCTGGCAGGCGATGCTGGCGCAAGACGCGTCGCCGAATCTCGATCCCCGTTCCACCGGAGAGGCGCTGGCGGCGGTCGTGGCCGATCGAAAGGCGGCCGGCGAGGCGCCGCTGCGCTTCGGCGTCGTACATCCGCATTCGGGCCATAACTACGAGTTGCGCTACTGGCTCGCCGCCTGCGGCGTCGATCCCGAGCATGATATCGAGATCGTCATCGTGCCGCCGTCCTTCATGGCCGATGCGCTCGGCACCAGGCGCATCGACGGCTATTGTGTCGGCGAACCCTGGAACACGGCCGCGGTGGTCAAAGGCGTCGGCCGTATCGTCACCACCAAGGCCGGAATCTGGCGCTCCAGCCCGGAAAAGGTGCTGGGTGTCGCGGCCGAATGGGCCGAGGAACAGCCGGAGGCACTGGCGGCACTGTTGCGGGCCCTCTACCGCGCCGCCGCCTGGTGCGGCGACAGCGGCAACCATGCCGAACTTGCGCAACTGATCGCCAAGCCTGGCTTTGTCGACTGCCCTGCCGAATGGCTGAAGCCGGCACTCACCGGGCTGATCCAGACCGGCGACGGCGGCGAGGTGGCAACGCCGGATTTCTTCGTGCCGCAGGCCAAGGCCGCGACCTTCCCGTGGAAGAGCCATGCGCTCTGGTTCTATAGCCAGATGGTTCGTTGGAGGCAGATAGAGGCCACCCCGGCCAACGAAGCGATCGCGCGCGAGACCTATCGTCCTGATCTCTACCGGCAGGCCTTGCGTGATCTCGGAGTGGCGCTGCCGGGAGCCAATGCCAAGGTCGAAGGTGCACTGGTCACCGAAACGCCGGTCGGTTCTGCCGGCGCCAGCCTGATGCTCGGGCCGGATGGTTTCTTCGACGGGCAGGTGTTCGATCCCGACCGTGTCGAGGACTATATTCGCGGCCAGCTTCCTGCCGGGTTGAAAGCGTAGGCAGTCTTCTACATTGCATCATTTTTGTGCACTACAATACGTCATTTGCCGGAAGTTTTGCCAGCGCTGAACAGGCTCGATCCTGGCCGATGCGCTGAAGCGCATTGATTCCTTTGCATAAAACAATGCCAGTCAAAACTGGCACGCATCCTGCTTTGTAACAGTCGAGGCCCAGGGTTGGGCCACGAGTTCTGCGTCCAATGATGGGCGCACCAGGCAAGGCTGCCGTTCAGGTCACCACGCGATCCCGGATGTACGGACGCGCGGCGACCTGTTCGGCAGCCTTTTTGTTTTCAACCGCACGGCGGCGCTTGCCGAATACGGAGCGAACAATGAGCGTATCTTCTCGACAAGGCCGGGATCCGGCAGCCACGCATGCACTGACCCTGTCCACCCTGTCGTTCACGGTGTGCTTTGCCGTGTGGACCATCTTCTCGATCATCGGCATCCGCATCAAGCAGGAGCTCGGACTTTCGGAAACCGAATTCGGCCTGCTGGTCGGCACGCCGATCCTCTCCGGCTCGCTTGCCCGCATCGTGCTCGGCGTATGGACCGACCGTTTCGGTGGCCGTCTGGTCTACACCGCCACCATGCTGGCGGCGGCACTTGCCACCTTCCTGCTGGCGTTCGCGCAGACCTATCCGCAGATGCTGGTTGCCGCGCTCGGTGTCGGTCTGGCGGGTGGCTCCTTCGCCGTCGGCGTCGCCTATGTCTCACGCTTCTATCCCGCCGAGAGACAAGGTACGGCGCTTGGCATCTTCGGCGTCGGCAATGTCGGCGCCGCCGTCACCAAGTTCCTGGCTCCCTTTGTGATGCTGGCACTGGGCTGGCGGGATGTGGCGATCATCTGGGCCTGCGTGCTCGGCTTCATGGCGTGTTTCTTCTGGTTCAGCGCCAACGACGATCCGGTGATCCGGCAGCGGCGTGTCACCGGCGCCAGCCCACCGCGTAACTTCCGGGCTGAGTTCGAACCCCTGAAGGACCTGCGCGTCTGGCGGTTCGGGCTCTATTATTTCTTCGTCTTCGGCGGTTTCGTCGCCCTGGCGCTCTGGCTGCCGCGATACCTGATCGGCGTCTACGGCTTCGATATCGCCACCGCCGGCATGATGGGTGCCGCCTATTCGATCCCCGGCTCCATCTTCCGCGCCTATGGCGGCGTCCTGTCGGACAGGATCGGCGCGCGCATGGTGCTCTACTGGACCTTCGCCGTATCGGCGGTGTGTTGCGCGGTGCTGGCTCTGCCGGCAGCTGATTTCACGGTGCGCGGCATCAGCGGCCCGGTCTCCTTCCATTTCGAGATCGGCTGGATCGCCTTCGTCGCCATAGCCTTCGTGCTCGGCTTCTTCATGGCTGTCGGCAAGGCCGCGGTCTACAAGCACATCCCGGTCTACTATCCGGACAATGTCGGCGCCGTCGGCGGCCTTGTCGGCATGATCGGCGGGCTCGGCGGCTTCTTCCTGCCCATCGCCTTCGGCGCGCTCAACGACCTGACCGATGTCTGGTCGAGCTGCTTCATGCTGCTGTTCGTCATCGTCGCCGCCTGCCTTGTCTGGATGCATGTCGCCATCCTGCGCATGGAGCAGGCCCGCGCGCTGGCCGAACAGGCCGCCGTGTCGCCGGCTGAATAGGGACCTGCACCCATGACAGAGAAACTCGTCATCATCGGCAACGGCATGGCCCCGGGGCGCATGCTGGAGCACCTGCTCGAAGCCGCGCCCGGCCGTTACCAGATCACCATCTTCAACGCCGAGCCGCGCGTGAACTACGACCGCATCATGCTGTCGCCGGTCCTTTCGGGCGAGAAGCAATACGAAGAAATCGTCATCCATGGCGACGGCTGGTACATCAGGCACGGCATCACGCTCTACAAGGGCCACAGGATCGTCGCGATCGATCGCGTGGCCAGGACAGTCACGTCGGACAAGGGCGTGACTGAGCCGTATGACAGGCTGGTCATCGCCACCGGTTCTGTGCCTTTCATCATCCCGGTGCCCGGCAAGGACATGCCGGGCGTGCTCTCCTATCGCGACCTCGACGATGTCGGCGCCATGCTGCTTGCCGCCCAGTCACGCGACAGGGCGGTGGTGATCGGCGGTGGCCTGCTCGGGCTGGAGGCCGCGGCCGGCCTCAAGGAACGCGGCATGGAGGTCACCGTGCTGCATGTCATGCCAACCCTGATGGAGCGCCAGCTCGACCCGGCTGCAGGCTACCTGCTGCAGAAGCAGCTGGAGGCGCGCGGCATCGCTGTCAGGACGAGGGCGAACACCAGGCAGATCGTCGGCGACGGCAAGGTGCAGGGCGTCGAGCTCGACACAGGTGAGATCATCCCGGCGACGCTGGTGGTCATGGCGGTCGGCATCCGGCCGAATGTCGGCCTCGCCAGGGAGGCAGGGCTGGAGGTCAATCGCGGTATCGTCACCGACGACCGCATGCTGACTTCCGATCCGGACATCTTCGCGCTCGGCGAATGCACCGAAGTGGACGGCCGCGTCTACGGTCTTGTCGCGCCGCTCTATGAAATGGCCAGGGTGGTCGCGGCGGAGCTGGCGGGTGCCGAAGACGGGCGCTTCGTGCATTCCGACACGCCGACCAAGCTCAAGGTCACCGGCATCGACCTCTATTCGATCGGCGATTTCGCCGATGGCGAGGACCGCGAGGAGATCATCCTGCGCGATGCCGCGGCCGGCATCTACAAGCGGGTGATTCTGCAGGACAACAGGATCATCGGCACGGTGCTGTTCGGCGAGACGGCCGATGGCGCCTGGTTCAACGACCTGAAGAAGAAGGAAGTCGACATCTCCGAGATGCGCGACACGCTAATCTTCGGGCAGGCGTTCCAGGGGGGCGCTTCAGCGGACCCTCTGGCGGCCGTTGCGGCTCTGGCGGATGATGCGGAAATCTGCGGCTGCAACGGCGTCTGCAAGGGCAAGATCGCGTCTACCATCACGAAAAAGGGCCTGACGTCGCTGGACGACGTGCGTGCCCATACCAAGGCGTCGGCCTCGTGCGGTTCGTGCACCGGCCTCGTCGAGAAGGTGATGGCGCTGGTGCTGGGCGATAGCTACAACCCGGCCGCCGTGCAGCCGATGTGCGCCTGCACCGACCTCGGTCATGACGAGGTGCGCCGGCTGATCAAGGCGAAGGGCCTGAAGACCATCCCGGCGCTGATGCAGGAGCTGGAGTGGAAGACTTCCTGCGGCTGCGCCAAATGCCGGCCGGCGCTCAACTACTATCTCGTCGCCGACTGGCCGGGCGCCTATGCCGACGACTACCAGTCGCGCTTCATCAACGAGCGCGTCCACGCCAACATCCAGAAGGACGGCACCTATTCGGTGGTGCCGCGCATGTGGGGCGGGGTCACCTCGGCCGCGGAGCTGCGCGCCATCGCCGACGTGGTCGACAAGTTCGCCATTCCGACCGTCAAGGTCACCGGCGGCCAGCGCATCGACATGCTGGGCATCAGGAAGGAAGACCTGCCGGCGGTATGGGCCGATCTCGGCCAGGCCGGTTTCGTCTCGGGCCACGCCTATGCCAAAGGACTGCGCACGGTGAAGACCTGCGTCGGCACCGACTGGTGCCGCTTCGGCACGCAGGATTCGACCGGCCTCGGCATCCGCATCGAAAAGTTCATGTGGGGTTCGTGGACGCCGGCCAAGGTCAAGATGGCGGTCTCCGGTTGTCCGCGCAATTGCGCCGAGGCGACGTGCAAGGATGTCGGCGTGATCTGTGTCGACTCCGGCTACGAGATCCACTTCGCCGGCGCCGCCGGTCTCGACATCAAGGGCACGGAAGTGCTCGGCCTGGTCCGCAGCGAGGACGAGGCGATGGAGGCGATCGTCGCACTCGTGCAGATGTACCGCGAGCAGGCGCGGTATCTCGAGCGCATCTACAAATGGGCAAAACGCGTCGGTCTCGACGAGATCCGCCGCCAGATCATGGCCGATCCCGACAGGCGCAAGGCCTATTTCGAACGTTTCGTCTTCAGCCAGAAATTCGCGCAGGTCGATCCGTGGTCCGAACGCGTCTCCGGCAAGGACAAGCACGAGTTCCGGCCGATGGCCGAGACAGATTTCCGGGTTGCTGCGGAGTGATGAAGATGGATTGGCTGGATATCGGCATACTCGACGACATTCCGCCGCGCGGCGCGCGTTGCGTGAAGACCCCGAACGGCAGGATCGGCATCTTCCGCACGCATGACGACCGCGTCTTCGCCATAGAGGACCATTGCCCGCACAAGGGCGGCCCGCTCAGCCAGGGCATCGTGCATGGCGCTTCGGTGACCTGTCCGCTGCACAGCTGGGTGTTTTCGCTGGAAACCGGCAAGGCGTTGGGGGCCGATGAAGGTTCGGTGAAGACAATCCCGGTGCGCGTCGAGGCGGGACGCATCGCGATCTCGCTCGGCGCCATGCTGCAGGCAGCGGAATGAACGCCGCTGTGGGCAGCGCCGAAGCGAGCACCACCTGCCCCTATTGTGGGGTGGGGTGCGGCGTGCTGGCGAAACCTGGCAACGAGGTCTCCGTCCGTGGCGATCCCGACCACCCGGCCAATCACGGCAGGCTGTGTTCGAAAGGTTCGGCGCTTGGCGAGACGCTGAACCTCGACGGGCGGCTGCTTCACCCGGAAATCGCCGGCAGGCGTGCCGACTGGGACACGGCGCTCGACACCGTTGCCGGGCGTTTCCAGCAGACAATCGCCGAGCACGGCCCGGATTCGGTCGCCTTCTACATCTCCGGCCAACTGCTGACCGAGGACTACTACGTCGCCAACAAGCTGATGAAGGGTTTCATTGGTTCCGCCAACATCGACACCAATTCCAGGCTGTGCATGGCCTCGTCGGTCGCCGGCCACCGCCGCGCCTTCGGCGAGGATATCGTGCCCGGGGTCTATGAGGATTTCGACGAAGCCGACCTGATCGTGCTCACCGGTTCGAACGCTGCCTGGTGCCATCCAATCCTCTATCAGCGCCTGCTGGCCGCCCGCAAAGCCCGCGGCACCCGCATCGTGGTGATCGATCCGCGCCGCACGGCGACGGCCGACGAATGCGACCTGCACCTGGCGCTCGCTCCCGGCGCGGATGTGCTTCTGTTCAACGGCCTGCTTGCGCATCTGGCGCGCGCCGGCGCGCTGGACCGGCACTACATCGCCGAGAGCACGACAGGGTTGGACCAGGCCTTGGCACTGGCTGCCGCCAATGCGCCGAGCGTGGAGCATGTGGCGCAGGGGTGCGGCCTGGCGCCGGCCGATGTCCGCTTTTTCTTCGAACTCTTCTCTGTCACCGAGCGGGTGGTCACGGTCTACAGCCAGGGCGTGAACCAGTCGGCGCATGGCACCGACAAGGTCAATGCCATCATCAATTGCCACCTCGCGACCGGTCGGATCGGCAGGCCCGGCATGGGGCCGTTCTCGGTGACCGGCCAGCCGAACGCCATGGGCGGCCGCGAAGTTGGCGGGCTGGCCAACCAGCTTGCCGCCCATATGCACTTCGACAATGGGGCCGACGTCGACCGTGTCGCACGCTTCTGGAACGCGCCGGAGATCGCGACCAGGGCCGGGCTCAAGGCGGTCGATATGTTCCGTGCGGTTGGTGATCGCCGGATCAAGGCGCTGTGGATCATGGGCACCAATCCCGCCGTGTCGATGCCGGATGCCGGCCGGGTGCGGGCGGCGCTGAAGGCCTGCGACTTCGTCGTCGTCTCCGACGTGACGCGCACCGACACCACCCGTTTCGCAGACGTGCTTCTGCCCGTCGCCGCCTGGGGCGAGAAGGACGGCATGGTGACCAATTCCGAGCGCCGGCTTTCGCGGCAGCGGCCATTCCTGGTCATGCCGGGCGAGGTGAGGCCCGACTGGCGCATCATCTGCGACGTCGCTGCCCGCATGGGGTTTGGCAACGCCTTCGGTTTCGCCGGTCCCGCCGCGATCTTCCGCGAGCATGCCGCACTGTCCGCCTTCGAGAACAAGGGCGAGCGGCTGTTCGATCTCGGCGCGCTGGCCGACATCCCGGACGCGGATTACGAGACATTCGAGCCCCGGCGCTGGCCGGCGCGCGACGAACGCAAGGCGGGCCGCCTCCTGGGCGACGGCAGGTTTCCGACCCCCGACGGCCGTGCGCGTTTCATCGCTGTGCGGCAGGAGGGCGTGGCGCTGGCTGTCAGCGCCGCCCATCCGCTGATGCTCAACACCGGCCGGCTGCGCGATCAGTGGCACACCATGACCCGGACCGGTGCGGTGCCGCGACTGATGGCGAACGCGCCGGAACCGATGCTCGACCTCAATCCGCTCGACGCTGAAGCCCATGGGCTGGCCGAAGGCGATCTCGCCCATCTGTCGACACGATATGGTTCCGCCCGCGCCAGGGTCCGTATCACCGACGCGCAGCGGCCCGGCCAGGCTTTCCTGCCCATGCACTGGAGTGGCCATTTCGCCGCCAATGCCGGGGCAGGGGCGCTGGCGACACCGATCACCGATCCGCATTCCGGCCAGCCGGAGCTGAAGAACGTACCGTTGCGCATCGTGCGCGAGGAGATCGCCTGGGCGGGCGTTCTGATCACACGCCGCAATCTGCGGCCGACCGGCTTCGTTCACTGGAGCCGGTCGGCCGTTACGGGTGGCTGGGTCTATGAGCTCGCCGGCACCGAGACGCCGGACCAGGGCATCCTGCTGGCACGGGGGCTGCTCGCCACGCCCGATCGTCTCGTCGAGTATCGCGACCGCAAGGGCCTGACCTACCGGGCCGCGGCGGTGGATGAAAACGGCGCGCTGGCCGAAGCACTGATGGTTGCTCCGAAGGGGCAACTGCCGGCGCGCGACTGGCTGTTGTCGCTGCTTGGCAGCCGCGCGCAGCTCACCTTGACCGACCGCCAGGCATTGTTATCCGGCCGCGCGCCCGCCGCCGTGCCGTCGGCCGGCCGCATCGTCTGCTCCTGCTTCAACGTCGGCGTCAACCAGCTGGCCGATGCCGTTTCCGCCGGTTGCCGCAGCCTGGAGGCCATCGGCAGGGAACTTGGCGCCGGCACCAATTGCGGCTCCTGTCGCTCCGAGATCAGGACTATCATCGGGGCAGGCCTGGCGGCCGGATGATCTGCGGCGATCACTTCCACATCGAACGCATCTTGCCCTTGAGGTCGACATTGCCGCGCGGCCGTGCCGACTGCTCGTCGCGCAGCGCCTGGCTGGTCCAGGACGTCAGCTGGAAATGCTGCAGGATGTGCGACGGGATGAAGCGCGTCTTCGAGGCATAGACATGCTTGTCGCCGCGCGCGACCTGGCTGGAGGGGTAGAAGCGCTGCGGCACGATCAGGTGCAGGGAATCCTTCGCCCGCGTCATCGCGACGTAGAGCAGGCGCCGTTCCTCCTCCAGCTCCTTGCGTTCGCCGGCGCTGAGATCGATCGGGATGCAACCGTCGACGGCATTGAGCAGGAACACCTTGGTCCATTCCTGGCCCTTGGCCGAATGGATCGTCGACAGGATCAGGTAATCCTCGTCCAGCAGCGGCGGGCCGGCCTCGTCGCTGGTTGCGCTCGGCGGGTCGAGCGTAAGGTCGGTCAGGAAGCGGTCGCGCGACGGATAGCCGGAAGCGATCTGCTCGAGTTGCAACAGGTCTGCCCGGCGCACGGTTGCGTCCTCGTGCTTGCGCTCGAGATGCGGTTCGTACCACAGCCTCGCCCGCTCCATCTCCGCCGGCCAGCCGGGGTTGCGGCGCAGGTCGCAGAACAGGTCGACGAACTGCGGCCAGTCTTTTGCGGCGCGCACCGGCGGCGCGAAACGCGCCAGGCCCATCTCGAGGTCGAGCGACTGCTCCATGCTGTCGATGGCCTGGGTCGCGGCGGCAGGCCCGATGCCCGGCAGCAACTGCATGACCCGAAAGCCGGCAATGCGGTCGCGCGGGTTCTGCACGAAGCGCAGCACGGCAAGCACGTCCTTGACGTGGGCCGCATCGAGGAATTTCAGCCCGCCAAACTTCACAAAGGGGATGTTGCGCCGGGTCAGCTCGACCTCGAGCGGTCCGGAATGGTGCGATGCGCGAAACAGCACCGCCTGCTGCTTGAGCAGGGTTCCGGTCTCGCGCTCCTTCAGCACCTCGTCGCAGATGTAGCTTGCCTGCTCGGCTTCGTCGCGCACGGTGACGATGGCCGGCTTCTCGTGCGACGAGCGGTCGGTCCACAGGTTCTTGGTGAAGCGTTCGGTCGCCTCGCCGATGACCGCATTCGCCGCATTCAGGATCGCGTCGGTTGAACGATAGTTGCGGTCGAGCGTCACCACATCGGCGGGCGCCGGAAACAGGGTCGGGAAATCGAGGATGTTGCGGACTTCCGCGGCGCGGAACGAATAGATCGACTGGGCATCGTCGCCCACCACCGTCAGGCCGGTCCCGTCCGGCTTGATCGCGGTCAGGATCGAGGCCTGCAGCCGGTTGGTATCCTGGTATTCGTCGACGAGGATGTGGTCGAAGCGCGAGGACAGATGCGCGGCGATGTCCGGTTCCGCTGCCATCTGTGCCCAGTAGAGCAGGAGGTCGTCGTAATCGAGGATGTTCTGCCGCTGTTTTGCCTCGACATAGGCGCCGAACAGCCGTTTCAGCTCCTCGCTCCAGCCAACGCACCAGGGGAAGTACTCGGCGACGACCTTTTCGAGCGCATCCTGTGCGTTGACCACGCGCGAGTAGATCGAGAGGCACGTCGCCTTGGTCGGGAAGCGGTTTTCGGTCTCTGAGAAGCCGAGTTCGTGCCGCACCAGGTTCATCAGGTCGGCGGAATCCTCGCGGTCGTGGATGGTGAAGCTCGGCTCCAGCCCGATCTCCAGCGCATAGTCGCGCAGCAGTCGCGCGCCGATCGAATGGAAGGTGCCAGCCCAGGTCAGGCCTTCCGTCAGGCTGGCGGCACGATCCTTCATCACCTCGGCGGCGATGCGCTCGACGCGCTTGCTCATCTCGGTTGCCGCCCGGCGCGAGAACGTCATCAGGAGGATGCGCCGCGGATCGGCGCCGCGCACGATGAGATGCGCGACCCGATGGGCGAGTGTGTTCGTTTTGCCTGAACCGGCGCCGGCGATGATCAGCAGCGGTCCGCAGACCGCACCGTCTCCGTGCAGGACCGCTGCCTTCTGGCCGTCGTTCAGCTTCGACAGATAGGCAGGTTCCTCGATCGAATCACGGATGGCGATGTTCATGCGGCCATGAAGCATCGTTTCCGTTTCGTTCGCAATGGCCGCGGGCCGCCTTGCGACACCGGGTTACGCCAGCCTGCTCGGCAAGCTTTCCCATGCACGTCTCCAGCGGGGAGCGGAGAAACGGCGGCCGATTTGGGAGCCGGCACTCGGAAACGCTGGCATAGGGTTCGCCGACGTATCAGGCTAGCCTTTGAGATAGCGACGCATGCAATAGAGCAACGCTGCCTGTTCCTCGTTCTCGCGGACGTCTACCACGCGCCCGAAGAGGATACGGTGGGTTGCCTCGTCGACGGCATTGCTGAGTTCGCATTCGAAGCTGACCGAGGCGTCTGTCAGGACGGGAACACCCGTAAGACCTTCTGTCCATTCGCCAAGCGCAAATCGGTTCACCACCGCTGTCTTTCCGCCGAAGGCGTTGGAAAGGTTCTCGTGGCCCGGCATCAACGTGTTGACGCAGAAATAGCGTGCGTTTTCGAAAGCATGAAAACATGAGCTCGCACGATTGATACAGACGAGCAGTGTCGGCGGGGTATCGCTGACGCTGCAGACAGCGGAGGCCGTGAACCCGTAGCGCTTGCCGCCGGAACTGGTGCTGACGACATTGACCGAAGTGCCGAGGCGCGACATCCCGTTGCGAAACGTGGCTCTGTCCACAATGCCGAAGCGATGTTGCATCATATTCATTTTGATCTCCCGGGCGCGTTCGGAACGGGCAAAACCGAGGCGCTCGCGCAAGGCCGCCTGTCTCCCTACGGCGGGAACGGCAAAGCATGTCCAGACAGTCGACAGCATCGCACGGCTGTCTGGACGTGCCCCAGTCGTCAGGCCTGGGCTGTGAGTTCTTTTCGAACGATTTCCGCGCCTGCACTCAAGGCATTCAGCTTGCCTCTGGCTACTCGACGGGAGAGGGGGGCCATGCCGCAATTGGTGCAGGGGCACAGTTTGTCGGCATCGACAAACTGAAGTGCTCTTCGCAGAGTACCGGCCACCTCCTCCGGCGTCTCAATGACATCGCTTGCCACGTCGATGGCCCCGACCATCACTTTCTTTCCGCGAACAAGTTCGATGAGATCCATTGGAACGTGAGAGTTGTGGCATTCCAGGGAGATCATGCCGATGCTGGATTTCTGCAGCTTGGGGAAAGATTCCTCATATTGCCGCCATTCCGACCCGAGAGTCTTCTTCCAGTCTGTGTTGGCCTTGATGCCATACCCGTAGCAGATATGAACGGCAGTTTCGCACTTGAGCCCTTCGATTGCCTTTTCCAGGGTGGCAACTCCCCAATCGTTCACCTCGTCAAAGAACACATTGAATGCGGGCTCATCGAACTGGATGATATCGACGCCGGCAGTCTCCAGTTCCCTGGCTTCCTGATTGAGGATCTTGGCGAATTCCCAGGCCAGTTTTTCTCGGCTCTTATAGTGATTGTCAAAAAGCGTATCGATCATGGTCATCGGACCCGGCAGAGCCCATTTGATAGGCTGCTTGGTCTGCCGGCGCAGGAACTTGGCGTCTTCAACGAAAACCGGCTTTTGGCGCGACACCGCGCCGACGACTGTCGGGACGCTCGCATCATAGCGATCCCGAATTCTGACGGTCTCGCGTTTTTCGAAATCAACCCCGTCCAGGTGCTCGATGAACGTCGTGACGAAATGCTGGCGCGTCTGCTCGCCGTCGCTGACGATATCGATGCCTGCCTGTCGCTGATCGTCGAGGGACAAACGCAAAGCGTCCTGCTTGCCTTCGATCAACTCCTCATCCTGCAGTTTCCAGGGTGACCAGAGTTTCTCCGGCTGGGCAAGCCACGAGGGTTTTGGCAAGCTGCCGGCGGTAGACGTGGGCAACAGTGTTTTCATGATAGGCAGCCTTGTCTTTTGGTTGGTCAGCGAACGTGATTGACGGACCACTGCTCGAGGATGGACTTGTATGGTTTGATGAAGTGCTCCTCGGCGAACTTTCCCTGCTCGATCGCCAGCCGGCTACGCTCTTCCCGATCGTAGACGATGCGGGTCAATGAATAATCCTGGTGTTTCAGACTTGGCTGGTAGCACGCCCCTGCCGACGAGTTGGCGTTGTAGATCTCGGGTCGATAGATCTTCTGAAAAGTCTCCATCGTACTGATGGTGCCGATCAGCTCAAGATTGGTGTATTCTGCAAGCAGGTCGCCGATAAAATAGAAAGCCAGAGGCGCTACGCTATTCGATGGCATAAAATAGCGGACCTGCATTCCCATTTTCTGAAAGTAGTGGTCCGTCGAAGACAATTCATCTTGCCGGTACTCAACGCCCAATACAGGGTGCTGATTTTTGGTGCGGTGATATGTCTTGCTGCTTGAAGCGCTCAGACATATGACCGGAGGTTTGGAAAAATGCTTCTTGTAGGCATCTGAGCTCAGGAAGCTTCTGAACAGGTTTCCATGCAGATCTCCGAAATTTTCCGGCATGCTGAATTCCGGGCGGTTCTTGTTGTGCTCCGGCAGCAATACGCTGAAGTCGTAGTCTCGCACGTAGGAGGAGAAATTGTTCCCCACAATGCCTTGGATCCGCTCGTTCGTCTTTCGGTCAACGATGTTTGTTTTCAATATTTCAATTATCGGGAAGGCATTGTTGTTGCCTTCGGCGCCAATAATCATCTCAACCGAAATGATGTCGAGTTCGACAGAATAACGATCGCCCTTGGGGTTGTCCCAATGCGCCAGGGCATTGAAACGATTGTCGATCATCCTCAAGGCATTGCGCAGGTTTTCCTGGCGGTTCTCCCCTCGGGCCAGATTGGCGAAATTGGTCGTGATACGCGTATTGTCCGATGGGCGATAATCCTCGTCGAAACGAATACTCTTGAGGCGAAACGTAAAGTCGTCACTAATTGTGACCTGCCGGCGAGCGACAAGGGCCATGCGGGGAGTGGCGACTTGAATTTTGGGTTGAGACACGACTTACCCCAATGAGTTGGGGGCATGGGTCAGCGGACACATAGCAAGGCGGTCCGCTACGCGGCCTCCGCTACGGCACACCGGGACACCCCGCCCGTGGACGTTGTTTCGCCAAGGCAGGTCTCCTGGCTCGCGGGTCATCGCTTCTGTCCGTCTTCCCAGGGTTTCACCCCAGTGACATTCTGGACGTCAGCTCACCGCTTACAGTTGCGGGGGCAGCTTCGGCTTTCCCGAATATGACGGGGCACCGACTTCCCTCTTAGCCCCGGCGCGTTGCACGCAACGACCGGGGAACCTAGACGCCTGCACCTTCCTGCAATTGTCAGATGAAGTCAATAGCGCATAAAGAAATGTTTATATCTTTATCGCGTGCGTCAGCGTCGGATTTCGCGGCTCCGGCATGTCCCGGTTCCATCCTGCTTGTCGTGCAGTTGCACGCAGCATCACGTCACGCCGGTCGTTTCTTCAGCGGGATGATGTTCGGCGCTGCCTCAGCCTCTGCGGCGTCGCGGCCAACCGCTTCGCCGCGGGCAAGCGTCCTGCGCGTGTTTCCCTCGGGGATGCCTGTGGCAAGCTCCTCGAAATAGCGTGCCGGGGTTGTTCCCAACATGCGCTTGAACATGGAGATGAATGCGCTGACGCTGTCATAGCCGAGATCGCCGGCGATGTTGGTGACCGATTGGCCCTCGCCAAGACGCTGCAACGCCAGGCCGATATGAAGCTGTTGGCGCCAGCGAACGAACGACATGCCGGTTTCCCGCTGGAACAGCCGGCTCAACGTCCTGTTGCTGGCGCCGACGCGGGCGCCCCACTCGTCGATCGTGAAGCGCTGGTCCGGATGCTCGATCATCGCCTTGGTCAGCCGCAGAAGCCTCCTGTCGTTCGGCATGGGCAGATGGATCGGTTCCAGCGTTGCGGTCGCCAGTTCGTCGAGCAGCACGGCGATGAGCCTTCCCTCGCGCTCGCGGCCCATTGCGGCCGATGGCATCTCGCAGTCGAACCGCAGGATGAGCTCGTGCAGGAAAGGCTGGACGAACAGGATGCCGCAATCCTGGTCGAGCGAAGCGGCCAGGTCAGCATCGATGTAGAGGTTGAGGATCTTGATATGTCCCGCGACCCGGCCGGCATGGGAGACATCGCCCGGTATCCACATGGCGCAATGCGGCGGGACGGTCCAGAGCCCGCCGGCGGCCCGCATCGTCAGCACGCCGCTGATGACACACATCAGCTGCGCCTTGTCGTGATGGTGGGGCTCCGTCTCGCCGACGAAAGTCGTTTCGGTGATCAGGCTGAAGACGGGGCGTGGCACATCATCCACGTGTCTGAAGCCCTGTATTCGCGGAAAATCCACCTGCTTCTCCCGATCCGGGTCAGCCAAGCCGACAGCGTATCCCAAACCTGTGCGGCATGTCATCGAGGCTCAGGGAGCCTATCATCCGGCACGCGCCTCGAGCAGCACAAGCATGCCTCTGGCTGCCGCTCGCCTCTCGTCCGTCTCAAAAAGAACGGAGAAGCCGAACGCCTTGCTCGCGGTCACCGCCGCCAGCCGCACCGCCGCGCTGGTGGGTTTCTTGCCCTCGATCACGATCATGGCACGGCAGTACTTCCTGAAACGATCCTTTGTCCGCTTGAAGAACAGGGCCTTTTCCCTGCGCTCCTCGGCTGTTTCCGCGTGATGGTCGTCCGGTGCGTGATCGGTGATCAGGACGAACGGCGCCTGCCGGTCCAGAAGCCCTTCGAGTTCGGCGAGGATCGAGGCAGGCGATTGTCCTTCCTCCCGCGCGAAGACAAGCGGGAAGCGCGTATCGTCCAGGAACATTGATCTGTTTCCTTCAGCTGACCAGGTCGATCGGCGGACCTGCCGATGGCATGAGCGATATCCCAAGCATGCCACAGCGGCGTCCGGGCTGCTCTCGCGCCCCTGCCAACAAATCCCGTGAACCCGCCATTGCGGTTTCGCGCGGACTTTCCTGTCAGATATGGCCCGTCAGATATGGATAGCTGCCGTCCGCAGCTCCGACGGGCTCTGGCCGTGGAACTTCTTGAAGGTCCTGGCAAAGTGCGAGGCACTTTCGAATCCCGCTTCCAGGGCAATCTCCAGCATGGAAGCATCGGTGTTTGCGACAAGCGCCTTGGCATGGATCAGCCGCACGCGCTTGTAGGCATTGGCTGGCGACATTCCCGCCTTTTCCTTGAAAAGGCGCTCGAGTTGGCGCCGGCTCACGCCTACTTGCCGTGCCAGTTGGGTGATCGGGATGCGGTCGTTGATATGCTGCTCCATCGCCAGCAGCGTCGCCTTGATACGGACGTCCTCCGCTTCGTCGGCAAATGTGCGCCTCGCCTGCAGATGGAAGGGGGAGCGGGCGTGGTCGATCTGGAGGACTTCCAGCGCGTTGCGTTCGGCATCCTCGCTGATGTGGCTGCGCACGATCAGCGCCGCCATGTCGGCCGCGCTGCTGCCGCCGGCGCACGAGCCACGGTTCTCGTCGAGATGGAAGATCCTGTCCGAGCGGACGACATGGTCGGGAAACCGGTCCTGGAAGTCGCGCGCATGGAGCCAGCTGACACAGCACTCGTGGTTCTTCATGAGACCGGCATCAGCCAGGATGAACGTGCCGGTGCACAGGCCAATGAGCGGTACGTTTGCTGCTGCAGCGCGACGCAGATAACGCGTCGTCTCGGCATCGACGGGCTCCTCCACATTGAGCAGTCCGCCGACCACCACGATATGGCTGAAATGGGCCGGGTCCACGAAACCGGACGTCGGAACGACCTGCACGCCGCAGCTCGATTTCACGGGGTTCTTCGAACTTGCCAGCACATGCCAGTCCGCGCTGACGCGACCCGACCGGTCGAGTTCGTCGCTTGCCAGCCGCAGCGTGTCGATGAACAGCGCGAAGGCCGACAGGGTGAAGGAGCGGCCGAGGATAAAACCCACGCGCAGCTTTGCTGGGGAATTCATGGATCTATCTCCTGGCTCGAACACAATCCGGCAGCCTCCCGTTCCCATCGGAAAGCGGCGCAGGCCACCGGTTCTCCCAAAGCCTGCGCCAAGGCTGCGACATTTTTAGGTCGTACCGATCAGGCAGCTTTCGAAATATCGCCATGCGGGTCAAGCACGTACTTGACCGCCGCGCCCTGGTCGAAGCTCTCGTAGCCTCGCGCGGCGTCCTCGAGCGAGATCACCCTGGCGTTGACGATATCGGCGATCGGCAGGCGGTCATGCAGGATGGCCTGCATCAATTGCCGATTGTATTTGAGCACCGGCGTCTGCCCGGTGTGGAAGGATTGCGCCTTGGCCCAGCCGAGTCCAAGACGCAGCGAGAGGCTGCCGTGCTTGGCAGCCGCGTCGACGGCACCTGGGTCTTCCGTCACATAGAGCCCGGGAATGCCGATCGAGCCGGCAGCACGGGTGATCTCCATCATTTGGTTCAGCACGATCGCCGGCTGCTCGCCGCCGCTATGGCCGCGGGCCTCGAAACCGACCGCGTCGATCGCGCAATCGACTTCGTTGGAGCCGGTGATTTCAGCGATCATGTCGCCCAGCCTGTCGCTTTTGGAAAGATCGACGGCTTCGAAACCCACCCTGGCGGCATGGGCAAGCCGCTCCTTGTTGAAGTCGCCGACCATGACCACGGCAGCACCCAGGATTCGCGCCGAAGCGGCCGCGGCGAGGCCAACCGGTCCGGCTCCGGCAACATAGACGATTGAGCCGACACCGGCGCCGGCGCGGACAGCGCCATGGAAGCCGGTCGGCAGGATATCGGACAGCATGGTCAGATCGCGGATCTTTTCCATCGCACGGTCGCGATCGGGGAACTTCAGCAGGTTGAAGTCGGCATAGGGCACCATGACGTAGCGGGCCTGACCACCGATCCAGCCGCCCATGTCGACATAGCCATACGCGCCGCCGGCGCGGGACGGATTCACGGTCAGGCACACGCCCGTGTCCTGTCCCTTGCAGCAGCGGCAACGTCCGCAGGCTACGTTGAAGGGCACGGAGACGATATCGCCGACCTCGAGCATTTCGACGTCGCTGCCTTTTTCGATCACCTCGCCGGTGATCTCGTGGCCGAGTACCAGGCCTGCCTCGGCCGTGGTGCGACCGCGAACCATGTGCTGATCGGACCCGCAGATGTTGGTCGAAACCACCTTGAGGATCACCGCATGCTCGATGCGCCGGCCATCCGGGGCTGCGAATTTGGGATCCTCGATGTCCTGGACTTCGACCCTGCCTGGGCCGAGATAGACCACGCCTCTGTTCCTGCTCATCCTATCCTCCCTGTTCGATTTCCAGCCGAGTCATTCGCTACGGACGGGCGATCTCCTCCAGATACCAGTTGATGTAGCGAAGCTCGTTGTTCTCCATCGGCGCGATCGGGCCGGGCACGAAATAGTGCGAGCGCACGCCGCGCGCGGTGTGCTCGATGATCTTCTTGTCCTCCTCGGTGGTGACCTTCCAGAGCCAGGTCAGCTTTTCCAGGTCGTAGTCACGGCCTTCCTCGGCGTCGCCACGCACGAGCCAGATCAGCTCCATCTCGCATGTATCGGCGGTCTTCGGAATGAAGCGGTAGATCATGCCATGATCGGGGTAGCAGACGAGGAAGGTGCTGCCGCCGAGATGGATCGAGGTGACGCCGCCGTCATACTCGCTGAACCGGCCCATCAGCGGCGCAATCGGCTTGCCGTCCTGGCTGCCGGTGGAGACGCCGTCATAGAGTGCATAGCGGAACGTGTGGATCGCCTCCTGACCCGCTGCCGAGTTCTGCCAGCGATCGCCGCTGACCACGTCGATACCCAGCGCGCAGGTCCGCGCCTCCATTGCCTGGTTGAGCTTCTCGATCATCTCGAGCGGCTGCTCCAGGGCATGGGTCTGGGAATATTCGGGATGAGCCGGTCCGCAATGATAACACTCGACGTAGTTTTCGACAGCCAGCTTCCAGTTGGCCTGCAGCGGATAGAGTTCGCGATGCGCCACCTTCGCTTCGCCCCAGCCATACTGGCCGCAACTGGTGCGCAGTGATTGCTCGATCGGATCGAAGTCGAGCGGCGTCTCGGCGAAGGAGATGAAGACGAGCCCGGACGCGACCCGAACGTGCAATTTCTTCAGCCCGTGTTCGTTGCGGTCGAAGTCCTTCGGCATCAGCCGCGCGGCGCGCAGCGAGCCGTCATTGCTGTAGGTCCAGGCGTGGTACGGGCAGACGAAGAAGCGTGCGTTGCCCTTCGGCTTGGTGCAGACCTCGGCGCCGCGATGCCGGCACACATTGAGCATCGCGTGGATCGCGCCATCGGCGGCACGTGTCAGGATGATCTGCTCGTCGCCCAGCCGGAACAGCTCGAAGTCGCCTGCATTGGGAATGACGCTCGCATGCGCCAGGCAATGCCAGTGCCGGCGAAACAGGCGTTCCATGTCGCGCTCGAAGATCGCGGGATCCATGTAGAACGGCCGGACCAGGCCATGACCCGGCCGGTGCGCTGCGATCAGGTCGCCGATCCTGTCATCGGCGGCGGATGTCTGTTGAAGATGCAAGATGCTCATCGCTGGCTGCTCATCATTGGCTTGGGAGGGCTGGCGTAGGGTTGGGTCTGATCTTCAAAGATTGGGAACGGGTCTGGGCCAGTCGTCCGAGCAGGCGACAGCCGCCAGAAGACTGCGAAGCACCGCAACGCCCGGGTGGAGTGACCCACGACGATCGATCAGCTCGATCTGTCGTTGCGCGGCAATCTCGAGACAGATGCCTGGCGGCACGGACATCAGCCAGTCGGCAAAGACTTCTTCCGGCGGCGGCAGCGGCGAGATCGCTGCCATCGTCTTGGCGTCGACCTTATGCGGTCGCGTCGCGACCATTTTTTCGTCGTCGCGGGTGGTCATGCCTCGATCTCCAGTGGAGTGAGCGGTTTCGAGCAGCAGGCGAGGATGTAGCCGTCAGCGATCTCCTCATCGAGGATGCCGCCGTTGTGGTTCATCTCCACGTTGCCCGAGACCTTCCGGACACGACAGGTGCCGCACAGGCCGAACTCGCAGGCCGCCGAGATGCGAACGCCGCTGGCACGCGCGGCCTGAAGCACTGTCTGACCGGGGACACAGTGCCCATCGACATCGGAACTGGCGAAGCGGACCGGGAGTGCCGCCTCGGCAGGTTGTGCAGGGTTCGCCTCCGCCGCTCCCGGTGATGGCACCTCCACTGGCGGAGCGCCGAAACTCTCCTGATGATAGTGGGCCATGTCGAAGCCGGTGGCTTCCAGCATGGTGCGCACGGCGCGCATGAACGGATCCGGTCCGCAGCAGAACACCTCGCGTTCGTGGAAGTCGGGTGACAAAAGCGGCAACCTGACGGCATCGATCCGTCCCATATGGCCGAACCAGCTTTCGCGGCTCGACCGCTCCTCGATCATGAAACCGAGCGACAGGCCGGGCATGTTGGCGCCGAGCAGCTCCAGTTCCTTGCGGAAGATGATCTCTTCCGGCCGCCGGGCGCAGTTGACGAAGGCGATGTCCGTCCATGGTGCGCAGTCGTTCAGCCAGCGCAGCATCGACATCATCGGCGTGATGCCGGAGCCCGCCGAAATGAAAAGATACTTCGCTGCGGCATGGTTGTGGTGCGAGAAATCGCCCGCCGGGCCGCGCGCCTTGATGCGCGACCCGCGCTTGAGATTGTCGAACATCCAACGCGTGCCGATGCTGCCGGCCTGCGCCTTGACGGTTATGGAGATCGAGAGCGGTCGCGACGGGGACGAGGCCAGCGTATAGGTGCGCATCAGCGGACCGTCGGCTGTCGGCAACTCCAGCGTGATGAACTGGCCCGGCTTGTAGCGGAACCAGGTCTGCGCATCCGAGCGGAAGGTGAAGGTCTTCACGTCAGGCGCTTCGTCGGTGATGCCGGCCACTTCCAGCACCTGCAGGCGATCGTCCCATGGCACCATCTCGTCGAGATGGCGATAGAGGTGGATGCTCGTAACGGCGTTCATTGGAGCGGCCTCAAGCGACGCTGCGCAGCGCTGGTCTTTCGCCCTCGGTGAGCCGGGGCTCCATGAAGCGCGCATACCATTCGACGAACTGGATCACGCCGCCTTCATGCAATTCGGAATACGGGCCCGGCTGGTAGGCCGGCGAGTTGATACCGAACGCGTTCTCCTCGACGATGCGGCGATCCTCGTCATTGGTCAGCGTCCAGACGTGGATCAGGTTCTGCAGGTCGTAGTCGACGCCTTCCACGGCATCCTTGTGCACCAGCCATTTGGTGGTCACCGCCGTCTCGGTGGCGCTGATCGGGAGAACGCGGAACGTCACCGCGTGATCGCCCAGTATGTGGTTCCAGGTCGTCGGATAGTGGTAGAGCATCAGGGTGCCGATGCGGTCGGTGGCGACACCGTCGGACAGGTTGCGCTGCACGGCGCGCTGGCCGGTCATGGTGTAGCTCACCGCATGTGGAAGCAGTGGCGCCCGTGTCGTGCGGTACTGACCGGCCGTATCGATGACGAAGCGCGAAGGCAGCCCGTCGGCTTCGCAGCGTGCCCAGTGTTCCAGCAACTCGGGGTCATCCTCGACACCGTTGACGCCGGTCACGGTCGGCGCTTCAGGGAAGGTCTTGCAGAGCTCCGGATGGTTACCCGCGCAATGGTAGCATTCGCGGTTGTTTTCCCAGACCAGCTTCCAGTTGCCCTTTTCGACGATCGTGCTTTCGAAGGCGATCTTGGCGTCGGCCAGGCGATGCGGCAGGAAGTAGGGCTCCATCATCTGGCGGAAGGGAGCGAAGTCCGCCGGCTGGTCGGCCAGGCAGACGAAGATGTAGCCGCCGGCGCTTTCGCAGGCGACCGGCTTCAGCCCGTAGTCGTTGCGGTCGAAGCCTTCGGCCATCTGCCGGGCGAACAGAAGCTTGCCGTCGAGGTCGTAGGTCCACTGATGGTAGGGGCAGACCAGACGGGCAGAGGTGCCTTTGTCGACGGTGCAGACGCGGCTGCCGCGATGGCGGCAGGAATTGTGGAAGGCGCGGATCTTGTTCTCGCGGTCACGCACCAGAACGATCGGGTAGGCGCCGATCTGGACGGTGAAGAAACTGCCCGGCTTGGCGATCTCGCAATCATGTCCGACGAACAGCCAGTCGCGGTACCAGATCAGCTCCATGTCGAGCTTGAAGAAATCCGGATCGGTGTAGAAGGGCTGTTCCAGCGAGAAGCCATCGCGCCTCGCGCGGATGAGCTTCAGCATTTCATGACGTGCGTCCATGTCCTGTCCTCGTCAAAGGACTGAACTGGTGGTGATGGAGGGTAGATGGCCATGTTGGACGGTCTTTGACCGGCGCACGGCTTTCTGCCTCTTGACCGCCCACCGCGATCAGTCGAGTTCCAAAAAGTCCAGGGCTGGTTTCCGGGCTCCGAAGCTGTCCTTGTGGACCGTCTCGACACCTTCCCAGGCTTTCGCCCAGTGGTCTGTCGTCGAGACAGAAGCTTCGCTACCGTTGCGGGGGCAGCGCCGGCGTCAAACCGGCTTCCCAATTATCCCTCCGGCGGGGTTCGCCGGAGAGCACCTTGAACGTGCCGATCTGATCACGGACGCCGCGCCGGTGCGATGACGAAAGCGACATCGGCGCAGTGCAAAGACGACAGGCCGGAATTACTCGGCGGCCTCGGCAAGAGGCGAGGGCACATAGTTGAGGATCGGCCCAAGCCAGCGCTCGACATCCGCGACACTCATGTCCTTGCGCCTGGCATAGTCCTCGACCTGGTCACGTTCGACCTTGGCGACGCCGAAATAATAGCTCTCGGGATGCGCGAGGTAGAGGCCGGAAACCGACGAGCCGGGCCACATCGCCATGCTCTCGGTCAGGCGCACCCCAATCCGCTCCTCCGCCTGCAGCAGATCGAACAACGTCACCTTCTCGGTATGGTCCGGTTGGGCCGGATAGCCGGGGGCCGGGCGGATGCCCTGGTAGGGCTCGCCGATCAGGTCGTCCGGCGCGAGGTTCTCGTCGGGTGCATAACCCCAATATTCCTTGCGCACCTTCTCGTGCAGGCGCTCGGCAAAGGCCTCGGCGAAACGGTCCGCCAGTGCCTTGACCAGGATCGAATTGTAATCGTCGTTGGCGCGCTCAAAGCGTTCGGCGATGGCCACTTCCTCGATGCCCGCCGTCACCACGAAACCACCGATATAGTCCGGCTTGCCGCTGTCCAGCGGTGCCACGAAATCCGAGAGCGCGACATTCGGTTTGCCGTCGCGCTTGCTCAGCTGCTGGCGCAGCGTGAAGAAGGTGGCGAGCTCGCTGTCCCGGGCCTCGTCGGCAAACAGCTGGATATCATCGCCTGTCGTGTTGGCGGGCCAGAAGCCGAGAATGGCTTTCGGCGCGAACCACTTCTCGTCGATGATCTTCTTCAGCATCGCCTGCGCGTCGTCGAACAATTGCCGCGCCGCCGGCCCCTGCTTTTCGTCCTCGAGGATCCTGGGATAGCGCCCCTTCAGTTCCCAGGTCTGGAAGAAGGGCGTCCAGTCGATGTAGCGGGCGAGTTCGGCCAGGTCCCAGCTTTCGAACACCCGGGTTCCAAGAAAAGACGGCTTCGGCGGCTGGTAAGCGGTCCAATCGACCTTGTGGGCGTTGGCGCGCGCCCTGGCCAGCGGCAGCCGTTGCTTTTCGCGTTCCGAGCGCTCATGCGCCTCTGTCACCTTGCGATACTCTGCCTGGATCGTCTCGACATATCCGGCCTTCATGTCGGGGGAGAGCAGGCTGGAAACGACGCCGACCGCGCGGCTGGCATCGGTGACATAGACGGCCTGTCCCTTCTGGTAGCGCGGATGGATCTTGACGGCGGTGTGGACGCGGCTGGTCGTTGCACCGCCGATCAGCAGCGGGATGTCGAAACCCTCGCGCTCCATCTCCGAGGCCATATGCACCATCTCGTCGAGCGACGGGGTGATCAGGCCGGAGAGGCCGATCACGTCGACCTTTTCGGTGCGCGCCGTCTCCAGGATCCTGGTTGCCGGCACCATGACGCCGAGATCGATGATCTCGTAATTGTTGCAGGCCAGGACCACGCCGACGATGTTCTTGCCGATGTCGTGCACGTCGCCCTTGACGGTGGCCATCAGGATCTTGCCGGCGCTCTGGCGTTCGCCATTGTCGATGCCGGCGGCGGCATTGGCGAGTTTCTCGGCCTCCATGTGCGGCAGCAATCCGGCGACGGCCTGTTTCATCACGCGGGCGGACTTCACCACCTGCGGCAGGAACATCTTGCCTGCGCCAAACAGGTCGCCGACGACATTCATGCCAGCCATCAAAGGGCCTTCGATGACATGCAGGGGGCGTTCGGCCTTCAGCCGGGCCTCGTCGGTGTCGGCATCAATGAACTCGGTGATGCCGTTGACCAGCGCATGCGAGATCCGCTGTTCGACTGGCCACTCGCGCCAGGCCAGGTCTTTTTCCTTGGCTTCCTTGCCGGCCGTACCCTTGTAGCGCTCGGCGATCTCCAGCATGCGCTCGGTCGCGGTGCCGCCCGCCTTGGGCTGGCGGTTGAGCACGACGTCCTCGCAGGCCTCGCGCAGTTCGGGATCGATCGATTCGTAGACGGCCAATTGCCCGGCATTGACGATGCCCATGTCCATGCCGCGCTGGATGGCGTGGTAGAGGAACACGGCGTGCATGGCCTCCCGCACAGGCTCGTTGCCGCGGAACGAGAAGGACAGGTTGGAGATGCCGCCGGAGATATGGACATGCGGCAGCGTTGCGATGATTTCTCCCGTCGCCTCGATGAAGTCGACGCCGTAATTGTCGTGCTCCTCGATGCCGGTGGCGACCGCGAAGACGTTCGGATCGAAGATGATGTCCTCCGGCGCGAAGCCGGCCTGTTCCGTGAGCAGTTTGTAGGCTCGTGTGCAGATCTCGACCTTGCGCGCCCGGGTGTCGGCCTGGCCGACCTCGTCGAACGCCATCACCACGACGGCGGCGCCATACATGCGGCACAGCCGGGCGTGATGCAGGAAGGCCGCTTCGCCTTCCTTCATCGAAATCGAATTGACGATGGCCTTGCCCTGCACGCATTTCAAGCCGGCCTCGATGACGTCCCATTTCGAGGAATCGATCATCACCGGCACACGGGCGATGTCGGGCTCTGCGGCGACCAGGTTGAGGTACTCGACCATCGCCTTTTGCGAGTCGATCAGGCCTTCGTCCATGTTGATGTCGATGACCTGCGCGCCGTTGGCGACCTGGTCGCGTGCAACGTCGAGGGCGGCCGCGTAGTCGCCGCCGGTGATCAGTTTCCTGAATTTCGCGGAGCCGGTGACGTTGGTGCGTTCGCCGACGTTGACGAAGGGAATGTCCTTGGTCAGCGTGAACGGTTCCAGGCCTGACAGGCGCATCTGCGGCGATCGTTTCGGCAGCCCGCGCGGCGCGTACCGGGAGACCGCGTCCGCGATCGCCGCGATATGTTCCGGCGTCGAGCCGCAGCAGCCGCCGACCACATTGACCAGCCCTTCGCGCGCGAAGTCCTCGACCTGGCCGGCCATGAACTCCGGGCTTTCGTCATATTGACCGAATGCGTTCGGCAGTCCGGCATTCGGATAGGCGCAGGTGAAGGTCTCGGCCACAGACGACAGTTCCGCCAGGTGCGGACGCATGGCGGCAGCACCCAGCGCGCAGTTCAGGCCGATGGTGAAGGGCAGGGCATGCCGCACGGAATGCCAGAAGGCCGTCGGCGTCTGGCCCGAAAGCGTGCGGCCGGACAGGTCGGTGATCGTGCCGGAGATCATGATCGGCAGCCGGATGCCCTTCTCAGCATAAATCTCCTCGCAGGCGAAGATGGCGGCCTTGGCGTTGAGCGTGTCGAAGATGGTTTCGATCAGGATGATGTCGGCGCCGCCGTCGATCAGCCCGCGCAACTGTTCGCCATAGGCGAGGCGCAGGTCGTCGAAGGTGACGGCGCGGTAGCCCGGATTGTTGACGTCCGGCGAGATCGACGCGGTGCGGTTGGTGGGACCCAGCGCGCCGGCGACTAAGCGGCGCCTGCCGTCTTCCTGTTCGGCCCGGCGCAAGGCGCGCCGCACCAGCCGCGCACCGTCGCGGTTCAGCTCGTAGACCATGTCCTCCATGCCGTAGTCGGCCTGCGCGATCGACGTGGACGAGAAGGTGTTGGTCTCGACGATGTCGGCACCGGCCTTGGCATAGGCGTAGTGGATGTCTTCGATGGCCTTGGGCTGAGACAGGATCAGCAGGTCGTTGTTGCCCTGCTGATGGCAGGCGCAGCCGCTGAAGCGGTCACCGCGGAAGTGGTCCTCGCCAAAGCCGAGCCCCTGGATCTGCGTGCCCATCGCGCCGTCGAGCACAAGGATGCGCTCGCGCGCGGCAGCCTGCAGTGCTGCGAGAATTTCCGAGCCGTCAGGACGTGACGACAGCGGGCCGAAGAGCTCATCGACCGAAGACATATTGCGACACTCTTCATTCCAGGAACGACGTCGCCAAAACTAATCACATAAAGACATCTTTATGTCAATATGCGGATGCTCCCTGGTTGCGGGACCTTGGTTCCGTGCCGTTGCTCTGTCACTCTCAAAGCACGGCAATGTTTTTTGCGAATGCGACGCATCTGAGATAGGAAAGCCCAATCGGCGAAAGCCTGTCAAAAGCCGAGCAAGGGGAGACCCACAGGTTGGAACGGAACATCGCGGATCTTTGCCGGGAGTTCGGCTTGCGCCTGACCGGCCCGCGCCGAATCATCATGCAGGTCCTGTTCGAGTCGAGCGATCATCCCGACGTCGTCGAATTGCACCGCCGCGTCACCGCGCTCGAACCGACGATTTCACTCGCCACGGTCTACCGTACGGTCAACCTGCTGCGCGAGAAGGGCGTCCTGGAGCGCCACACCTTCGGCGATGGCCGTGCCCGCTACGAGACCACGCCGCGCGAACACCATGACCATTTCATCAATGTGGAAACCGGAACCGTCATCGAATTTCAGTCCGAGGAAATCGAGCGCCTGCAGGAGGAGATCGCCCGCAAGCATGGTTTCACCATCGTCAGCCACAAGCTCGAAATCTATGTGCGGCCCCTGAAGCGGGGCCGGAACAGAAGCTAGAGCATTTTGTAGCCAAGTGGGACCATTTGGCGTTACAAAAATGCATTGAAAACAAAATCTTAGAGCGTTTCCGTGAAAAGCGGAAACGCTCTGGAGCGGTTTGCGGTTTGGCGCGAACGGCAATCGGCTCTCGCTTGCTCCGGCCGAGGACCGCAGGCCTCGTCAGCCTGCGATATGGCTGGTCTCTGCCCGTGCGGCCCGCAGGCTGGTGACGAGGAACGCCATGATGAACAGGACTGTCAGCAGCAGCACGATGGTCGGCGCGGGTGCGCTGTCGATGAAGAACGACAGGTAGACCCCCAGCAATGACGCGCCGACCGCGATCACCACCGAAAGCCAGAGCATGGCGCTGAAGCGCGTGGTCAGCAGGAAGGCGATAGCGCCGGGCGCGATCAGCATGGCGATGGCGAGGATGATGCCGACAGCTTTCAGTGCGCCGACAATGGTCAGCGAGATCAGGCACAGCAGGCCGTAGTGCAGCAGCTGTACCCGCAGCCCGACGGCTCTCGCCTGCGCCGGGTCGAAGGCATGCAGCAGGAAGTCGCGCCATTTGAGGCCGATGATGCCGGCGGTTATCGCCGCGACGACGGCTGTTTCGACGATGTCGCGCAGGCCGATGCCGAGGATGTCACCGAACAGGATATGGTCGAGATGAACCTCGGACTGGATCTTGACGTAGAGTACCAGTCCAAGCCCGAACATGCCGGAAAACACGATGCCCATCACCGTGTCCTGCTTGATGCGGCTGTTGTCCTTGAGGAAGCCGGTGGCGAGCGCACAGATCATGCCGGCCGCGAAGGCGCCGACCGCGTAGGGCAGGCCGACAATGTAGGCGAGCACCACGCCGGGAAAGACGGCGTGGCTGATGGCGTCGCCCATCAGCGACCAGCCCTTGAGCACGAGGAAGCAGGAGAGCAGGGCGGTGGGAACCGCAACCAGAACCGCAATGACCATCGCATTGATCATGAAATCGAACTGGAAGGGAGCGAGCAAGGTATCCAACATGGTCAGGCTGTCCTTTCCAGCGCCTGGGCGGCGCGCCGGCGCGCTGCCAGCATGCCGTGCTTGGGTGCGAAGACGAAGGCGGTCAGAAAGATCAGCGTCTGCAGAACCACGATGATGCCGCCGGTCGCCCCATCGAGGAAGTAGCTGGCATAGGCGCCGATGAAGCTGGTGGCAGCCCCGATGACTACGGCGATCACAAGCAGGCGGGGGAAGCGATCGGTCAACAGATAGGCCGTGGCACCCGGCGTCACCACCATGCAGATCACCAGGAAGGCGCCGACCGTCTGCAGCGCGGCAACCGTCGATGCCGACAGCAGGGTGAAGAACATGATCTTGAGCGCCGCCGGGTTGAGGCCGATCGAGCGCGCATGGCTTTCGTCGAAGAAGACGACCATCAGGTCCTTCCATTTCAGCAGCAGGATGGCCAGCGAGACGAAACCGATGATGGCCAGCTGCAGCGTGTCTTCAGGCGTGATGGCAAGGATGTTGCCAAGCACGATGGTCTGAATGTTCACGGAGGTCGGCGACAGCGAGACCATGAACAGGCCGAGCCCGAAGAAAGAGGAGAAGATCAGGCCGATGATGGCATCTTCCTTCAGCTTGGTGCGCTGGTTGAGGAAAAGCATCGCAGCGGCGGCGAGACCGCCGGAGAAGAAGGCACCGATCGAGAAGGGCAGCCCCAGCATGTAGGCACCCGCGACACCCGGCACGATCGAATGCGAGAGCGCGTCGCCGATCAGCGACCAGCCTTTCAGCATGAGATAGCAGGAGAGGAAGGCGCACACGCCGCCGACGAGCGCCGAAACCCACATCGCGTTGAGCATGTACTGGTAGCCGAAGGGCTCGAGGAGCAGCGCGCTCATTCGCTGTCCTCCCTGAACTGCTGCTGCATGGCCCCGGGTTCGCCGTAGAAGACCAGCGGCCGCTCGTCATCGGTGATGACGGCCAGGCGGCGTCGGTCTTTGTCCTCATGCAGTCCAGCGCCACCGAGAACGAAATGGCGCAGCACACCGCCGAAGGCCTTCTCCAGATTGGCCTGGGTGAAGGTCTCGGCGGTCGGGCCGGAGGCAAGCACGGTGTTTTTCAAAAGCACGGTGCGGTCGCAGAATTCCGGCACGCTGCCGAGATTGTGCGTCGACACCAGCATGACGCGACCCTCGTCGCGCAAGGCGCGCAACAGGTCGATGATGGCGTCCTCGGTCTTGACGTCGACGCCGGTGAACGGTTCGTCGAGCAGGATGACGCGCCCGTCCTGCGCCAGCGCACGCGCCAGGAAGACGCGCTTCTTCTGCCCGCCCGACAGTTCGCCGATCTGGCGTTTGCGGAACTCCGACATGCCGACACGGGCCAATGCCGCAGAGACCGCCTCACGGTCGGCAGCCTTCGGAATGCGCATCATGTTCATGTGGCCGTAGCGGCCCATCATGACGACATCCTCGACCAGGACCGGAAAGTTCCAGTCGACCTCCTCGGCCTGCGGCACATAGGCGACCAGGTTGCTGCGCAGTGCCTCGGCGACGGGCATGCCGAGCACCTGGATGCTGCCTTTGGCCAGCCGCACGAAGCCCATGATCGCCTTGAACAGGGTCGACTTGCCCGAGCCGTTGACGCCGACCAGCGCCGTGATCGTGCCGGTCGGGACCTCGAAGCTGGCATCACGCATCGCGGTCTGGCCGTTGCGATAGGTGACGGTCGCGTCCTTGACGGAGATGCCAGCCGGCGAGGCCGGCTGGGCGATGATCTTGAAGGCAGCCGTCATTGCGAGAGGCCTTCGGCCAGACCCTGCCGCAAGGTGTCTGAGGTGACGCGCAGCAGGTCGATATAGGTCGGCACCGGACCGTCCGCTTCGCTGAGCGAATCGACATAGAGCACGCCGCCATAATGCGCGCCGGTCTCGCGGGCCACCTGCCGTGCGGGCTTGTCGGAAACAGTACTCTCGGAAAAGACCGCGACGATCCCGTTCGCCTTGACGGCATCGATCACCTTGCGGACCTGCTGCGGCGTTCCCTGCTGGTCGGCATTGATCGGCCACAGATAAAGCTCCTGCATGCCGAAGTCGCGGGCCAGGTAGCTGAAGGCGCCCTCGCTCGACACCAGCCAGCGCTTGTCCTGCGGGATCTCCTCGAGCTTCTGGCGGATCGGCGCAATCGTCGCCTCGATCTTCTGCTTGTAGGCCTCGGCATTGGCCCGATAGGTATCGACATTGGCCGGATCGTTCTTGATGAAGGCGTCGCGGATGTTGTCGACGTAGATCAGCGCGTTCTTGGGCGACATCCAGGCGTGCGGATTGGGCTTGCCGGTGTAGGGCCCTTCAGTGATGCCCATCGGCTCGACACCTTGAGAAACGACAGCGCTCGGCACGTCATGCAGGTTCTGGAAGAACTTCTCGAACCACAATTCGAGATTGAGGCCGTTCCAAAGGATCAGCTTCGCGCCCTGCGCGCGCTGGATGTCGCCCGGCGTCGGCGCATAATTGTGGATCTCGGCGCCTGGTCTGGTGATCGATTCCACGATGGCGGCATCGCCGGCGACATTCTTCGCCATGTCGGCGATGACCGTGAAGGTGGTAACGGCCTTGAATTTCTCCTGCGCGGCCGCCGGTGCGATCGCCAGGACGGCACTGACGGCCATTCCCATCGCTGCGGCCAGGATCGACCGTCTCATCCCATCATGCATGAATGCCTCCTAGTTGCGACTAATTCTCATTTGCATTCGACCTTTGATGCAAATGAGAATTGTTTGCAATAAGAATCTGCAGGAAGCGGGCTGAAGCCGGGTCTTCTCCTAGCTGCCGTGCGCGCCTTTCTTCCGGAGCAGGGCTTCGACAATCCAGCCCTTGCCGTCGAGCGCTTCGTTGCGAACCTGTTCGAGCCCTCCGACGATCTCCCGCAGCCTGCCGGAGACGAGCATGTCGTCCGGCATGCCGGCATAGAGGGTCCAATGCACGTCGTTGTGGCCGCCGACGGTGTCCGCCGCCGGGGCGGCAGGCTGCATGAACACGATGGTGTCGGCGTTGTTTGGGAAACCGCCAGCAAGCGAACGCCCGGTCGCCGTCAGAATCGATCGGCCGACATTGCACAACGCCACCTTGTGCGCCGTCGTCAGCACCTGGATGCCGCTGTTGCCGGGGATCACCTCATAGTCCAGCTCGAAATCTCCGCTCGATCGCAGTCGCTGCAGGATACGTGCCAGCGTTTCGATCAGCGAAAACCCGCTCCTGACCAGGAATGCCCCGCACTCGGAAGCATCCAGTTCCTCGAAGGAGAGACCGGCATGCCGAAGGTCGTCAGCAGGTTCCACGCCGCCGTCCCTGTGCTGCGGTTCCTTGTAGGAAGTGGTGCGGAACGGCCGGTTCCGCACATAGAGTTCGATGATCTCCGCACGAAGGCGGGCAGGGTCCTTCATGCGTCTGGCGAGGTCCTTGCCGGCGCCCTTGTCAGGGCCTTCGCCAGGCCCGTGATAAGGAATGAAGAACAGGGTCACGTGGCCGCGGACATTGACCGCTTGCACCGTCACGAAATCCGGATTGCCGGCACCGATCCCGACGATGAGGACCTTGCGCCTCATTGTCGGATCGCGGATCCTGGGGCGATCGACCCCTGCAGGGCCTCGAAAAGCTCGACGAGCCGGCGCGGTCCGGGATGGTCTCCCTGGTATCGCTGCAGTCTGGCGATCTCGATGTTCGCCGCCGCAGCAAGGTCCGCGCCGACGGGTTGCGCAAGCAGCCACGACAGGAACACGTCTTCCGGCTGCTGCAGCGCTGCCGACTGTCCGGCGATTTGCCGTGGCTCGACGTTCAGTCCCATGCCAGCGCTCCGCCGTTCTGGTACTCGATGACGCGGGTCTCGAAGAAGTTCTTTTCCTTCTTCAGGTCCATCGCTTCCGACATCCATGGAAACGGGTTGTCGGCTTCCGCAAACACGGGGTGAAGACCGAGCTGGGCGCAGCGCCGGTTGGCGATGAAATGCATGTACTGCTCGCACAGCGCCGCGTTGAGCCCGAGGAATCCTCTCGGCATGGTATCGCGGCCGTACGAGGCCTCCAGTTCCGCGGCATCCGCGATCATGCCGCGCACCTCTTCCTGGAATGCCTTCGTCCACAGATGCGGGTTTTCGATCTTGATCTGGTTGATGACGTCGATGCCGAAATTGAGATGGATGGACTCGTCGCGCAGGATGTACTGGTACTGCTCGGCAATGCCGACCATCTTGTTGCGCCGGCCGAGCGACAGGATCTGTGCGAAGCCGGTGTAAAACCACATGCCTTCAAAGATGACATAGAAGGCGACGAGGTCGCGCAGGAAGGCCTGGTCCGCTTCCAGCGTGCCCGTGCGGAAGTCCGGATCGTCGAGATGCTGCGTGTGCTGCAGCGCCCACGCCGCCTTGTCGGTGATCGACGGCACCTCGCGATACATGTTGAACAGCTCGCCTTCGTCCAGCGACAGGCTTTCGACGATGTACTGGAAGGTATGGGTGTGGATAGCCTCCTCGAAGGCCTGGCGCAGCAGATACTGCCGGCATTCCGGATTGGTGAGATGCCGGTAGATGGCAAGCACGATGTTGTTGGCGACAAGCGATTCCGATGCGGCGAAGAAGCCGAGATTGCGCTTGATCATGCGCCTTTCATCGTCGGTGAGGCCGTCTTTCGACTTCCACAGCGCGATGTCGGCCTGCATCGACACTTCGGTCGGCATCCAGTGGTTGTTGCAGCCGGAGAGATATTTCTCCCACGCCCAGCGGTATTTCAGCGGCAGCAGCTGGTTCACGTCAGCACGCGCATTGATCATGCGTTTTTCGTCGACGGAAACTCGGGCACCGCTGCGATCGATCTCGCCGAGGCCGGTGGCGGCGGCAACGGGTGGCATATCCGCCGCGAGATCTATGATGGCTTTGGGCTGGGCTTTCGGTTCTGACCAGTCGAGCATCTTGTTGTCTCCTTCTTTTTCTCTGCTGCTTACTGGCAGGCTTCGCATTCGGGATCATCGATGGCACAGGCCTTGCCCCACGCCGCATCGGCATGGATGACGATGGCTTGCGCGGCCGGTGCCGCGGCCACCACCGCGGAGACGGCATTGAGCTTGCCGTCGGTGCCCTTCAGCGTCGACTTCTCGACATGCGTCGCCGAGCGCGAGCGCAGGTAGTAGGTCGTCTTCAGACCCTTGCGCCAGGCTAGGCGATAGAGTTCGTCGAGCTTCTTGCCCGATGGATTGGCGATGTAGAGGTTGAGCGACTGCGCCTGATCGATCCATTTCTGGCGGCGGGAGGCGGCGTCGATCAGCCAAGAAGAATCGATCTCGAAAGCGGTCGCATAGAGCGCCTTGATGTCGTCCGGGACCCGGTCGATCTGGCCAAGCGAGCCGTCGAAATATTTGAGGTCGGAAATCATCACTTCGTCCCACAGGCCGCGCGCCTTGAGATCATGCACGAGCTGCGGTTCACCACGGTGAAGTCGCCGGACATGTTCGATTTGACGAAGAGGTTCTGGTAGCCCGGTTCGATCGACTGCGACACGCCGCAGATGTTGGAGATGGTGGCGGTCGGCGCGATCGCCATGCAGTTCGAGTTGCGCATGCCGGATTTCCTGACCCGCTTGCGCAGCGCGTCCCAGTCGAGCGTCGAAGACGCATCCATCTCAACGCCGGGCCGTGCCTTTTCCAAAAGGGCAATGGAATCGATCGGCAGGATGCCCTTCGACCACAGCGATCCATCGTAGCTCGGATAACGGCCGCGTTCGGCGGCAAGATCGACCGAGGCGGAGATGGCATGGTAGCTAATCGCCTCCATGCTGGCGTCGGCGAAAGCGACCGCCTCATCCGAAGCATAGGGGATGTGCAGAAGCTGCAGCGCATCCTGGAAACCCATCAGCCCCAGCCCCACCGGCCGGTGGCGCAGGTTGGAACGGCGCGCCTCGGGGATGGTGTAGAAATTGATGTCGACGACGTTGTCGAGCATGCGCATGGCGACGCTGACGGTCCTTGCGAGGTGATCGAGGTCCAGCCCCTTTTCCGCAACGTGGTTGACCAGGTTGATGGAGCCGAGATTGCAGACGGCGACCTCGTCCTTCGACGTGTTCAGCGTGATTTCGGTGCACAGGTTGGACGAATGCACGACGCCGACATGCCCTTGCGGTGAGCGGATGTTGCAGGGGTCCTTGAAGGTGATCCAGGGATGTCCCGTCTCAAACAGCATGGTCAGCATCTTGCGCCAGAGGTCGACGGCGCGGACCTTGCGGAACACCTTGAGCCCGCCGGCGGCGGCCTTCGCTTCATAGGCCTCGTAGGCTTGCCGGAAGGCGGAGCCGTAAAGGTCATGCAGGTCCGTCGTCTCGTCGGGAGAGAACAGCGTCCATTCACCGTTGCCCTCGACCCGTTCCATGAACAGGTCCGGCACCCAGTTGGCGGTGTTCATGTCATGCGTTCGGCGGCGGTCGTCGCCGGTGTTCTTGCGCAGGTCGAGGAATTCCTCGATGTCGACATGCCAGGTTTCCAGATAGGCGCACACGGCGCCCTTGCGCTTGCCGCCCTGATTGACGGCGATCGCGGTGTCGTTCGCCACCTTCAGGAACGGCACCACACCCTGGCTCTCGCCATTGGTACCCTTGATATGAGCACCGAGGCCGCGAACCGGCGTCCAGTCATTGCCGAGGCCGCCGGAATATTTGGCGAGCAGCGCATTGTCCTTGACCGCCTTGAAGATGCCGTCGAGATCGTCGGCGACGGTGGTCAGGAAGCACGATGACAGCTGCGGCCGCAGCGTGCCGGAATTGAACAGCGTCGGCGTCGAGGCCATGAAATCGAAGGAGGACAGGAGGTCGTAGAACTCGACGGCCCGTGCCTCGCGGTCGATCTCGCGCACCGCCAGTCCCATGGCGACACGCATGAAGAAGGACTGTGGCAACTCGAAACGCTTGCCCCTGGTGTGCAGGAAATAGCGATCGTAAAGGGTCTGCAGGCCGAGATACTGGAACTGCAGGTCGCGCTCCGGCTTCAGTGCGGCGCCAAGCTGGGCGAGGTCGAAGCGGCCGAGTTCCGGATCGATCAGCTCGGCCTCGATGCCGGTTGTTATGAATTCGGGGAAATAGGAAGCATAGCGGCCCGTCATCTCGGCCTGCGTTGCCTGTTCGGGGCGGCCGGTGACAAAGCTGAGCGCTTCGCGGCGCAGGCGGTCGAGCAGCAGGCGGGCCGAAACGAAGGCATAGTTCGGTTCGGTCTCGACAAGGGTGCGCGCGGCCAGGATTGGCGCTAGCGACAGTTCATCCAGGGTGATGCCGTCATAAAGATTGCGGCGTGCCTCGGTGAGGATGGCTTCCGGCGAAACCGCGTCGAGCCCGGCACAGGCCTCCTCGACCACGCGCGCGAAGCGGGCCTCGTCAAGCGGTGCGAGCGTGCCGTCTTCGCCCCTCACATTGAGCGAACCGCCCGGCACGACCGCATCTGCCTTGTCGGCCAGGCGCTCGCGCGCCCGCTCCGCGCGGTAGAGCACATAGGCGCGCGCCACCTTGTGGTGTTCGCCGCGCATCAGCGCCAGTTCGACCTGATCCTGGATCTCTTCGATGTGGAAGGTGCGCCCGGCCTCGAAGCGGCGCGTCAGCGCCGTAACCACCTGTCCGGCCAGATCCTCGACAACGTCATGCACACGCCGCGAGCCTGCCGCAGTCGAGCCTTCGACGGCGAGGAACGCCTTGGTCAGCGCCACCACGATCTTCGTTGCGTCGAACGGTGTCACCGAGCCGTTGCGGCGTATCACCTTATAGCTTGGCTCGGCCTGAGGTGAGGTGTGGCTTTCGGCGATAAAGGGAGCTTTGGGAGCCCCGTTCGTGGTGAGTGCTGCAGTCGTTGCCATATCATCCCCGTGGCGTTGAGGGCGGGGATTCTGGGGGAACGCATTGGCCATTCGGGACGCAGCGACGCCCGGCCACGCGCACCGCCGGGACACCCCGCCCGAGGTTCGTTCTCGTTCGTCGCGGCAGGTCTCCTGGCTTGCAGGTCGTCGCCCTTGTCGGCCTTCCCGGTGCGTTACGGCACCAGTGGCATTCTTCGACGCGGGCTCACTGCTTACAGTTGCGGGGGCAGCACCGGCTTTGCACCGGCTTCCCTCTTAGCTCCCAAGTCAGACGACTCGGGAGAACCTCGACTTCGATATCTAGTATAGAACGCCGACTCGATGTCAACGACTGGTGTGGGTGATGGCGAATTTGCCGACAACGCATTTTCAGCGGCTCACCGCTTGAAACTGATCATGATCGCCAGCGTCATCGAGGGGCGGGCTATTTCAGTCGGTGGAGCAGGCACCGGAGAGGCCCGCTTTACGGTCTCGATCGCTGCGCGATCGAGGGCCGCGCTACCGGAGGAGCCTGCGACCGAAGCCGATCTGACGACGCCCTGGGCATTGACGCGCAACTGCACGCGAACCGATGCAGAGCCGCTGGCGCCTGGAGGATATTGCCTGAATCGGCGAATATGGGCGATGACCTCGGCCTGCCATTGCGCCGGTGATACCGCGCTGCGTCCGGCTGGCTTCGCGGATCCCATTAACGCCGTCTGCTGCGACGAAGCCGCCGCCGGTCGGTCGGCCTTTTCAGATGGGCCGGATGTCTCGGTTGCCACGGCCTTCTTCGGCGCGCTTTGGCGTTGCTGGCGAACCGGCCTGGCGGGCGCGGCTGGTGCGGGTTTGTGAGCGCGGCTTTTATTCTCGGCCTTTCGAGTTTGCTGTCGTGCGGCGTCGGGCTTCTCGACCGGGCGGGCGAGTTTGCTTTCCGGTGCCTTCTTGATGGCCGGCACCGCTGGCGCGTTTTCCTGCGCGGAGCGGAGAACTTCCAGGCCCGGAGTGACTTCCTGCTTCGGTTCAGTTGCTTCGGTCCTGGTTTCCGCTGTTTCCTGTTGCGGCTGCGGCGCGGGTTCGGTCGTCCGAGGCTCGTCCTGTTCGGGGAGTGGATCGGCCTGTGCCGGTTCGTCTTGCGAAGGTATTTCAGGCGCTTTTTCGATATCGGGCTGACGAAGGGAGCCTGCCGGTTCGCCGGCCGCATCCGCGGGCTGCTCGGTCTTGGGAGCAGCCTCGGATACATCCGGAGGCACCCATTCCACGGAGATGGCGTCGACGATACCTGGATCAGCGGCGGGAGGCAGGGTTATCGCGGCGAGATAGAGCCCGGCGCCGATATGAGCCACGATGGAGACCACGCCACCCAGCAGCCAGCGTTGCGCAGCGCTGCGGTTGCTTGCCGGGTCCTCGCCAGGCTCTGGTTTCGGCGCTGCAGTGGTCGGGAGGGCGTCGTCGGCATCGGGCCGCGGCGCCGGAATTTCCGGCACCGTCCTGTCGTCGGTCGCAGGGACGGGCGAAGCAGGGCCGGCGCTGCGCGCGGACTTCCGCGCGCGCGATCTCGCCGGCCTGGCCATGCCTAGAACCGCATGGCCGAGTTCAGGTAGAAGGTGCGACCCTGTTCCGGGAAGCCGTAGGCGAGCTGGTAGTTCTTGTCGAAGATGTTCCTGACGCCGAAGTCGAACTCGAAATTGTCGTTCAACTTGTAGTTCATGTTGAGATTGACCAGCGCAAAGCCCTTGGTTTCAAAGAACGTGGTCTCCAGCCGGTCCGTCGACCAGCGCGCGCTGTAGATGGCGACGTTGGGCGAGACGGTGAAATTCTCGTACGGTACCCAGTCGGCATAGAGATAGGCGCTGTGCTCCGGCGTGCCGATGGGCTTTAGGCCCGGCCTGATCGGGTCGGAGATGTTGCGCTTGAGGTAGGTGTAGCTCGCGCCCACGGTCAGGTTGGAAAGCACATCCCATTCGCCGTAGACTTCGGCGCCGTAGTAACGGCCGTCGCCGATGTTCTGGCTCTGGACCTTTCCGCCACCAACGCTCACCGACTGGATCACGTCGGAGACGTCGCTGTAGAACACCGAGCCACCGATCTTCAGCATTTCGGTCGGTTTGCCGGCCCAGCCGAGCTCGTAGTTCACGGCGCGCTCGGGGCTGAGATCCGGGTTCGGCAGCGCGTCGCCGAAGCGGGTGCTGAACCGGTCGAACAGCGTCGGGAAACGTGTGCGCGAGGAAATGCTGGCGTGGAATTCCGACGCGTCGCTGTAGCGATAGATCGCCGCTCCCTGCCAGTTGAACGCCGAGCTGCCGCCATGCGGGTATTCGGACATCTTCTTGCTGGCCGAGTCGTATTTCTGGGCCTTGACCAGCTTGTTCCTGTCGTAGCTGATGCCGCCGACGAAATCCAAGCTCTCGGTTGCGTGGAAGGTATCTTCGACCGCCACCGACCAGGTGTCCTCCAGCTTCGTCTGCTTCGGGTCGACGAAAGCGGAAGCGCCCGGTTGGTTGTGATCCCAGTTGGTATGGTCGTCTCGGCGGTAGTGAACTGCGCCTTTCAGCGTGTTCATCGGGATGAGTTCGGTTCCGGCCTCGACGCTGACGCCATAGGCGCTGTCGTCATAGTAGCTGTTGAAGGCGCGCGCCTGCTTCTGGCTGGTGAAGGTCGAGTCGTCATAGGCCGAAAGCAGGTTGTAGAAGGTGTTGTAGTAGGCCTTGGTCTTCACATAGGACTCATCACCGAGTTGCGTGTGCGAATAGAAGGCCAGCGAGTCGATGTCCCAGCGCGGCCATTCCCAGTCGCGCTGGTAGGCGGCGCCCGCCGGCAGTGGCGTGCGCGTGATGCCACGCACCGGTTCGTAGATGCTGTAGGGGGCTGCCTTCTCACCCTGCTGCTTGGTGTAGCTGATGACGTATTCGTCGGTCTCGTTCGGCGTGTAGCCGAGCTTGAAGTTGGCGCGCCAGTCACGAACTTTGGAGAAGTTCCGGCGACCGCCATCCTCGACCGGCCCACCAATGCCGACCGGAACCGGATTGAAGCCCTGCGGCAGGAACCAGCCGTCGCTGTTGCGGAATGAACCGCTGGCCTGCAGGTAGAATTTCTCCTGCTTGGTTCCGACCCAGCCGGACGTCGTGAACGCGGCAAGGTCGCCGATGTTGCTGATGTCGATGCCGGTGCGCAGTTCGCCTTCGAATTCCTTGGTCGGCTTCCTGGTGACGAGGTTGATGGCGCCGCCCATGCCGCCGGGCCCGCTCAGCACCGAGACATAGCCCTTCTGCACCTGGATCTCGGACAGGTCCGGCGTCAAGAAGCGTCCGTAGTCGAGACGGTTGTCGGCCGGCAGGTAGACACGGATGCCGTCGATATAAAGCGGTACCTGGAAACGGTCGAAGCCCCGGACGTAGATCAGCCTTTCATTGCGGCTGCCGCCCGTGTTGGAGACCTCGACACCTGGTGTGGCTGCCAGCGCATCGTCCAGCGTGTTGCGGTTGCTCTTGTGGATGTCCGTTGCCGTCACGACGCTGCGCGACACCGACTGGCCGCCGATGTCGGAGGAGGCGCCGGCGGCGGCGCCATAGACGACGATCTCGCCCAGCTCGAAGACCGGCGATGTTGCCATGCGGGCAGGGGGAGCCGGTGCATCGTCTTTTTTCTGTTCGACGGCTCCGCCTTGTTGCTGCGCATAGGCAACAGGCAGTGCGGCAGTGGTTGTCAAAAGGACGAGCAAAGTCGTCGACGAAAGTCGCTTCATGAAAATCCCCCTCAAGGCCCCGACCGGACGGGCCTGCCGCCAACGTGACGACAGGTCGTCCTCTCAATTTGTAGGCGTAATATACGGACAAATACAAAGAACGCGCATCCCGTCAAGGCAACGCTCTGCGTTAAAGAGTTTATTGCGATAGGCCAGCAATCCTCTTCCTTGACCGATATGTCAGAACAGAAATAACTATCGTGCTGATTTCGAAGCGTGCGAGGGAACACGAATGGATCGACGGGGATTTCTGGCGCGGCTCTCGCAGGTGCTACTGCTGCTATGCTTCGGCATGGCCGCTTCCGCCCAGGCCGCGGGCCGCACGATCGTCGATTCCGCGGGGCGTTCCGTCACATTGCCTGACCATGTCGAGCGCGTGCTGGCGGCAGGCCCGCCGGCCTCCGTGTTGTTGTATGTGCTGGCTCCCGACAAGATGGTCGGCTGGGTGCGCGAGCCGAGCGCGGTGGAAAAGGAATTCCTGGCGTCGCCCTACAGGGATCTGCCCGCCCATGGCCGGCTGACCGGCAAGGGCAATACGGCCAATCTGGAACTTGTGCTGTCGCTGAAACCGGACATCATCATCGATGTGGGCACGGTCGACGCGACATACGCGTCGCTGGCTGACCGGGTGCAGGAGCAGACCGGGATTCCCTACGTCCTGATCGACGGCTCGTTCGCCAAGTCGCCGGAAACGCTGCGCAAGACAGCCGAGCTGCTGGGCGTATCGCAGCGCGGTGAGGAACTCGCTGCCTACGCCGAAACCACGCTGAAGGACCTCGATGCGCTGCTGGCGACCATCCCGGCGAACGAGCGTCCGAAAGTCTATTACGGGCGCGGCCCGAAAGGCCTGGAGACCGGACTGGCCGGGTCGATCACCACCGAGATCCTCGGCGCGGTCGGCGCCCGGAATGTCGCCGACGCGGCCGGCAAGGGCAGCCTGGCCAATGTATCCCTGGAACAGGTCCTTGCCTGGAACCCCGATGTGATCCTGACACTCGACGCGAACGCCCGGGCGGCCGTTGTGAAGGATCCGTCCTGGGCAGGCATAGGAGCGGTCCAGAAGGGGCGTGTCTACCACACGCCGACGGTTCCGTTCGGCTGGTTCGATTCACCGCCCGGCATCAACCGGCTTGTCGGCGTGCCGTGGCTGGTCTCGGTTCTTTATCCCGGCAAATCGTCGGGCGATATGGCGGCAACCGTGCGTTCCTTCTACAAATCGTTCTACCATGTCGAGCTGACCGACCAGCAGCTGGATGCCTTGCTCGCGGATGCCCGACCAAAACCATAAGATGACGCAGTCTCCAGCAGCCGCCGTCAGGGCGGCCGGCAAGGGTACGGCCGGCTGGATCGCCGCATGTCTGGCGCTGTTCCTGGTGGTGGTGGCAGCGCTTTCCTTCGGCCAATACGGCGTCAGCCTGCCTGAGGCTTTCCGGGTCGTCGCGGCAAGGCTGGCAGGTACAGAAAGCGGCCTGCCGACGATCGTCGATACGGTGGTGTGGAACGTGCGTCTGCCGCGTGTCCTGTGCGGACTTCTGGTCGGGGCCGCGCTCGCCGTCAGCGGGGCGGTGTATCAGGGGCTGTTCCGCAATCCGCTGGTCTCCCCCGACATTCTGGGCGTCTCTGCTGGCTCCAGCCTCGGCGCCATCTGCGGCATCTTCTTTTCGCTGCCGGTGCTTGCCGTGCAGGGCCTGTCGTTCGCCGGCGGGCTGGCCGCGGTAGGGCTTGTCTATGGCATCGGCAGCGCGGCACGCGGGCGCGACCCGATGCTGATGCTGGTGCTGGCCGGCATTGCGATCGGGGCCCTGATGGGTGCCTGCATCTCGCTGCTCAAGGTGCTGGCCGATCCTTACAACCAGTTGCCCGCCATCACCTTCTGGCTGCTCGGCAGTCTCGCCAGCGTCACCCGCGGCGACCTCATCTCGATCCTGCCGGTGATGGTGATCGGCCTCATCCCGATGGTGCTGCTGCGCTGGCGCATGAACCTGATGACGCTCGACGATGAAGAGGCGCGGGCGCTCGGCGTCGAAACGGGAAGGATCCGGCTGGTCCTGATCGTGGCCGCCACGCTGATGACGTCGGCTGCCGTCTCCGTCTCCGGCATCGTCGGCTGGATCGGATTGCTGGTGCCGCATCTGGCACGTGCCCTTGTCGGTCCCGATTTCACACGGCTGCTGCCGGCCAGCCTGCTGCTGGGGGCAGGTTACCTGGTGCTCATGGACACGCTGGCCCGCAATGCGGCCAGCATCGAAATCCCACTTGGTATCCTGACCGCGGCCGTCGGCGCACCGTTCTTCCTGTGGCTGCTGGTGAAGTCGGCAAGGGGCTGGGCCTGATGCTGAGCGCCGTCGATCTCGCCTTCGGCTATCCGGGAAAACGTGTCGGCAACGGCGCCACCTTTTCGGTTTCGGCCGGCGAAGTGTTCTGCCTGCTCGGGCCGAATGGCTGCGGCAAGACAACCCTCTTCAAGACCTTGCTTGGTCTGCTGCCGGCACTCGGCGGACGGCTGGAGCTGGACGGCATCGCTGTTTCCAGCTTGTCGCGCGGCCACTTCGCGCAGCGTGTCGCCTATGTGCCACAAGCCACGGCTGCCCATTTCCCCTTCACCGTCTTCGACGTTGCCTTGATGGGGCGCGCCAGCAGGATCGGCACTTTCGACCGGCCGTCGGCCGGCGACAGGGCGATCGTGCACGAGACGCTCTCCCAGCTCGGCATCGCGCATCTGAGCGACCATCCCTATACCGCGATCAGTGGCGGTGAGCGCCAGATGACGCTGGTCGCGCGGGCGCTGGCGCAGCGCCCCGCCATGATCGTCATGGACGAGCCGACGGCCAGCCTCGATTTCGGCAACCAGGCGCGCATCCTGAACCAGATTCTGGCCCTTGCGGGCGAGGGCATCGCCGTCGTGCTCTCGACGCACGAGCCCGGCCACGCCTTCGCCTGTGCGGGCACCGTCGCCCTAATGAGTGCCGGAACGATTGTCGCCTCCGGAACGCCGGATGCGGTTCTGACGCCCATGGCGCTCAGCAGCCTCTACGGGGTGGATGTCGCTGTGGCGCGCCTTGCCGGGATCGAGCAGCAGGTTTGCGTGCCTGTCCTGAAGCGCGGGGCGGAGGCCTCACAGATTGCCCGAGGATAGGGTCAAGCCGCCTGGCGGTCTGCCACCGGCAGTCGATTGAGTGCGCCGGTCGGCTGCACGAATGCTTCGGGCGCAAACTACAGCCGGACATTGCATTGCCACCTTTTTGTCGGCACCGCACTGCATAAAACTGGCCACTCGCTGGTCGCGCCTGATATTCAGCGGTCGATAAACGCCGCTGAAGATCGAAATCATGCAGCTGTTCTTCCCATTCGACGACTCCGTCCCGGAGGCCGGGGCCTGCCTTGATCAGGTCTATGCGGCGTTTGCCTCTTATCGGGCGCCACGCGGTTTCTGCCGGCAGTGCTTCACGCCTGAACAGGAGGAACAGATCTGCGGCTCGCGCGCCGTGCGCACCGCGGACTATGCCCGTTTTTCACCGATCTATTTCGAGCATCCCAACTGCTCGGGCGGCATTGCGACGTTCCGGCACTGGCTGCCGCGGGCGCTCGAATGCGCGGCGTTCGACACGCGACCCGACCCGATGCTGCCCGGCCAGATCGCCAGGCTCGGCCTGCTGTCCTGGCCGCAGGCCGAACAGGACGCCCTGCGCGATGTCTTCACGCGGGCGGCGCTGAACTGGTTCGCGACAGGTGATCCGGCGCCGCTGGGACGACAGTGGCCGGATGACGTGAACAACACGCGGCTGCACGATGTCTGGACAGCAGAAATCCTGCTCTCGGCCTTGACCTATCTGCGCGTCGATCCGGTCTCGCTGGCAAGCCATATGCTGGCAACGGACACGGCCTGGGCTTGCCTTGGCATTGCGGCGGCGGTCGGCCGTCCATGCATCCTCGATGATATCGGCTACCTCGTACTGGAGAACCCCGGTGACGAAGCCGCGATGCGGTCAGCTTTCACGGCACTCGACCGTCGCGCCCGCGCCGGTTTTCACAGCGTCCTCACCTATGGGATGCTGATGAACCGCTGGGAGACATTGTCGACCCGCGGCGATGGCAAACGCGCCGTTTGTCTGCTCGGGGCGATGGATCATGCCGATCCGCCGCGGGTCACCGAAATCGAGCAGGCTGACGACGACAGGCTCGTCGCAGCGATCGTTGGCTCCTGAAAGCAGGCGTCCTGAATGCCGCAGGCAGGTTGGCTCAGAACCGGATGGGCCGGCCCTGAGCCTTCCTGGTTCAGAACTTCACGCTGAGCCTTGCGTCGACGCCATTGGTCGACGACCCGGAGCCGAACTCGCCATTGTAGGAGATGCCGATGGTGGCGTTGTCGGTCACCTTCATGTCGAGGCCGGTCTGCAGCACGAAGGTGTTCCTGGCGATCGGCACACCGGTCACCGTGAACAGGCTGGAACCGGCAAAGCCGACCTTCGAGAACGGCGTGGTATCACCGAAGGCATGCTTCCAGCCGACCGTGCCGTTAGCCGATGCCGCGACCGAGCCGAGCATGAAGTCGGTCGAGGCACGCAGGCCGAGCGTGGAGAAGGTGGTGTTGGTGGTCTGCGCCTCGGCGCTGAGGGCCGCCGCACCACCCTTTTCGGTGAAGCCGTCGGTGTGCAGGCTGACATGGGCGAGGTTGACGAACGGCTCGAAGGCAGCACCGGCCGCATCGAGGCGATAGCCCAGTTCACCGAAGGCCTGGAAGGCACCGGCATCATAGTCGGCCGACAGCCCGTCGTTGAAGCCGCGGAAGGAGACGGTGCGACCGGTCTCGATGTTGCTCCAGGTGTAGGACAGCCCGGTGCGCAGGGCCAGCGCACCCCAGCGCGTGCCGCCATAGAGGCCAAGGTGATAGTTGTCGCTGTCGCCGGACGACGAGCGGTCCTTGGCATCGAAGGAGGTGCGGCTGTAGCCGGCGAGCACACCGACGCGCCAGGCTTCTGCAAGCTCGGTGTCGATGCCGGTGATGAAGCCGCCGGTCGACTGCTTCATGCGGGACGCATTGCCGTCGCCGTCGATGCTGCTCCAGGCACCGAAGACCTGGCCCCAGGCCGCGGTCTTGGCGGTGGTCGCAGCTTCGATGTCCTTGCCGTCGGGACCATAGGCCATGACCGGCAGCGAGGCTGCGGCGACATCGCCGAAGGCGGCACGGACGCGGTCATTGGCTGCATTGCGCACATATTGCGAGGAGTTGATCAGCGCGGTCGCACCCGATGCATGCACCTCGCCAGACAGCTGCTCGAAGGCCGCACGTGCCTCCTGCGCGCTGGTCTGCCAGACGACCGCATCATAGACCGGGTTACCGCCTCCGAGTGCCTGGGTGGCGGCGGCCGCAGCCTGCTGGTTGGCCGTCGTGCCGACGGTCGGAAACGCCACGGCATTGCGGGCAATGTCCAGGTAGACATTCTTCGGATCATAGGCGAGACCGAGGTCGATGAAGGGCATGTCCTGGGTCAGCGCGGCGAACGAACCGGTGACACCGCCATCCGCGGTCAGGATGGTGTAGCGGCGGCCGGGTTCATAGTTGCCGGACGCCTTGGTCAGGTTGACCGCCGCGCCCGCGATGGTGGCGGTACCGCTCGCGACCAACCGATCAGAGGCACCAGAGGGATCGATCTCCAGTTCGTAGACCGAGCCGGCGGCGAGGGTGAGATTGCCGGTCACGGAAAGCGTGCCGATCGAGTTGCCCGGTGCCACCGAAGCCCCGTTGGCCACCACGAGACCACCGATGCTGCCCCTGCCGGCGAGCGTGGAGCCGGCGGTGACGGAAACACTTCCCGCCAGCCGCGCGTCTGCGTGGCCGTCGTCGCCGATGACCATGCCGCCGCCATTGACCTGCGTCAGGCCGGCATAGGTGTTCTGGCCGTTCAGGACCAGGATGCCCTTACCCGTCTTGACGAGGCCACCGGTACCTTCGATGACCCCGGCGAAAGAGCTGTTGTTGGCCTGATCGACGCTGAGCGAGGCCTTGCCGAGGTCCAGGATACCGCCGCGGCCGGACAGGGAAGACATCGACAGATCGAAGTCGTTGAGATCCAGCCTGCCCGCATTGACTGCGTAGACGGTGCCGCTGACAAAGGCACCGGCGGTTCCCGCCTTGAGGACGCCACCTTCGACAACGGTCCCGCCTGTGTAGCTGTTGGTGCTGGCGAGCACGAGCGTTCCGGCGCCTCGCTTGGTCAGGCTGCCTTGCCCCGATATTGCCTGGTCGATGGTGAGGGCATTGCCGGCATCGGCAATATCGATCCAGCCATTCTGTTCGAGTACGAGGGAACGATTGAGCTCGTTCATCGCCTGGCCGGCGATCCGCAGGCCGCCATTGGCCAGCCGAAGCCTGGCCGCCGGGCCGCCGAGGGCGGCATCCTCATCGACAATGACGGTTCCGCCATCGGTCACCAGCGTTTCGCCGATGAAGGAATGGTCGTCGATGCAGTATTCCTTGATCGCCTGGCCGAAGCGGGCATCCTTGCTGCTGCAATCCAGCAGCGTCTTCTTCTCGGCGAGCGTCAGGCCGGTAAGGATCGGATTGCCGTCGGCATCGGCGATCTGGCCGAGATAGATGTCGTTGCGGTTGTTATTGCGCGTCAGGTAGAATTCCTTATTGCGGCCCTCGAAATTGTAGGCCTCCGAGCCCCAGACAAGCCGGGTCCTGGTTGTGCCGCCATCGTCGTAGCTCTGCAGTTGCGGCCCCACCCAGCGCAGTTCCTGTGCGACCGGCTCATGGTCGGAAAACGAATTGCCGTTCGGCAGTTGCGCTTTCTTGGCCAGATTGCCCGAATATGCGCCGGTGTCGGCGATCTCGGTCCATTTGGCGAAGGGACGCGACATCATCACGTGGTCGATGGTGACGCGATCCCAGCTCACCCAGGTGTTGGTCTTGTCCTCGCCGTCGCTTGTCCAGGTCGCGCGCTCGTCTCCGACCCGGCTCGGCTGGAACAGCTCGCGGTTCCGCTCCAGCTGGAAGAGCTGATATTGTTTCTTCAGCACATTCATCGTCACCGGCAGGTTGGCGGTAACCGGATAGGTTTCGTCGGCGAAGTTCAGCCCTTTCGACGCCATGTCCTTTGCGACGATTTCTTCCCACTGCCGCCAGGTCATCTGCGAGATGCTGGTGATGCCGGGAAACTCCGACCGGTGGCTGTTGAAGTAGCTGGTGATGACGTTGCGGTACTTTGCCTGGCCGTTACCCTCGACCATTCGCATGTCATTGAAATAGTTGGTGAAGGCCGTCTCCTGGCCCTGCGGCACATATTGCTGGGCAAGGGTTTTCCAAAGCGTACTGGCTCCGGTGTCGACGATGGTGCGCGCAAACAGCGTTGCTTGCTGTTCGGCACGGTGCAGACCGCGCTCGGAGACATCGCCGGCGTTGAAATCGCCGAGGATCACGGTCGGGATCGAGGTGCCGGCAGCGGCGGCGTTGAGATCCTTGGCCTGCTTCAGACGGTTGGTCGGCTCGTCATAGTAGTTCATGTGGACGCTGTTGACGACGGTATCGGGAAAGCCGTTGCCCGGGCTGATGCGCACGACGTCGCCGGGCAGATTGGTGAAGGGAACCGTGGAGAAGATGCTGCCGTTGCCTTTGCCACCTTCGTCGGGATTCTTTTGAGCGGGGAGGAAACCGGGCTGCTTGCGCGGCACGAGGTTCATCGCGTCGATCGTGTTCTGCGAGAAGGCATCGACAAGGTTCAGGCCGTTGGCGACCTTGTTGTTGTTGTTCAATTCGGGAAGGACGAACACGTCGGGGGCGGCGTTGCGGATCAGCTCCTTCATGGCATCGGCGAAGACGAACTTGCCTGCCGCTTTCTGGATCGGGTCCCACATCTTGGAATCCTGCCCGACATTCCAGATGTTGAATGCCATGAACTTGACGGAATGGTTGTTGGCCTGAGCCAGCGCCGGAGACCACGCTGCCGCGGTGGCCAAGGTGACGACGCTGGCCGTAAGGCCGAGGCGTGACATCGCGCTTCTGTTGCCTGCACCTATGTTGCTACGCATGAACGGTCCCCTCTAGCTAAAATGTTACTTTTCCAACATTAGTCTCCGGGTATGTCAGTTTGACAACATTACACATCAGTCGTGTTGGTTTGACAACATTCCAGTTTTGGATGTCTTGAGTTGTCTCCGATCGAGGCTCACAACACCGGCCGGGGAGTGGGGCACGAGATTCGGATGAGCGTTGAAACGACAGCGGGAGAGGGAAGCGGCAAGAAGGAGAGCCGGCAGGCATTCCTTCTGCGCTATATCCAGCAGAACCATTACATCTCGATCGACGAGATCACGCGCCTGTTTTCGGTGACGACACAGACCGCCCGGCGCGATGTCATGGCGCTAGAGCAGATGGGGAGGGTCAGGCGGCTGCACGGTGGTGCTGCCACCATAACGGCGATCGACCCCATAGCGCTGCGGCAAAGGCGGACGGAAAACGCCGCGCAGAAGGCCAAGGTGGCGGCGATCGTCGCAGACCTTGTCCCCGACGGGGCAGCCATTTTCATCGATACCGGAACGACCTGCGAAGCGGTGGCGGTGGCGTTGATGTCTCGGCGCGATTTGCGGGTCGTCACCTACAGCCTGCGGGTCGCGACCATCCTGAGCGAAAACTCCAGTTTCTCCATAGCCGTACCCGGCGGGTTCGTCCGCCCCGTCGACGGTGGCGTGTTCCAGGAGGATACGGCCGACTATGTTCGCCGCTTCAAGTTCGACCTGGCCATCATTTCGGTCAGCGGCATCGATGACGACGGCGACATCTGCGACGACGATCATGCCGAGGTGGCGGTCGTTTCCGCGGCATTGGCGCAATCCGGGCGCAAGATCCTGGCTGTCGACTCGAGCAAGTTCGGCAGGCGTGCGCTGGTCAGGCTCGGCTCGTTGCGCGATGTCGATATCCTGGTCACCGACTCCCTGCCGCAGACCCCGCTGCTTGGCAAAGTGCGCGCCAGCGGGGTCGAAGTTCATACCTGAACAGGTCTTTGGCACGACAGGCGTAGCGCGCCATGCGTTTCATTGGCCAGAGCATTTTGTAGCCCAATGGAATCGCTTGGCATTACAAAAATGAAGCGAAAACAGAAGCTTATAGCGTTTCCGCGAAAAACGGAAACGCTCTAGGCGCGCAAGGTCTCGCCGCTTGCCTGGTCGAAAAGATGCAGGCGCTCTTCCGGCGCGGTCAAGGTGACTTCGTCACCGACACGGATGCGTGCTGCCGACGGAACGATCGCGGTCACTTCTCCGGAGCCGAACGGTACCGAAATCAGTGCGTCGTTGCCGTGGAACTCGGCGAGCGCCACCTTGCCGGAAAATGTGATCGCGGCGTCGGTTTTGCTGCCGAGCGAGAAGTCCGCGGGGCGGATGCCGAGCACGGCCCGCATGCCGTCCTTCAGCCGGAACGCGTGGCCCGAAACCGCGAAATCATGCTCCGCGACTTCCAGCCGCCAGCCGTCCGTCTTTCTTACGGTGACATCCAGGAAGTTCATGGCCGGCGTGCCGATGAAACCGGCAACGAACTGCGTGCGCGGACGCTCGTAGATCTCCTCCGGGGTTGCCACCTGCTCGATCTGCCCGGATCGCATCAGCACGATGCGGTCCGCCAGGGTCATGGCTTCCAGCTGGTCGTGGGTCACATAGACGGTCGTCGTCTTCAGGCTCTGGTGCAGCTTTGCGATTTCCACGCGCATGTGGTTGCGCAGCTTGGCATCCAGATTGGACAGAGGCTCGTCGAACAGGAACACCTTTGGCGTCTTGATCATCGCCCTGGCTATCGCCACACGCTGCTGCTGTCCGCCTGACAGTTCGGAGGGCTTGCGGTTCAGGTAGGGGCCGAGGCCGAGCGTAGCCGAGACGGATCCCACACGCCGCTCGATCTCGTTGAAGGGTACCTTCAGTCGCCTCAGGCCGAATGCGATGTTGTCGAAGATCGTCATGTGCGGATAAAGCGCGTAGTTCTGGAAGACCATGGCGATGCCGCGCTCGCGCGGCTCCACCTCATTGACGACGCGCCCGTCGATGCTGAGTTCGCCGCTACTGATCTGCTCCAGCCCGGCGAGCATGCGCAGCAAGGTCGATTTTCCGCAGCCCGACGGCCCGAGGAAGACGACGAACTCGTGGTCGTTGATCTCCAGGTCGAAGTCCTGGATGACGGAAGTTGAACCGTATGCCTTGGCAATGTGGGAACAGACGATGGCCGACATTGCTAGGTCCTCTCTTCGTTCATGCGGATCTGCAGTTTGACGTCGCTGGGCAGGCCGCGGGCAGCGCGTTCGAATGCGAGAATGCTTCGCGCGAAATCGAACGTCTCGGTGATCAGCGGCTTCAGGTCGACCTTGCCGGAGGCGATCAACTGCAGGGCCCGTTCAAAGATGTTGGCGTAGCGGAACACGGTCTCGATCCGAACTTCCTTGGAAATCGCCGCCGGCACGTCGACGGCCACTGGATCGACGGGCAGTCCCACCAGGACGATTGCGCCCCCTGGCCGGACCGGCCGGAAGAGATCGCTGAAAGCCTTGGGGTTGCCGCTTGCCTCGAAGACGATGTCGACGCCCCATCCATCCGTCTCGGCTGAGACGATGTCGGCGAGCGTGCCATGGTTCAGGTCGACAGGAACGATACCGGGGTAGCGTCCGGCGATCTCCAGTTTCGGCGCGCTGAAGTCGCTGACATAGACCTTGCTGCAGCCTCCGGCCAGGGCAGCAAGCGCCACCATGATGCCGATCGGCCCGCAGCCGATCACCGCGGCGATGTCGCCGGGAACGATACGGGCCCGCGATGCCGCCTGCATGCCGATGGCGAATGGCTCGACCATGGCGCCTTCGGCGAACGAGACCTGGTCGGGCAGCCTGTAGGTGAAGGCTGCGGGATGGACCACCTGCGGTCGCAACACGCCGTGAATGGGAGGCGTCGCCCAGAAGGTGACGTCGGGATCGACATTGTAGATGCCAAGCTTGCTTGCCCGTGATGAAAGGTTGGGCACGCCGGGCTCCATGCAGACCCGGTCTCCGACTTTCAGGCTGGTCACCTCGGCTCCGGTCTCGATGACGACACCGGCGGCTTCGTGGCCGAGCACCATGGGGCCGCGAACGACATAGTCTCCAATCCGGCCATGGGTGTAATAATGGACGTCCGAGCCGCAGACGCCGACGGTGTGAATTGCGATCCGCACGTCCTGCGGACCGAGTTTCTCCGGCACGTCGATCTCACGGAGTGCGAGCTGGTTCATCTTTTCCAGGACGAGGGCTTTCATGGCGGAGCTTTCAGATCAGGATTTCTTGCGGAATGCGGAGTTCAGGAACCCGCTCAGCACGCCGAGGAACAGCAGCGGAGGCAGGGAGAGCAGCACGACGGACGCATTGAGGATGCCCCAGGGCACGTTCATGCCCTGCTGGGAAAGTTCCGAGGCGACGATCGGCAAAGTCTTGGCATTGCCGCTGGAAAGCATCAGCGCGATCAGGAACTCATTCCAGACCAGCACGAAGCTGAAGGCGATCGCGCCGACCAGCGCGCGGGAAGCGACCGGCAGGGACACACGGAAGAATACCGCATAAGGTCCGTAGCCATCGACAAAGGCGGCCTCCTCGATCTCTGGCGGAATGCGCTGGAATGCAGGGATCGCCAGCCACATCGTCACCGAAATGGTGAGCAGCGAATAGGTGATGGTCAGCGCGAGCAGCGTGTCGTAGAGGCCGAGCTGCAGCCAGATGACCATCAGCGGGATCGCCACCGCCACCGGTGGCAGGAAGCGCAGCGACAGCACGAAGAACTGGATGTCTGCCGACCATCGGTTGGGATAGCGCGCAACGGCATAGGCTGCCGGCAAGCCGAGCACGAGGCCGATGACGACCGCGCTGCCGCAGGCGATAATCGAGTTCGTCAGGCCGGCCAGAACACTGTTGCGTTCCAGGATGTAGACGACATTGTCCAGGGTTGGCGTGAACAGGAGTTTCGGCACCCTGGTGATGATGTCGACATTGTTCTTGAGCGCATTGAGCCCGGTCCAGAACAGCGGAAACACGGCCAGGAATGCCGCGAACGCGAGCACAAGCCGTGCGAGCAGACGTCCAGGGCTCATCGTTGCACCCGCTTCCACAACACCGTGAAGGTGACGCTCGTGACGATCATCATGATCACCGCCATCGACGAGGCGTAGGAGACCTTGCCGGCCTCGATGAAGCCTTGCGAGAACGCATACATATCCAGCGTTTCGGTCGCCACGCCGGGACCGCCGCGCGTCATTACATAGATCAGGTCGAATGAGCGCAGCGATTCGATCATCTTGACGAACATCAGGCTGATCAGCGGCGCCTTGAGCATCGGCAGCGCGACATAGGCCTGGATCTGCCACGGGCGCGCATAGTCGAGGCGAGCCGCTTCCAGCGGCTGGGGAGGCAGGGTCTCTAGCAGTTTGAGCACGATGACCGAGAAGAACAGCCCCCATTGCCAGACATCGACGGCGGCCACGGCAAACAGGGCGGTCGAGGCATCCGAGAGCGGATCGAAGATCCGGCCGGTCAATGCGCGATAGGGATAGGTGGCGATGCCATAGAGCGGATGGAAAGCGAATTTCCAGACGAATGCCGCCGATACCCTGGGTAGCAGCACGGGAACGATGAACAGGATGCACAGCAGGTTGCGGGTACGCGCCGATGTGTTCTCGAACATCAGTATGCCAAGCCCGATGGCCACGACCATCGTCGCCACGACGGTGACGACTTCCCACTTGAACGAGACCCACAGCGAATTCAGGAATCGCGCGTCCGAGAAGAGCGCCGTGAAGTTGGCGAACCAGACGAAGCTGTGCGTCGTCGAACTGAGCTCCCGGTTCTGCAGGGAGATCAGGATGGCGTAGACGGTCGGCACCATCGCCAGGATGAGCAGTATCACCATGGTGGGTACCAGAAACGCAGTGGGTAGCGACGATCGCTTCAGCATCACTCGACCTCAGGGTAATCGGATCAGGTCACGGTGCGGCCGCTGGCGGGGGAGGTTGCCAGGGCCGCACCGCAAGCGCGAGCAAGCTATTTCTTGATCAGCTCGTCCGCGTATGCCTTGAGTTCATCGAGGCTGCCCTTGACGTCGGTGCGGGTGCCGTTGACCAGTTCCTCCAGCAGGATGCCCCAGCGATCGCCGAGGTCCGGCCAGCGGCGGTCCTGCCAGAAGTTCACCGCAGTCACATTTCCGGTGTCGGCCATCGCCTTGCCGAGATCGGCGCCATAGATGTCGGCGAACTCCTTGCTGGAGAGGATGCTGGTGCGGTTGAGTTCGCCGAACTGATGCTCGTCGAGCCGGCGTTTCTCGTTTTCCTTGGACGTTGCCCAGGCGATGAACAATCCGGCGCACCGCTTGGAAGCCTCGTCAGCATTGGCCTTGGCCGCGATGGCGAGGCCGTGGCCATAACCGCCGCCGGGCAGGGGCGATGGCGGCGGCAGGAAACCGACCTTGCCGATCACCTGCGAGTATTTCGGATCGGTGGCCATGCCAGCTAGCGGTGTGGACTCGACCAGCAGCGCCACCTGGCCAGCCAGGAACGCACCGGTGGACTCGTCCCAACTGCCGGTCTGGGTGCCCGGAGGCGAATATTTGAACAGTTTGAGGTAGGTGTCGGTGGCCTTGAGCGCTGCCTCGGAATCGAAAACCGGCTTGTCGCCGTCGAACCAGGCGCCTCCATAGGCCTTGAAATACGGCATCCAGCGCCAGACGTTGGCGCCCGAGCCGCGTGCCCCGCGCAGGGCGATGCCGTAGACCCCCTTGTCGGGATCGTTGAGTTTCTCGACCGCGGCCATGAGTTCGTCGAGCGTCTTCGGGGGCTGCACGCCGGCTGCTTCGAGCAGGTCCTTGCGATAGACCATCAGGTCGCCGCCACCGGTGAGGGGCGCGAACCAGACCTTGTCGGCAACGGTCGCGACCTTCTGCCGGCCGGGATCGAAATCGGCATAGTCGTAGTCTTCCGGATAGTAGTCCGTAAGGGGTACGATCCAGCCGGATGACGAGAACAACGCCACATTGGCTTCGTCGACATAATAGACATTGTAGTTGCCGACAGTGGATGCATCGGCGCGCGACTTTGCACGGCGGTCGTTCTCGTTGAGATAATCGATCTGGAACGTGGTGCCGCTGAGGTTCTTGAATTCGTCTTCGTATTTCTCGAGGAGAGTCAGTCCGTCGCGCGGTTGTGCCAGTACCTTGATGGGCTTTTCGCAGGATTTCTCCTGAGCGGCGACCACAGTCGAAGTCGCCGTCAGAAAAAGACAAGCGTATGCGATGCTCGAAGCGAGCTTTTTCGAAGCCATATTTTCCTCCCAGGCAGATTGTATTTGGATGATGCCGCCCTCGATGGCATCTCCACTTGACGTCCCCCGATGCCGGATGTGACGCCGGTATGGATGCTAGCAGTTGCAGGCTCGCGCTCTAGCGCTCCTGCTGCATGATTCCTGTACTCTCATGCAGGATTGCCGCGCCTTTGGCACGTTTTTGCGTTGCAGCATGGATCAAAAGTCCGTTTACGCCTGATCATGCGTCGCGTTTCAGAAGGCGATGCGAAGCCATCTTGCGGTACTGGGAAGGCGTCATGTGATGCTGGCGCAGGAATGTCCGATTGAAGTTCGAGATGTTCATGTAGCCGACCTCGAAGCAGATCTCGGTAACGGGCATGTCGGACTGTGCCAGCAACTGGGTGGCTTTCCAGATGCGCAGCTTGTTGATGTGGTCGGTGAAGGTGTGGCCGCTGTTTCTCTTGAAGAAGCGGGAAAACGAGCTCTCGCTCATTCCGGCCAGCGCGGCCACATCGGGCAGGCGGATTTCTCGGCCGATATTCGCGAGGATGTGGGAGAACACCCGCTGCAGCGTGTCGGCCGAGCCGTATTCCAGGTCGGGCGAGAAGGTCTGCGACGACAGGACATGGTATTCGTCCGACCGTTGCAGCACGTCGAGCAGGCCGAGGAACGCGGAAAGCTTGGCGATGCCCGACAGCGTTTCCATGTCATGGATCATCCTGGTGGCGCGCTCGCGGGTGCCGGAATGGAAGCTGAGACCGCGCTCCGCCCTTTTCAGGAATTCCGTGCAGTTTCCCAGTTCAGGCAGCAGGGTGGCTGCATCGCGTAGCTTGTCCGGGTGGAACTGGATGACGATATCCCGGCCTTCGATGAGCTCGCCGGGCTGTACCTGCGTGACCCAGTCATGCGGAAGATTGCTGCCGACGACGGTGAGTTCGCCTGGGCCGAATTCGCCGATGTGATCACCGACCAGCAGCAGGCCCGACGCGTTGGTGATCAGATGGATCTCGATCTCGGGATGAAAGTTCCAGACATTCCGCACCCAGGGATAGTTGTCCTTGCGCCAGAGGAAGGTTTCGTCGGCGCTGGTGAGTACGTATTCGAATGAGGCCTGGCCGGCCAGTCGCATCGTCAGTTCCCGGTTCTCGACGTTGGCTGCTGCGTGTATTTCGGTGCCCCGTCATCCCTGACGGCGAAAAGGACTGTCGTCGTTTTGTGCCGCCCTTGTCCAGCCCGCACCCGCGTCGTGCAAATTCAATCAATGCTTGCCGTTAAAATATGAGTAATGTACTCATGAATCTTCGACAATCTCATCCCTGATGCCGAAGGATGGGGGCAGGTTTGAATTTCCGCCCAAAAATGCACGCCATGGTCCACGGCTTTGCCGTGGTCGACAATCTGAAATGGCGTGCCTGGGACGACGTGGTGGCCGATGTCTGGCGCGCCCATTGCGCGCAGGACGCGCAGGGCGACTATGTCTCGCCCGATCCGCGCCTTTTCGTCATGCTTGATCTGAACCCCGGAGGCGTCTTCGTGCTCGACCATCCGGGTGCCGGAACAGCCGGTCGTCATGACGCCGCCGAAACCATGAGCTACGTGCCGGCCGGCATGCCGATCAGTGGCCGCGGCGAGCGGTTGAGGCGCATCAAGCATCTCGATCTGCATTTTTCGGAAGCAGCGGTGACGCGGCGTTTCGGCCGGACTGTCGACCAGGGGCGCCTGTCGATGCCGCGTTTCCAGTTCAGTGATCCCCGGATGGGACCGCTGGCCCGGGCCATCGCCGACGAGTGCACCAACCCGGTCGCGATGCACGGTCTGTTCGGTGCCGGCTTGATCAATGCGCTACTGGCATTGCTTTTCGACATCCGGGGCGAGGAGGGGCAGCGCAGATCCGGCCTGTCGCGCAGCCAGTTGCGGCTGGTCACCGAGTTCATGGAAAACAACTGTTTCAGGCCGATCCGGCTCAGCGAACTGGCGGATCTGGTGCAATTGTCGGAAACGCATCTGAGCCACGCCTTCAAGGCCTCGACCGGGCTGCCGCCGCATCGCTGGCAGATGAAGGCGCGTATCCGCAAGGTTCAGGAAAAACTGCGCCGTGAATCGCTGACCTTGAGCGAGGTTGCGCTGGCAGCAGGGTTTTCCGATCAGGCCCATTTCACGCGCGTGTTCAAGGCGGTGGTCGGGCTGACGCCGGCCGAATGGCGCCGTAATGCCGCACACCAGTGACCGCCGTTCAGGCCGCCTGCTTTTCAGTCAGGAATCGACAATTCACCGCAAGAAGGTCCAAGCCACTGCAAGATAAGATGAGTTATTAACTCAACTTAATAGCTCAACTGAATTGAAAGCCTTTTCCTCGGCGAAAGGCGAAGTGGCGTGGGGGTCTGCATGGCACGTATTCAACTTACAATGCTCGGCGCTTCGGGTTTGGCGCTCATCGCCTCGCTGGGGCCGGTTCTTGCCCAGCAATCCACCCAACTGGAAAAGATCGTGCTCCAGGGCGAGGGCGGCGAACAAACGGGCGATCGTTCAGCTGCCGTCGGCAAGGTCAAGGGCGTCGTGGCCAAGGCCACCACGACCGGATCCAAGACCGCAACCGATATCAAGGAGATCCCGCAGTCTGTCTCCGTCATCGGCCGGGAGGAGATCGACGACCAGGGTGCACAGAAGGCCGACGAGGCGCTGCGTTATACCGCGGGCGTGTTCGCGCAGCCCTTCGGGCCGGACAGCGACACCAACTGGATGTTCATCCGCGGCTTCCAGGCAACGGCGACGGGAACCTACATGGATGGCCTGCAGCTGTTCAGCCATGCCTTCGGCGGGTTCTATGTCGATCCGTTCAGCCTCGAGCGCATCGAGGTGCTGAAGGGGCCGGCCTCCGTGCTCTACGGCGGCTCCAATCCGGGTGGCGTCATCAACTATGTCAGCAAGCGTCCCGATTTCGAGACACGGCGCTATGTCGAGACAGGCATCAACGATGCCGGCAACGCCTATCTCGGCGTCGATCTCGGCGGCATCTCGGACAACAAGGTGCTGAGCTACCGGGTGCTCGGCAAGGTCGCCGGCGGCAATACCTATTCCGATCTCCAGGACGGCTGGCGCGGCTTCATTTCGCCGAGCCTGACCTGGAAGCCGGACGAGCAGACCAGCCTCACCATCCTGGCCAACTACAGCCATATCGACGAGAACCACAATGGCGGCTCGTTCCTGCCCTACCAGGGCACCGTCGTCGACCGCATCGTCGGCGGGATCAACTATGGCCGCATCCCGCGCGACGCCAACTATACAGAGCCGGATGTCGATACCTACCAGCGCCGGCAGGGCTCGCTGGGCTATGAGTTCGAGCATACGTTCGACAGCGATTGGACCATCCGCTCCAACGCCCGCTTTGGCGCCGCCAATGTCAGGGAGATCAGCATCTATCCGAATGGCTGGGCAGGCCCGACAACGCTCGATCGTATCAATTTCGGCCACGACACCGATGTGACGACGTTCCTGCTCGACAACCAGGTCGAAGGCAAGTTCGACACCGGCGGCATCGAACACCGGTTGCTCGCGGGCATCGACTATAAATTCTACAACATCGACCAGGTGCAGTCGTCGGCGCTGTTCGGCACGACGCCGCCCATCGACGCCTTCAACCCGGTCTACGGCGTCGGGCTGACGCCAAGGGTCAGCTATCTCAACCAGGATCTCAGCCAGCAGCAGCTCGGCCTCTACGTTCAGGACCAGCTGCGCTTCGGCGGCGGCTGGATCGCCACCCTGAACGGCCGTTATGACCGCGGCTGGCTGAGCGTGCATGACCGGCCGAACTTCTATGCGCCGACGTTGGACGCCACCCAGAAGCGCAGCGACGGCTCCTTCTCCGGGCGGGCCGGTCTCGCCTATGAATTCGACAACGGGCTGACGCCCTATGTCAGCGTCGCCACCTTCTTCAATCCGCTCATCGGCACCAATGCCTCGGGCAAGCTGTTCGAGCCGGAAGACGGCATCCAGTATGAAGCCGGCATCAAATACGCGCCGACCTTCGTCGACGGCCTGTTCACGCTCTCGGTGTTTGATCTGACCCGTCGCAACGTGCAGTCCAATCTGACCCCCTTCACATATGTCCAGACCGGCGAGGTGCGATCGCGCGGCGTCGAACTGGAGGGCAAGGTCAATGTCACCGAGGATTTCAAGATCACGGCCGCGCTGACCGCCTACAACATCGAGGTCACCAAGGATGAGGACAGGACCATCATCGGCAAGCGGCCTTTCATCGTGCCGGAGGTGATGGCCTCGGCCAAGGCCGACTACACCTTCCGCGGCGGCTGGTATGACGGCATTTCCGTCGGCGGCGGCCTGCGTTATGTCGGCTCGTCCTGGGCCGACAACCAGAACACGCTGAAGGTGCCGGCGGCGACCCTGGTCGATCTGAAGCTCGGCTATGAGAAGGACAATTGGGGCATAGACCTCAATGTGACCAATGTGTTCGACAAGGCCTATGTGTCGAGCTGCCAGGGCGCCCTGGTCTGCAGCTACGGCGAGGGTCGCGCCTTCAAGCTGAAGGCACATACAAGCTGGTAGTCGCCGGAGGCGACTGCCGTCGTTGTGGAGAATGACGTCATGGATGCAGCAAACAATGCCGACCTGCATCTTTACGATGTCGATGCCGTCTCCTTTGCCGCCGGCGGACGCACCATCCTGTCTCCGCTCACCATGACGCTTCGGCCGGGGCGTTTCTACGGCCTGGTCGGACCGAACGGGTCGGGCAAGAGCACGCTGCTGAAACTGCTGGCGCGCCAGCAGGATCCGGCCGCCGGCTCGATCCGGCTTTCAGGCAGGCCGCTCGAAACCTACGGCACGCGCGATTTCGCCCGCTGCGTCGCCTACATGCCGCAGTTCACGCCGCCGGCAGAAGGCATGAATGTGCGTGAACTGGCCAGCCTCGGCCGGTTTCCATGGCATGGTGCACTCGGCCGTTTCGGCACCGATGACGAGGACAAGGTCACCCGGGCCTTGGCGCAGACGTCGCTCGCTGCCCTTGCCGAACGCATGGTCGACAGCCTGTCGGGGGGAGAGCGGCAGCGCGCCTGGCTTGCCATGATGCTGGCGCAGGACACACACTGCCTGCTGCTCGACGAACCGACCTCGGCACTCGACCTCGCGCATCAGGTCGAGATCCTGGCGCTGGTGCGCGAGCTCAGCCGCAAGCAGGGTCTCGCCGTCGTTGCCGTCCTGCACGATATCAACATGGCGGCTGCCTTCTGCGACGAACTGATCGCGTTGCGCGAAGGCCGGATCGTCGCACGCGGCACGCCGGAGCTGATCCTTGAGCCCGAGATGCTGGACAGCATCTACGGTTTGGCCATGGGCATAACCAGGCATCCGCAAACCGGTGCGCCGATCAGCTATGTCCTCTAGGCGCGACGGCCAACCAGCGGGCGTATCGGGTTTGCCTGGTCTCGACAGGCGAGCTTTCCTGGTCCTGGCCACCTCGGCCCTGCTGCCGCTGCCGGCATCCGCAGCCCCGCCGCGTATTGCCGTCATCGACTGGGGGCTGCTCGAAACGGCGCTGGCGATCGGTGTCGAGCCTGCCGCCGCGACAGAGTTGAAGCAGTTCGCCCGCATCGCCGTGGAGCCGGCGGTGCCTGAAAGCGTCGTCGACCTCGGCCTGAGGGGGGCACCGAACTACGAGCTGCTGCGCATCCTCGCTCCCGACCTGATCCTGATCTCCGGCTTCTACGAATATCAGCGTTCCTCGCTGGAGCGCATTGCCCCGGTGTTGGCGTTGCCGATCTATGAAGCCGGCAAGCCGCCTTACCCGCTGGCGCAGTCATCGCTTCTGGCTTTGGGCGAGCGCATCGGGCGCAAGGAGGCCGCAGACCGCTACGCCTCGGAGACGGCCACCGAACTGTCGGAGCGGCGCCTGGCCCTGCGTTCCTTCGCGTCACGCCCGGCCTTTCTGATCAGCCTTGGTGATGCCCGCCATTTCCGTGCCTTCGGTGCGGACTCCATGCCGGGCGACGTGCTGGCGCGGCTCGGCATAGCCAATGCCTGGAAGGACGACACCAGCTACAGCGCGGCGGCGCCGGTCGGCATCGAGGCGCTTGCCCGCGTCCCGGAAGCCTCGATCATCGTGCTTGCGCCTCTGCCGGCGGAGGTCAGCCGTGGTCTGCCCGACAATGCGCTGTGGAACGCCCTGCCGGCCGTCCGCGAAGGGCGTGTCGCGGTGCTCGATCCGGTCAACCATTTCGGCGGTCTGCCATCGGCACGTCGCTTCGCGCGCCTGCTGGCCGATGCCATGGCACCGGGGCCGGGTCATGACTAGGCGCATCCCGATACCGATACTGCTGTGGAGTGGATTCGGGCTTTTCGCCTGCACGCTCTTCGGCCAGAAGGTCGCTGCGCAGTGGTCCGGGCTGCACCCAGGGCAGGCTGTGGATCTCGATCGCGTCATCCTGTTCTACGGCCTGCTGCCGCGGGCCGCCGTTGCCGTGCTTGCCGGCGCGGCACTCGGGCTTTCGGGCCTGCTGCTGCAGCGCATATTACGCAATCCGCTGGCCGAGCCGTCGACGCTGGGCATCTCGGCCGGCGCGCAACTGGCCCTGGCGCTGGCAACGCTCTATGCGCCCGCCTTGATCGAGCATTCGTCCGCCGGGGTGGCGTTTGCCGGTGGCACGCTTGCCGTGGCGCTGATCCTTGCCCTGACCTGGCGACGCGGGCTGGAACCGGTCTCGGTCGTGCTGGCCGGCATGATGGTGGCGCTGACCGCCAATGCCGCCGGTGCCGCGCTGATCCTGGCCAATGGCGACTATCTGTTTTCGCTGTTCATCTGGGGTGGCGGCTCGCTCGTCCAGCAGGGTTGGGATCCCGCCATCGCCATCGGCTGGCGGCTTGCCGTCGGCCTTGCCGCTGCCGTCCTGCTCATGCGGCCGCTTGCCATACTCAGCCTCGACGATGTCGCTGCGCGCGGCCTTGGCCTATCGTTGAATGGCAGCCGCTTCCTGTTGATCGCGCTGGCGGTCTGGCTGGCGACCACCGTGGTGGCGGAAGTCGGTATCATCGGATTCGTCGGTCTCGCCGCACCGGTGCTGGCCACCTTGTCTGGCGCCCGTTCGCTGAAGCAGAAGCTGATTGCTGCTCCGCTGATCGGCGCCGTGCTGCTTTGGCTGACGGACGGCCTGGTGCAACTCGCTGCCGGGGCCGGCGGCGAAAGGGTGCCGACAGGTGCCGCGACCGCCTTGCTGGGCGGGCCGCTGCTGCTCTGGTTGCTGCCGCGCCTGCGCCTCTTCGAATGGCCTTCACTCGATCGGCCTGCACACACGGCACGCCGTGCTGTCCGTCCCTGGCTCTGCGTCGCCATGCTCGCATCGGCTGGCGTCATCGCGCTGGCCGTTGCGCTGCTGCTCGGCCAGGGGCCGCACGGATGGTCGCTCGCCGGCGGTGACCTGCTGGCTGATCTGGTGTCATGGCGCCTGCCGCGCGTCGTCGTCGCGGCCGCCTGTGGGGGCATGCTCGCCGCCGCCGGCGTCGTCATCCAGCGCGTGACCTCCAACCCGCTGGCGAGCCCTGAGGTGCTGGGCATCGGCGCCGGTGCCGGTGCCGGCCTGGCGGCCGTCCTGCTGTTCACGGCAAGCGCCGGGCTCGGCTGGCAGCTGGCCGGCTCGACTGCCGGAGCACTCGTGGCGCTCGCCGTGATCCTGGTCATCGCTGCGCGTGGCAATCTCGGCCCCGAACGGCTCCTGTTCGCCGGCATCGCGATGAACGCGCTGTGCAGCGCGGTGCTTGCGGCCGTCATCGCGCTCGGCAACGCGCAATCCTACCGGCTGCTTGGCTGGCTGACCGGCTCCACCATCCAGGCAAACTGGCTGGAGGCGTCGATCGCCGTGATTGGCCTTCTCCTGATCACCGCCCCATTGCTGCTTGCCGCCCGCTGGCTGGCGATCCTGCCGTTCGGCCCCAGCATGACGCTTGCGCTCGGGCTATCGGTCCGGCTTGCCCGCAACACGTTGATCCTGATCGCCGCTTTCGCCAGTGCCGTCGCCGCCCAGTTCGTCGGCCCGCTCAGCTTCGTCGGCCTGATCGCGCCGCATCTGGCCCGCATGATCGGCCTCGATCGGCCCCGGCCGCAATTGGCCGGCGCCGTCATCCTCGGCGCGCTGCTGATGGTGGTGTCTGACTGGCTGTCGCGGATGCTGTTCTTCCCCTACCAGCTTCCCGTCGGGCTGTTCGCCTCGCTGCTGGGCGGGTTGTATCTGACCGTCCTGCTGGGCAGGGGCGTTCAGCGGCGCGGTTGATCCTGGAGTACTGGTGCCCGCCTGGCACTTTTGTAGGCGACATGCCACCAGGCGGGCTGCTTCCCCGTCGATGTGCACCTTGAGCGTCGAAGCACGGCGAACATACTTGCTTTGACGAAAAGTGGTACTCGGTGGTTGGAATTTTTTTGTGTTGGTAAACAAATAGGGGCAGCAGCGGAGTGATTATTACTGATCGTGTGAAGTAAATTATGAATTTACCGTGGTTCTTCAAGTAAGTGGGCGAGGCGCCCTGTACCAAAATATTCTGGTTTGTGTATCATTTGGTTGGCAAATGATCGTATCTCTGAGGGGGAAGCACGTTCATTTGCGGAAAAATTCAACCATGATTCGTGTATGTCGCTCGGATATCTTGAAAACCATCGAAGTAGGCCCGTGGCGGGTCATTCGACGATAGCCGCACCATGCGTACTATACGTGCGCAAAACACAATGCTAGCGTCGATGGATGACCGCAGTCTCACCGCTTCAGGAACGTATCCGCAACCAGCTTCAGGCGGAGTTTTTCACCGGCATCCAGGTTGGCGAGCGCATCAACGAGGCGGAGATCGCCTCGGCGCTGGGCGTCTCGCGCACGCCTGTTCGTCAGGCGCTGATGCAGTTGCAGCGCGAGGGCATCGTCAGCTACGAGCCGAACCGCGGCTTCAGGCTGGTCGAAGCGGTTCCGCGCGACGCCGAGCAGGCCGGTGCGCTGTCGCTCGATGAAAAGGTGATGCGCGACATGGCGCTTGGCCTGCTGGACGGCGTCATCAGCGAACGCGCGCTTCTCGGGCGCTACGGTGCGACGCAGGGTGCACTGACATCCACCTTGCGTCGCCTGATGCGCGACCAGCTGGCGGAACCTTCCCCGGGGCGCGGCTGGATTTTTGCCGACGTCGGGGCGGCGGCGCTGGAAGACGGTTATCGTCTGCGCCAGATCATCGAGCCGGCCGCGATCCTGTCCGACCGCTATCAGATCGACGAAGCCGCGCTTGAGGCGCTCGACGCCGAGCACGTGCGGGCCATCGAGGCGATGGAGACCATGGACAGCCGGCGCCTGTTCGAGCTCGATGCCAAGTTTCACCTGATGGTTGCCCAGGGCACCGGCTCGGCCAGCCTTGTCGCGGCGATAGCGCGGCAGAACAACATCCGCCGAGTCAACGAATATCTCGGTTTCGGCCGGGCTGAGCGCATCCGCCAGTCGATGGTCGAGCACCGCGGAATCATGGCGGCGTTGCGGGCCACCGAACATCAGGTCGCTGCAGCGCTGATGCGCATGCATCTGCAGATCTCGCGCGAGGAAACCTTCATCCATCTCGAGGAGGACCTCGAATCCGTGCGCTCCGGCCGCGTTCGCATCGGTGGCGAAGACGGTTGAGGGGGATGCTCAGCCGAACGGCGACTCTTCGGCAAAGCGGCGGATGACATTCTCGGTGATGGCGGCGATGTGATTGTCGTAGCCGTTCCAGGCCATGGCGCCGGCCCAGGCGATCGATCCGGTCGAGAAAACGGCACCGCCATTCTGCGTCTCGAAAAACACCATGTCGGCGCGGATGAGGTCGCACTGGGTTCCCGACCATGTCGGGGTCGGGTCGAGCAAGTCCTCCGGTGTCATCAGGTAGATGTCGGTATGCAGCCGGGACGACGCCAACACCAGCGCGTGCGGTGGCGTGCCGAGGCTGAAATCGGCACGGTCGATCTCGTTGCCGGCGGCGCCACCGCCATTCAGGCCGAAATCGCCGAGGATATCGCCCTTGATGCCGTCAAAGATGAAGGCGGCGCGCGGATCGTGGCTCGACGTGTTGCGCAGATAGGGCGATGACAGATCGAACCCCTGTGCCGTCATGCCGACGCCGAAGACCTGCTGCGGCGCGCGGCCGATGCGACGCCACAGGCCGCCGAGTTCATCGGTGAACTGGTGCCAGTAGTTGCCTGTGCCCGGCTCCCAGCCGCGAATGCCGGATTCCGCGCGCCGGCACTCGATCACGCCCGGCAACGTCTCGCTGTAGGCGATGCGCCAGTAGAAACCATTGCCGCCGAGATAGGCGACGCGCCCGCCCTTGGCCAGGAACCCCTGATAGGCATCCAGCATGCGGGTGCTTGTGTATTCGGGATGGCTGCCGGTGAGCACGGCACGATAGCCGTCGAAAGCCGCGACGCCCTCGCGGTCAAGATCCTCGTCGGTCAGCACGTCGTAAGCGATGCCGCGATCCTCGAGGAAGCCGAGGATGTGTGTGTCCGCGTTGAATTGCCAGATGTTCGAGCCGGAGCCGCCGATGAAACCCTGCACCTTGGGCTGGAAGTCGAGGATGGGGCGCAGCCTCGACGAATAGAAGACGCCAGATCCGTCATTGTGCACTTCATACAGCGACAGGCCGTATTCGGGATGTTGCTGCAGGTGCAGATGATGCCGGTCGAGCTGCAGCAATTGTCCGGCGCCGATCTCGGTCTCCGAGACATCGATGCCGAGGCGATGGTTCGCATAAGCCATGTAGCTGGCGGTCGGCAGCACGAAGACGACATCGTTCCTGTGGTGCCTTGCCCGAACGGCGAGCACGACGAAATATTCGGCCTGTCTGTCCTCGTGCGAAAACAGCCGTACGGCATAGACGCCGCTTTTGAGATCGTGCGGCAAGGTCACCGTGAAGTCGGTCTGCCAGCCGGCGTCGTAGAGATCGTCGTCGTGGAAGTGGACCGCGGCATAGCTGGCGGGGTCTTCTGTCCAGCGATGCAGGCCGCTGTTCCATCGACAGCCTGAAACGGCCCGGTGCGGCAGGTTGAGGAAACGGCCGTCCAGCCGGTGCGGGCCGCGATCCGAGAAACGATCGCCGCGCATGCCGGCGGCGAAATCCCAGTCTGCTGCCGGCGCCGGCGTGGCCGTCCTGCCAAGCATCGCCTCGACGATCGTTTCGTGCTGGTGCGCGCCATCATAGATGCGCGGATTCTCGATCTTGCCATTGAAGAAACAGCCGGGGAAACTTTCTTCCGTGTCGACTGCACCGAAACGGAAGGGCGCCTGCGGCGGCGCGTCATAGTCGCGGGCCGTTACGCTGGACGAGCCGTGATCGTCGACATTCGGAAAGCTCTTTACCGGCGTCTGGCTGACGGCCAGCCGCCCGCTCTGCACATCGTAGCTCGCAACGACGACGTACCAGGTGCGTTCCCGGCAAGGCACCCCGGAAGCGGTCGTGGTTGCGCGGTCGTCGGTTGTCAGCGCCACCGAGGCCATGGCCTTGTCATCAAGGAACAGGCTGCAGCCATTCTGCGCCGTGCCGGTTGCGATGATCGCCTGCCGGCCTCGTCCCGGCAATGTTGGCCATATCAGCGCTGCAAGAGTGAAGGAGCCGGACGGGCAGAGCCTGGTCGTCTTGTCCACCAGGCCATAGGAGCCGGTGCGAATTGCCTGCTTGCGTGCCACAAACGGCCCGCCGAGATCGACTTCGATCAGCTCGTCGCGGTAGCCCGGCCCGTCAGGATTGATGTCGCCCTGGATGATCCGTCTCAACTCGGCATCGTATGCACGCAGGCCGGTCGCGCTGACCTTGATATCGACCGTTTCACCGGGAAAGCAGCTGATCCTGTCCGCATAGGCGGTGATCTTGAGCATGGCTGGGTCCTCAGAAGGGGAGTTCTTTTCCGGTCAACTCGTGCCAGCGGCGGCGAAAGACATCCCGCTCCGCGTCGAGCTGACTGGTGTATTCGACGCCGGAGACGACGCTGACAGGAGCGCCGCGGCGTCCCGGCAGCTGCGCCAGCGCCCAGCGGCGGCAGGGCTCGATCGTGACCAGTACATATTTGCCGTCGAGCGCGCCGCCGCGCATCAGGTTGAGAACACGCTGGAGACCGGGGCTGTGATAGCCGATCGGGCTTTCCATGAATTCGGCGGCATGGGGCAGGTCGTCGTGTCCAAGCGTGTATCGTGTCATCTCAAGTGCCTTATTTCATTGAAAAGTTCATTTTAGATGCGAATCCAGGGCAATGTAGATGCGAAGAGATTCTGGAGTTTTCCTTACGAAATTATTCTTCAAGTGCGTTGGCCTGCTTCGTTTGGCTAGATCCAAAATGCATTATTTGTTGACAAAGCACATTTTGGCTGTTTTGGTCAATCATCGGATTTCGGAGGAGACGAAAAGATGACCGCAGCCAGCCAGTCATGGGAGCAACGCGAGAGCGGGAGCTTCTTCCACACCTTCAGCGACCTGCCTTCCTTGAGCGAGGACGGGCCGGTGGTGGTCGAGAGGGGGGAGGGCGCCTACATCGTCGATACCGGCGGCCGCCGCTATTTCGAGGGCAATTCCGGCCTGTGGAACATGACGCTGGGTTTTTCCGAACGGCGCCTGGCGGACGTTGCAGCCCGCCAGTATGCCGAATTGCCTGGCTACCACACCTTCTTCGGCCGCAACTCCAAGCCGTCGATCGCACTTGCCGAAAGGATGCTGGCGCTGGCGCCGGTGCCGATGAGCCGGGCGTTCTTCACCAATTCAGGCTCGGAAGCCAATGAATCGGTGGTCAAGCTGCTGTGGATGATGTGGGCGTTCGAAGGCCATCCGCGACGCCGCAAGTTCCTGACCCGCAAGAACGCCTATCATGGCGCGACAGTGATGGCCGCGTCGCTGACGGCCAAGGACTACAACAGGGCGTTCGGCTTGCCGCTGCCCGAAATCGTGGTGCTCGATTGCCCGCACGCCTACCGCTACGCCGCGCCTGACGAGAGCGACGACGAGTTCTGCGCGCGCCTGGCGGCCAGTCTTGAAGCCACCATCCAGGCCGAGGATCCGGAAACCATTGCCGGCATGTTTGCCGAGCCGGTGATGGGGGCAGGGGGCGTCATCGTACCGCCGAAGAACTATTTCCGGCACATCCAGCCGGTCCTGCGGCGGCACGGCATTCCGCTGGTTGCGGACGAGGTCATCTGCGGGTTTGGCCGCACCGGCAGCCTGTGGGGAACCCAGGCCGTGGGCATGCAGCCGGACATCATGGTGGCATCGAAGAGCATGTCGGCCGGATATTTTCCGATGGGTGCTGTCATGCTGTCCGAAGACATCGACCGGCGCGCGAAAGCTGCAGCCGAGGCGCTCGAGGAATTTCCGCACGGTTTCACCACCGGAGGGCATCCGGTCGGCTGTGCCGTTTCGCTGGAGGCCATCCGCATCATCACCGAGGAAGGTCTCGTCGACCACGTTCGGGATGTCGGCGCGATTCTTCAGAGCGGCCTGGAGCAGCTTGCCGAACATCCGATGGTCGGCGAGGCGAGGGGTGTCGGGCTGATGGGCGCTCTCGAAATGGTTGCCGACAAGCGAAGCAAGACGCCATTCGCCGGCCATTTGCGCATCGGCGAACGGATCGCCAAGGCGGCGCGCGAGCGTGGTTTCATCATTCGACCGCTCGGCTCTTCCGTTGTGCTGGCGCCGCCCTTCATTTCGACCGCAGCCGAGATCGTGTCGCTGGTGGCTGTGATCGGAGAAATCCTCGATCTGGTTCACGCCTCGGCCCGCAAAGAGGCGGCCTGAGCCACTTCCGTCCAGACCACAGCCCAGTCTGGACGAAGTCCAACGGTGCGCCGCGTCGATCCCTTACGGGGCGGCGCGCCGTTGGAACATAAGGACGACTGACGCAGGGAACGCGTCCAACACAAGACCAGGCCCCGCAAAACGGGCGGGAACAAGCCGAAAACGGCTGAAAACAATGGGAACAAGCCAATGACAGATACAAAACCGACGCTGGAGCGGCGCCTCAGCGCTACATCGGCCGCGATGTTCGGCCTTTCCTACATGTCCCCCATGGTGGTGATTGCGACATTGGGGGCGATCGCGGTCAAAACCGGCGGCGCAGTCGCGCTGGCTTATGTGATCGCCACCGCCGCCATGCTGCTCACGGCCGCCAGCTATGGCTACATGGCGGCGCGCAATCCCAAGGCCGGATCGGCGTACACCTACGCGTCCGGCGTGTTCGGCCCGATGGCCGGCTTTGCTGTCGGCTGGGTGCTTCTGCTCGACTATTTCTTTATCCCGATGGTGATCTGCCTGCTGACGGCCACCGGCCTGTCGACCTTGGCGCCCGGCGTGCCGTTCTGGATCTGGGTGGTTGCGGTCGCGGCGCTGTCGACGCTCGTCAACACGCTGGGCATCAGGCTGACCGATCGCATCAATCTGGCGATCATGGCCGTGCAACTGCTGATGGTCTTGGCGCTGATCTATCTCTGCATCCGCTTCGCCCTCGGCACGCCGCAGATCGGCACACTCGTCTCGACGCGGCCGTTCTTCAACGAGGACACCACCTTGCCTCTGGTGATGGCGGGTGCGGCAGTGGCCTGCTATTCCTTCCTTGGTTTCGACGCAATCTCCACGCTTTCGGAAGAAACCGTCGACCCGCGACGCAACATCCCGCGCGCCATCATGCTGGCCACATTGCTTGGCGGGGCGATCTTCCTGGTCGCCGCCTACCTCATGATGCTGGTGCATCCTTCCCTCGACTATGCGAGCATCGATACAGCGGCGTATGAGATCGTCGGGCAGATCGGCGGCGAGACGTTCAAGACCGTCTTCACCGTCATTGTCACCATCGCCTTCTTCGCTGCCGGTCTGTGCGCCCATGCCAGCGCCTCGCGACTGCTGTATGTGATGGGGCGCGACGCGATCCTGCCGCCCATCGGTTTCGGTTACATCCATCCGTCCTTCAAGACGCCGGTGGTCAACATCGTGCTGGTTGGCGTGGTCATGCTGGGCGCCGCCAGATTCGACATCGCGACATCGACCTCGTTCATCAACTTCGGTGCCTTCACCGCCTTTTTCGCCGTCAATCTCTGCGTCGTGGCCAGCGTGATGCGCTCGGGCGACCAGCCCCGCAACGTCCTCGCCATGCTCCTTGGCCTGGCTGGAGCCGTGTTCTGCGGCTCGCTGTTCTTCAGCCTCGACGGATTGGCTGTCGAACTCGGTCTCGGCTGGCTGGCAGTCGGCTGCCTCTATCTGCTGTTCCGGACACGGGTACTCACCCGCCCGTTGCCACGCATGGTCGTCGACGTCTGAGGGGCGGCTTCACCTTCACCATCCAGAGCGCCCGTCCGCCGAGGGCTGGCACGCCTCGATCCATCCAGGGAGTCTTCGATGACAGACCATACGGAAAGTGTATCGCCAGGCCTTCAATCCGGCGCGATCCGCATCTGGGAGAGCGTCCTTATCTCCATCGCCTCGTCGGCGCCGGGGCAGGCAACCGCGGTGTCGCTCGGCTTGCTCATTCCGGCCACCGCCTATGCGGGCGGGCTGTCGATCATTGCCACCACCACGGCCATGCTGGCAATCGCCTGGTCCTATCACCGTCTCAACATGTGGCAGCAGAACGCCGGCGGCGCCTATGTCTGGGTCGGCCGCGCCGTCAGTCCTTATCTCGGCTACCTGGTCGGCTGCCTGATGCTGGCCGGATACCTGCTCGGCACGGTCAGCGACATCCTGCCGATCGGCCCGGCGATCCTGACGCTGCTCGGTTTTGCCGACGTCTCCAATGCCTGGGGTGAAGTGATCTCAGCGACGGTGCTCGGCGGCATCACGGTCATCTACGCGATCGTCGGCATCCACATGACGGCGCGCTTCCAGACATTCATCTCGCTGGTCGAGCATCTGATCCTGGTAAGCTTCTGCATCATCGGCGTCTATGTCGTGTTCATCATGAAGCGCGCCGGCACGGTGACGCCGACGTGGGAATGGCTGTCGCCGAAGGGAGTGGGCGGCGCCGGCAGCCTGATCGCCGGCATGATCGTCGCCGTCTATCTCTTCACTGGCTGGGACACGTCGATCTACCTCAACGAAGAGACCGAGAGGCCGGAGGTCAATCCAGGCAAGGCCGCCTTGTGGTCGGTGGCGATCCTCGGCGTCTATTACACGGTGCTGGTGGTGACGCTGCAGGGGGCGGCTTCGCTTGCCGACATCAGCGCGCATCAGGACTCGGCGCTGATCTTCATCGCCCACCAGTTGGTCGGCTCGCCGTGGGACAAGGCGATGGCACTCGCCATCGTGCTGTCGATCCTCGGCACCACCCAGGCCTTCCTGGTCGGCGCGGCCCGCATCTCCTTTGCCATGGCCCGCGACCGGCTGCTGCCTGAAGTACTCGGCGAGATCAGCCCGAAATACCGCACGCCGGCCAAGGCAACGATCATCTTCGGTGTTTCGATGATCGTGGTGACCTGGCTCTACGTCTTCCTGTCGTCGGTGGCCGGTGCCTTCGACACTGTCGTCAGCGTCGTCGGCATCATGTTCGCGCTGTTCTACGCAGTGACCGGCTTTACGGTGACCTGGGCGTTCCGTGCCACCGTGACGGCTAGTCCGCGCAACCTGATAAGCCTCGGCCTGATCCCGGTGCTTGGCGGTGGGGTCCTGCTGGCCATCGCGCTGGCCTCCATTCGCCAGCTCGAGCCGCCGGCATTCTGGTCGCTGATCGCGATCGCGCTTGTCAGCTGCGTAATGATGACGGTCGCCCGGTTTGGCAGAGGCGCGGCATTCTTCCAAACCCGGGCAACCGAAGCCGGCCCGCAGACAATCTGACACACCAACTCATCCGCCCTGGAGTCTCGCATATGAACTACGATCTTGCGTCACGCCTCGATCCATCGCCATTCCCCGATCACCCTCGGTCTGAAGGGCATTCGCACTCGCCAGTGGCCGGGCGGCTGACGTTGAAGCAACTCGGCCAGGCGATCAGCGAAGGCGCGATCGACACGGTCATCGTCGCGATGACCGATATGCAGGGCAGGCTGATCGGCAAGCGCCTGACCGGCCGGTTCTTTATGGAGACGGGCGCCGGCAGGCAGCTGTTCTGCGACTACTTCCTGGCCACCGACATGGAGATGACGCTGGTGCCCGGTTATGACAGCGCCTCCTGGCAGAAGGGTTATGGCGATTTTGCCCTTGTGCCGGACCTGGCCACGACACGCGCCATTCCGTGGCTCGAAAAGACGGCGATCGTCCTGGCCGATGTCACAAGCCGCGACGGCGTTACGCTGCATCACTCGCCGCGGCAGATGTTGCGTCGCCAGTTGCAGCGACTGGCCGACATCGGGCTTGCCGCCGATATGGCCGCCGAACTCGAATTCTACCTGTTCAACCAGACCTTCGACGAGGCACGGGCCGGAAAATACCAGGATCTCAAATTCTCCAGCTGGTACCCGGAGGATGGCCATATTTTCCAGACCAGCAAGGACGAGCCCTATATCCGTGCGATCCGCACCCTGATGGAGCAGGCGGATATTCCCGTCGAGGGTTCCAAGGCCGAATGCAGTCCCGGCCAGCAGGAAATCAACCTGCAATATGCCGGGGCGCTGGAAACATGCGACCGCCTCGTCCTCTACAAGAATGGCTGCAAGGAGATCGCCCACCGGATGGGCAAGGCCGTCAGCTTCATGCCGAAGCTGGACGAGAAGCTGTCCGGCAGCTCATGCCATGTCCATATCTCGCTGTGCGACATCGCAAGCGGTGCCTCGGCCTTCCATGATCCGTCCGCTGCCAACGGCATGTCCGCCACGTTCCGGCATTTCCTCGCGGGTGCCATTGCCCATGCGCCGGCAGCGACCTTCTTCTATGCGCCCAACATCAATTCCTACAAACGCTTCACCGAGGGCACGTTCGCGCCGACGCGACTGGCCTGGTCGGTCGACAACCGCACGACCGCTTTCCGCGTGCTCGGGCATGGCGCATCGCTGCGCTTCGAATGCCGGGTCCCGGGCGCCGACGCCAATCCCTATCTTGCTTTCGCGGCGCTGATCGCCAGCGGGCTGGCAGGCATCGAGAACAGGTTGGAACCAGACGTTGAACATGTCGGCGATGCCTATGGTGCGACCGCGGTGCCACGCGTTCCCAGGACCATGGCGGACGCGCTGCGGCATCTGGAAACATCGCAGGCGATGCGCGCCGGTCTGGGCGACGGCGTCGTCGACCACTACCTGCATTCCGGCCGCTGGGAACTCGGCGCGTTCGAGACAACCGTTACCGATTGGGAGCGGATCCGTCTCTTCGAGAGGTGCTGATCGTACAGGCGGGAACGGGCCGTCCGCGCTGTCTAAACCTTGCGAAAGGGCGGCCCAACGACATTTCCGGCGAAAAGCGCGAGCCAGACGATGACCGGTTGAAGCGGCAGGCGCATGGCGTGATAGACCCATTGCCAGAGCGAAGGGTCACCACTCAGCGTATCGTAGGCGTGCTTTATGTTGGCCGGAAAAACGCAGATGGCATAAAGCGACAGGCCTGCACCAGCGTAACGCCTTGCGCGCGGCGCAAGCAGGCCAATCGCACCGGCGATCTCGCAAAGTCCGGTGAGGAATATAACGCGTTCGGGTTCCGGAACCCAGCCGGGCGTTATGCGCAGGAACGGTTGCGGTAAGGCGATGTGAAGCACGCCGGCCGCGCCGAAGAAGATCGCCAGCGCAATGGCGCATCCAAACCGTCGACGCTCAATCCTTGCCGTCATCTGCTATTCGCTCTTCCACCGATCGCGCGATGGCTTGCAGATCCCGCTTGCGGCCGGCAACCCGCTCGATGGCGGCGACGACGAGATCGCCGGCGACGTAGTCCGGCTTGTGGCCGAGATTGCGGACGACGATCAGTTGCGAGCCGCGTATGTCGCGGGCGAGGTGACGCGAGTGGATTTCGGGGGAGACTATTCTGTCGGCATCGCCCGTTATGATGACTGTCGGCGCCTTGATGTCGGGATAATCGCGGCTGGCGGTCTTGGCCCAGTCGCTGAGTGCGGCGATCTCCTGCGCGTTGTGCCGGAAACGGCCCGGGCTGATCGCCTGCAATGCGCGGGTTTTCCTGACATAATCATCGGGACGTGGATTGGGAGCGAACACCGCATCCGCTGCTCCTTCGATCGCGGCGAAACCGAGCGGCGGGACCACCAGTGCGCTGAACACATGGCCGATGACCGGGGTCCGGGCAACATCGTAGTACCAGTCGATGCCCGTCGACCAAGGATAGACGGCCGGCGACAGAAAAACGAGACCGATCACCTTTTCAGGGTGACGAACGGCAAAAGCGGCGGCAATCGCTCCACCGAACGAATGCCCGACGATGATGGCCCTGTCGATTCCGCGTTTTTCCATCAATGTCGAGATCGCGTCGGCCTGGCCATCGGGAAGGATGTTCCGTGCACCACCGGCGTCGGAGGCGCCATGGCCCGGGCGGTCTACGAACAGCAGGGCGGCTCTTCCCTCCAGTCTCTCCCGAAAGGACAGCAGTTGGTCATAAAGGCTGCTGCTGGCGCCATGAATGAATACGATCGGCGGCAGATCCGCCTTCGCACCAGGCTTAAGCAGAACACTGTTCAGCTTGTAGCCGCCGACATCGATCCGCACCGCCTCGACCTCGCTGGCCACCCCGCGATGTGCGGGCATGGCCAGGGACACAGCCAGTCCCATCACCAGCAGCGGTTGCATGAAAGAACGAAAAGCCATTCGTGAGATCCGGTGGGCTTGGCATGGCGGCGGCACAGACAGTGGGCGTTTGGTGACTATACGCCGGAAATGCCCGATCGGATCAAAGCGGCAAGCTGGAGCGGGTAGCGGGAATCGAACCCGCGCGTTCAGCTTGGGAAGCTGACAGGCTACCATTACATCATACCCGCGCGCCGCCTCGTTAGCATGGCCCCGGTACGTCCGGCAATGACAAAGCCGCAACTTGAAGCGGGCGCCGCGAGCGCGTATCTCAACGGGGGAGTTCGAAGGAGAAGAGCCTTTGTCCGCATTGACCCGCTTCCTTGGCGATTCGCCGTTCAAGGTGTTTCTGAAGCTGCTCGTGGTGTCGTTCCTCGTCGGCATCGTCATGAGCGCGTTCGGCTGGTCGCCGTTCGACGTGCTCTATGGTATCCGTGATTTCTTCATCGATCTGTGGAATCTCGGCTTCCGCGCCGTCGACCGTTTCGTCGGCTACATCCTGCTCGGCGCAGCCATCGTCATTCCGGCCTTCATCCTGCTGAGGCTGGCGAGCTATCGCAAATAGCGCACCACGCTGAGACGTCAGAGCATCTGGTAGTCAGGTGGAACACTTGGCGTTACAAAATGCAGCGAAAACAAAAAGTTGGAGCGTTTCCTTGAAAAACGGAAACGCTCCAGGTCAGGCCGTGGCGGTAGCCTCCTCGAACAGGATGGCGTGGCGTTCGACCAGCGTCGGCACGTCGGTCGAATAGCCGCCACCGATGACCCCGCACAGCGGCATGCCGCGAGTACGGACGGTTTCGATCACCAGCCGGTCGCGGGCGCGGATGCCGGCATCGCTCAGCGAAAGCCGGCCGAGCCGGTCCTCGGCATGCACGTCGACGCCGGCATTGTAGAAGACGAGGTCCCAGTGCCGCAGGCTGCATAACCTTGGCAGAATATCGGCCAGCCGTTCCAGATAGGCACCATCCTCCATGCCGTCCGGCAGGCCTATGTCGAGGTCGGAGGCGATCTTGCGCACCGGATAGTTGCGCTCGCCATGCATGGAGAAGGTGAAGACCCGTTCCTCGTCGCGCAGGATATCGGCGGTACCGTCGCCCTGATGTACGTCGAGATCGACCACCAGCACATTGCCGACCAGGCCTTCCTCGAGCAGCGCAAGTGCGGCGACGGCAACGTCGTTGAAGGTGCAGAAGCCGGCGCCCTGCGTTCGTCTGGCGTGATGGCTGCCACCGGCCGCGTTGCAGGCGATGCCGTGTTCGAGCGCCAACCTGGCTGCCAATACCGTTCCAGCCGCCGCGAGCTGCGCGCGCAGCGACACCCGCGGACCGACCGGAAAGCCGATCTCGCGCTCGATGCCGGCTGGCACGGTGCAGTCGATGACCTGGTCGACATAGGTCGTGTCATGCGCAAGCTTCAGCCATCGCGGCGCTGCCGGTTCCGGCTGGTGCAGAGCGTCTGTCAGTCCGCGCGCGATCAACGCCTGCATCAGCAGCGGATACTTGCGCATCGGGAAACGATGGTTGACGGCGAAGCCGGCGTCATAGTCGGGATGATGGGCGATTTGCAGGGGCAAGCGGTCGTACTCGGGGATGACGCCAGGGAGGCAATTCGATTGCCCAGGCTGATTGTCAGTTGCATGGCAGGGTGAAATTGGGCCACATCGGTGCCACGTTCAAGACATCTCCGGGAGAGCAAGCTGGATCAGGCGTCGTCAGCGGTCGCGAGCCGGCCGTTTTCGGTCACCAACCGTTCGGTGCTTGCCATCGCGGTGCCGATGACTCTTGCCTATCTCACCACGCCGTTGCTCGGCCTGGTCGATACGGCGGTCGTCGGCCAGTTCGGCGATGCCGCGCTGCTCGGCGGGCTTGCGGCCGGCGCGCTGGCGTTCGACGTCGTCTTCACGACGTTCAATTTCCTGCGTTCCGGAACCACCGGGCTGGTCGCTCAGGCCTTCGGCCGCGGCGACGCTGCCGAAGAACAGGCCGTTTTCTGGCGCGCGGTGCTGATCGCCATCGTCGCCGGCGTCATCCTGGCGGCGCTCGCGCCGATGGTATCACTGCTCGGCCAGAAGTTCATGGGCGCCGAGGCGCGTGTCAGCGAGGCGATGGACACCTATGTCCGCATCCGCCTGCTGGCGGCCCCCTTTTCGCTCGTCAACTACGCCATCCTCGGCTACGTGCTCGGGCGGGGCGAGGGCAATCTCGGCCTGTTTCTGCAGATCGTGCTCAACGGCATCAACATCGCCTTGTGCATCGTGCTCGGGCTCGAACTCAACTGGGGCGTATCGGGCGTCGCCTGGGCAACGGTGATCGGCGAGTTTTGCGCCATGCTGCTCGGACTGGCGATCGTGCTGAGGCGCTTCGCGCGCAGCGGGCGGCTGCCGGTCAGCCGCATCCTCGACTGGACGGCCTACAGGCACATGATGTCGCTTAACCGCGATATCATGATCCGCTCGTTCTCGCTGCTTGCCGCCTTTGCCTTGTTCACCCGCCAGGGTGCCCAGTTCGGCACGGTGACGCTGGCCGCCAATGCCGTGCTGATGAACTTCTTCCTGATCGCCGGCTATTTCCTGGACGGCTTCGCCACCGCGGCTGAACAACTCGCCGGCCGCGCCATCGGTGCCCGTGCCGAAAGCTCGTTCCGTCGCGCGGTTCGGCTCACATTGTGGTGGGGCTACGGGCTGGCCGGCACGGCGACCCTGGTGCTGCTGTTCGGCGGCGCCGCACTCGTCGGCGTCGTCACCACCTCGGATGCTGTGCGCGACGTTGCCGACATCTATCTGCCCTGGGCCGCCTTCACGGCGATCAGCGGCGTGCTCGCCTTCCAGATGGACGGCGTCTTCATCGGCGCCACCTGGTCACGCGACATGCGCAACATGATGTTATTGTCGTTCGTCGTCTTCCTGGCCGCATTGCTGACGCTGGCGCCGGCCTTCGGCAATCACGGCCTATGGGCTTCGCTGCACGTCTTCCTGCTGGTGCGCGGCTTCAGCCTGTTCGCCATCATGCGGCGGCGGGTGCGGGAAGCGTTCTAGGAGGCAGTAGGCAGTGGCGGTGTCTTCGTCGCAGTGCTGGACTCTGGTGTTCCAGACAGCGTCTCGTCGTGCTCCTCTCGACTGCCGGCTGCCTATTCCCCCAATCCCTTCTTCAGCCACTCATCCAACCGGCTGTCGCGCAGATCGCGAATGGATTTCAGCCCATCCTTTTCCACGGCGCGCAGCATGCCGCTGACGATGCGTCCCGGCAGTGACGGGCCAGCATAGATCATGCCGGTGTAGAGCTGGACGAGGTCGGCGCCGGCGCGGATCTTTTCCAGCGCGGTTTCCGTGGAATCGACACCGCCGACGCCGATGATAGCGCGGTCCGGGCCGAGCAGCCTGCGCATCCGCGCCAGCACCGCCGTCGAGCGTTCGAACAGCGGCTTGCCGGAAAGCCCACCGGTCTCGCCGGCATGGGCAGCACTTTTCAGTGATGGACGTGAAATCGTGGTGTTGGAGACGATGACGCCGTCGACCGCCTTTTCAGTGACCTCGGCGGCGATGTCCTCGAGCTCCACCTCGACCAGGTCGGGTGCGATCTTCAGGAACACCGGTGGCTGTTTCGTAGCTTTGGCGCGCGCCGCCATGACGCGCGACAGCAATTCTCCCAGTTGCTCACGCGCCTGCATGTTGCGCAGGCCAGGCGTGTTGGGCGAGGAGATGTTGACGGTGAGGTAGGAAGCCAGCGGCGCGAAACGCGCGACACCTTTTTCATAGTCGCCGCTACGGTCGCTGCTATCCTTGTTGGCGCCGATGTTGACGCCGACGATGCCGCTCCGGCCCTTGCGCGCCAGCAGGCGTTTCTCGGCGGCGTCATGGCCTTCATTGTTGAAGCCCAGCCGGTTGATCACCGCCTCGTCGCGGGTGAGGCGGAAGATGCGGGGTTTCGGATTGCCTGCCTGCGGCAGCGGCGTCACCGTGCCGACCTCGGCAAAGCCGAAGCCTAGGCCAAGCAGCGCGTCCGGTACCTCGGCATTCTTGTCGTAGCCCGCCGCCATGCCGAGCGGGTTCGGGAAATCGAGGCCGCACAGGCTGACCTCGAGACGGGAATCACGTGGAGCGCGCGCAGCCACCGGCATGCCGCAACGCAGGGCGGTGATCGACAATCCGTGCGCCGTCTCGGGATCGAAGCTGAACAGGACCTGCTGGCCGATGCGGTCGATCAGGCTCATTCGGCCTCCAACGGCGGGAAGACATGGCTGCCGTCAGCACCGAGCGGCAGCGGCTTGACCCAGGCAACCGCATCGAGCGTGAATTCGGCATAGAGATGCGGGAACAACTCGCCGCCGCGCGAAACTTCGTATTTCAGCGCCGATCCTAGCTTCGCCTCGTCGAGCGCCACCAGCACGAGGTCGTCCAGGCCGGCAAAATAGCGGGCCGCGGTTTCCTTGACCTGGGTGCCGGTCGAGAAATGAATATAGCCGTCGGCAAGGTCGACGGGAGCTCCGGTGAAACGGCCGAGGGCTTCGGCTTCCTGCCACAGCGACTGCGGCGCGATCTTGTAGACAAATCGTGACATGGCAGCGCTATAGTCCGATTGTGGCAGCCGGGAAAGAGTGCGAACCGCGCGGTTTCCGCAATTCTGGCGCAAAGCGCGGCCACACTGCGCAAAACGGCTGAAGGAGAACACCATGCGTTTCGAAAGGCTGATCATTCCTGCCGCATTGGCAGGACTGCTGGCGACTCCTGCGCTCGCCGAGGATGCCAGCCGCTACAAGCTGGAAAAGACCAATGACGGTTATGTGCGCATGGACACGCAGACCGGCGCGATGTCGATCTGCAACGAACGCGACGGCCAGCTGGTTTGCCGTGTCGCCGCCGACGAACGCACCGCTTTCCAGGACGACATCGACCGGCTGCAGGGTACGGTCAAGTCGCTGGAGGAGCGAGTGACCAAACTTGAGAATTCGCTGACGGCGCGGCTGGAATCCAAACTGCCGTCCGAAGAGGAATTCAACAAGACGATGGGCTACATGGAGCGTTTCGTGCGTGGCTTCATGGGCATCGTCAAGGACATGGACAAGGAAACCGATCCTGCCAAGCCGAACCTGCAGAAGACGTGATCCGGATCATCCGGACCGGGTCCGTTCATAGAGATGCACCTCCGCGTCGCCACCGTGGTGGCGCTCGCGGAGGCGGAAGCCGTGTTTCTCCAGCAGCCGGATGGATTTCGTGTTGGCTTGGTCGACCGTTGCCAGGACGGTCGCGACGCCGCGTTCATCGGCAAAGCCGACCAGCGCCTGGACGATTTCATCGCCGAATCCACGTCCCCAGTTCGCGGCAGTCAGCCCGTAGATGATCTGCTCGGGGCCGTCTTGCGGACGCGCGTATCCGGCCCAGCCGATCAGCTGTCCGCTCGAACGGGCGATCACCGCACCCGTTCCGTAGCCATGGCGCTTCAGGTTTTCGCCGGACCTGGTCACCCAGAGTTCCGCATCCTCGCGCGACAGCGCTTCGCCGTCGCCGACATAGCGGGCAACATCCGGATCGGAGAAGACAGAAACCAGGGAGGCCGCGTCCGAGGGGACGAAGGGGCGGATCGTCAACCGCGGGGTTTCAACCATTCCGTCCAGGATCATGCTGTTCCTCGGCGTCCAGTCCCGGCCAGCCAGGACTGGCGGCGGCGAGTGGACTATTACGCCGTTTGCGGCAGCGATGTCTGTTGGAAAACTGCCGCCATGGTCTTTGTCGCTTGAAAACGCCGGCCGCGACCGCATAATCCGGTCCGCTTGATCCTGCGGGAGGAGGATCGGAGCTTCATCCTGAATCGAAGTCGGCACTGCAGAATGTGGATGTGCGGAGAGGATGACGCGACGAAGCAAGCAGATGGGACGGAATGCCGGTCGTCTGATCGTATTTCCGTTTCGGGAGCGTGGAGGACCATTTGCCGTCAGGCTACAGCTTCGTCATCGCTGACGATCACCCACTGTTTCGCGGTGCCCTCAAGGCAGCGCTTGCCGGCGTTGGCGACGTCGGCGCCATTCACGAGGCGGGTGACTTCGAAAGCGTCAAGGCGCTGGTCACCGCCAATGAGGATATCGATCTCCTGCTGCTCGACCTGTCGATGCCGGGTGCCAGCGGTCTTTCGGGGCTGGTGGCGTTGCGCGGCATCCATCCGTCGGTGCCGATGGTCGTGGTCTCCGCGCATGACGACCCGGTCACAATCCGCCGTGCATTGGAGCTTGGCGCTTCCGGTTTCATCTCCAAGTCGGCAAGCATGGAGGAAATCCGCGAAGCGGTGAAAGCCGTGCTTGCCGGTGATATCTCTGCACCTGCCGGCATTGATCTCGGCGTCGAACGCGATCCGGAAATCTCAGATCTCATCAAGCGCCTGCAGACGCTGACCCCGCAGCAGACGCGGGTGCTCGGCATGCTGGGCGCGGGTCTTCTCAACAAGCAGATCGCCTATGAGCTCGGTGTCTCCGAAGCCACGATCAAGGCCCATGTCTCGGCGATCCTGCAGAAGCTCGATGTCGACAGCCGCACGCAGGCCGTGATCCAGTTGTCAAAGATCGGCACCGACCCGCTGCAGGGCGGCGGCTGACCGGTCGATCATTCCGCTGCCGGTGCCAATGGCTTCACGCGCGCCATCATGGTGCGCAGCGCTGCCGGTTTGACCGGCTTGTTGATGACTGGAACATCGAGTTCGGCTGCCGCCGTGCGCACTTCGCTGGTGCGGTCCGCCGTCACCAGCACCGCCGGTATGGCGTCGCGATAGTGGCGGCGCAGCCGGACGATGACCTCCAGCCCGGTTTCTCCATCGAGATGGTAGTCGGCGAGGATAAGGTCCGGCTGCGGTGCGCTTTCCGCTCTCGCCTGGAAATCAGTGGAGCCGGAGAAGGTCGTGACCGCACAGCCCCAGCCTTCGATCAACAGCCGCATGCCTTCCAGGATGCGGGCGTCGTTGTCGATGCAGGCGACCGTCAAGCCGGCAAGCGTCGAGCCGGTGCGGGAGATCGTGCGTGGCTTGATCTCCGGCGCTGCCGCCGCAGCTTCCGCCACCGGCAGCACGATCGAGAAACGCGTGCCCTTGCCCTGGTTCGAGAACAGCCTGATCTCGAGGCGCAACACGCGGGCGATACGGTCGACGATGGAAAGGCCGAGGCCGAGGCCCTGCGCCTCGCGCGCGCCTTCGTCCAGCCGGGTGAATTCGCGGAACACCGTGTTCAGCTTGTCGCCGGCGATGCCGATGCCGGTGTCGATCACCTGCACTTCGGCCAGGTCCCCGCGCCGTCGCACGCCGACGAGGATCTGGCCCTTGCGGGTGTATTTGATGGCGTTGGAGACCAGGTTCTGGATCAGCCGGCGCAGCAGGTTGCGGTCGGTGGTCACCGACAGCGACGACGGCACGATGGTCAGCTTCAGCTGCTTTTCGGCTGCGAGCGGCTTGAAGTCGGTGCCGATCTGGCGAAGCAGGCCATCGAGGCGAAACGTCGTCTCTTCCGGCTTCATCGCGCCGGCATCGAGCCGCGAGATGTCGAGCACGGCACCGAGGATGGTTTCGACCGATTCCAGCGAGGATTCGATATTCATCGCCGCTTGCCCCGCGACACCCTTGCCGGCCTTTTCGATCAGCGAGGCGCAATAGAGCCGGGCGGCGTTGAGCGGCTGCAGGATGTCGTGGCCGGCGGCGGCCAGGAAGCGTGTCTTGCCGAGATTGGCTTCCTCGGCGAGCATCTGCGCCTGCGCCAGTTCCTCGTTGACGCGGGTGAGCTCGGCGGTGCGGCTTTTGACACGCTGTTCCAGCGATTCATTGGCGCGCTTCAGCGCAAGGTCGGATTCCACGCGTGCCGAGATGTCGGCATAGGTGGCAACAAGTCCGCCATCCGGCATCGGATTGGAGCGGAGTTCCAGGATGCGGCCGCTGTTCTTCAGCTCCAGTTGCCACGGGCCGGCGAAACCGGCCAGCCGATCGAGTACGGTCAGCCGCGTCTCCTGCGGGATGTCACCGCGATCGGCTAGATGGCGCAGAATCTGGTCGAGCGACACGCCGACCTGGCCCATATCGTCGGGCAGATCGAACAGAGCGCGGTATTGCCGGTTCCAGCAGATCAACCGGAAATCCGGGTCGAACACGGTGATGCCTTGCTCCATCTGGTCGAGCGCGATCTGCAGCAGGTCTCTGTTGTGCTGCAGCGCCTCGGTGGCGTCATCGAGCAGTCGGAAAGCATCCCTGGATTCGCGGTCGTTGCGACGGAACAGAAGCGACAGCACCAGCCGTGCCGAGGACGAGCCGACGGCGCTCGCCAGCAACTGCTCGGAAAAGCGGATGACCTCCATGCTGGCCTGCTCGTTGCCGTGCAGCGAGATGCTGTTGTCGCGTTCGAAACTCTGGAACGACCGCTCGGTGCGTTCGACGCCGAGATAGCGGCCGATCGTGTCCTTGAGGTCGTTTACTGTCGTGGCGGTTCGGAAGCGGCGCAGGCTGGGCATCGGGCTGGCGTCGCGTGGTACGAAAATCGCCGCCTGGATGCGCTCCAGCGGCACCGAGACCCGCGACAGCGAGCCCAGCAGGAAGAACAGTGCGTTGATCGACAGGCTCCACATGACGCCGTGGTTGAGCGGTTCGGCAACCGTGCCGAACAGCGCCTGCGGACGGAGCGCCTCGATACCGAGCAGGCCGTTGACGACGATGAAATTGTCGGGGGCGGCGAGCGAGGGAAACAGCAGCGTGTAAGCCCAGATCGCGATGCCTGCCACCATGCCGAGCGCTGCGCCACGCCCATTGGCGCGACGCCAGATCAGCCCGCCGATCAGCGCCGGCGCGAACTGCGCGATCGCCGCGAACGACATCAGGCCGATCGAGGAGAGGCGGGCGCTGTCGGTCGAGGCGCGGTAGTAGAGGAAGGCGATGAACAGCACGATGAAGATCGAGCCGCGCCGCACATTGAGGATCAGCGTTGACCAGTCCTCGTTTTCCGATGCGCTGTTCTTCAGCACACGGCGCACGAACAGCGGGATGACGAGATCGTTGGAGATCATGATGGCGAGCGCGACGCTCTCCACGATGACCATTGCCGTGGCCGCGGAAAGACCGCCGATGAAGGCGGCCATCGCCAGGCCATCATGGCCGCCGAGCAGCGGCAGCGACAGGACATAGAGATCGCTCGAGGTGCGGTCGCCGACGACGGTCAATCCGGCAAGAGCGATCGGCAGCACGAACAGGTTGATGGCGATGAGGTAGAGCGGGAATACCCAGGTTGCGGTGCGCAGTTCACGCAGGCTGCGGTTCTCCACGATCATCACGTAGAACTGCCGCGGCAGCATCACGATGGCGAAGGCGCTCAGCCCCGTCAGCACCAGCCAGGTGGCAAGCGAGGTGCGGTAGCTCATTGCCTGCTGCACCTGGGCATTGGCGCCGAGCCTGTCGAGCATGTCGCCCGGGCCGCCGAACACCAGGAAGGTGACGAGCAACCCGATGGCCACGAAGGCCGCGAGCTTCACCACCGATTCCACCGCGACCGCAAGCACCAGCCCGTCCTGGTGTTCGGTGGCGTCGGCATGGCGCGTGCCGAACAGCACCGCGAACACCGCCAGCAGCATCGCCACGATGAGCGAGATGTCGGACACGAAGGGATCAAAGGAGGGCGGTGAGCCGGAATAATGCTCGACCATCAGGCTGACCGAGCCGGAGATCGCCTTGAGCTGCAGCGCGATGTAGGGCACGGCGCCGATGGTGGCGATCAGCGTGGCGATCGCCGCCACGGTGAAGCTCTTGCCGTAGCGAGCGCCGAGGAAGTCGGCCACCGAGGTGATCTTCTCGGCCTTGGCCAGCCGCACGATGCGTGACAGCAGCGGGTAGCCGAACATGAACAGGAGCACCGGGCCGATATAGATGCCGAGGAACTCCCAGCCGCGTTCGGACGACAGCCCGACCGAGCCGAAGAAGGTCCACGACGTGCAGTAGATGGCGAGGCTCAGCGCAAAGATCAGCGGCCGTGGCCGGCCGGGGCCGCTCACGGCGGCGCGCCGGTCGCCAATGCTGGCAACCGCGAACAGCAACGTCACATAGGCGAGCGCTATGATGACGATGAACCAGCCCTGCACGCCGTCTCCTTGTATCGTTGTGTCGATGGCGCTTCGAGGCAACCACAGCTTCGCCGGTGTGTCCATTACGACCTTGGGTGCGGACCGTCACGGAGGCGCCTCAACCCTGCGTTTCGTTTTTGCTCGTGCTGCGGTGTGTTTTTGTTATTGTTTCTGCGAATCGGCAGAGAGGCCGGTTGCCGAGGGTCGTGGCGCGGCGCCACGAAAAATGGAGGACAAAATGCTGAAAGAATTTCAGGAGTTCATCTCCAAAGGCAATGTCATGGATCTGGCGGTCGGTGTCATCATCGGCGCCGCCTTCAGCAAGATCGTCGACTCGCTGGTCAACGACATCATCATGCCGATCGTCGGCGCGATCTTCGGCGGCCTCGACTTCAACGACTACTTCTTCGGTCTGTCGTCGTCGGTAACGGCCACGACGCTCGCTGAAGCCAAGAAGCAGGGTGCCGTCTTCGCTTATGGCTCCTTCATTACCGTTGTGCTCAACTTCCTGATCCTCGCCTGGATCATCTTCCTGATGGTCAAGACAGTGAACAACATGCGTCGCCGTCTCGAGAGCGAAAAGCCGGCCCCGGCGCCTGCAGCGCCGCCCGCCGACGTCGCGCTGCTCACCGAGATTCGCGACCTGCTCGCCAAAAAGTAATTTTTCCGTCCTTCTGGACCAAGAACCCGGTCGCTTGCGGCCGGGTTTTGCTGTTTTCGGACCTGGGCAAAAGCGATAGCACTTCAGGCTTAAAGATATGGAACCTGGTATGCATTTGTTCGAGACCTTGCGCGCGGAAGCGCGCGCCGCGCCTGAAAGCGGCATTGTCGCCGTCATGAACCATGGTCGCGCCCGTGACGGCATGATCCCGCTGTGGGCAGGCGAGGGCGATCAGCCGACACCTGCCTTCATCGCCGATGCCGCCAGCCGCGCGCTTGCAGGGGGCGAGACCTTCTACACCTGGCAGAAGGGTATCCCGGAAGTGCGGCAGGCACTCAGCCACTATTATGAGCGTCATTTCGGTAGGAGTTTCGCGCCGGAGGAATTCATCCTCACCGGTTCCGGCATGCATGCCATCCAGCTTGCGCTCGATGCCGTTGCTGGCAAGGGCGACGAGGCGATCTATCTGTCGCCGGCCTGGCCGAACTTCGCTGCCGCCGCCGGTATCAGCGGCGCCGTGCCGGTGCCGGTGGTGCTCGACCTCACCGATAATGGCTGGACCTGCGACGTCGAGAAGATCGCGGCGGCCATCACGCCGCGCACGCGGGCGATCTTCGTCAACACGCCATCGAACCCGACCGGCTGGACCGCCGACCACGACACCCTGCGGGCGATCCTGGAACTGGCGCGGGCGAGGGGCCTCTGGATCATCGCCGACGAGATCTATGCGCTGTTCCACTATGATGGCGGCCGGGCCCCGTCGTTCGTCGACGTCATGCGCGATGACGATCGCATCCTCTTCGTCAACAGCTTCTCGAAGAACTGGTGCATGACCGGCTGGCGCGTCGGCTGGATCAAGACGCATCCCTCGCTGCAGCAGGTATTCGAGAACCTGATCCAGTACTCGACCTCGGGGGTAGCGCAGTTCATGCAGCGCGGCGCGGTCGCGGCCCTCGACCAGGGTGACGCCTTCGTCGTCGGCCAGGTTGCGCATGCACGCCAGGCGCGCGACCTTGTCTGCGATATTCTCGGCCGGACCGGCAAGATACGCTTCGCAGTGCCGCCCGGCGCTTTCTACCTGTTCTTTTCGATCGACGGGCTGAACGATTCCCGCGCCGCCGCCTTCGACATCGTCGACCATGCCAATGTCGGCCTGGCGCCGGGCACGGCCTTCGGAGCCGGCGGCGAGAAATTCCTCAGATTGTGCTTCCTGCGTCGACTGGACCAGCTTGAAGAAGCCGCGACGCGCATCGCGGACTGGACGCAGCGCTTGTAATTTCGCGCAAGATTGTTACGAGCAATATTATTACGTGCCTCTCAGCAGGCGACATTTGCCGCTCCCGACGGAAGGCTTGAGGAAAGTACGCCAGATGACTGCCCAGACGACAGCAAAGCCGCGCATTGAACTGATACCGCATGCCTCGCCGACTTCGCCGGAAGCGCGCGCCGCGCTGATGGCAAATCCCGGCTTTGGCAAGGTGTTCTCCGACCACATGGTCACGATCACCTGGAGCGTCGATCGCGGCTGGCACGATGCACAGGTCCGCGCACGCGCACCATTCGCCATCGACCCGGCGGCGGCTGTGCTGCACTACGCCCAGGAAATCTTCGAAGGCATGAAGGCCTATCGCACTCCGGACGGGCTGGCACTTTTCCGTCCGGAAGAGAATGCGCGCCGCCTCAACCTGTCGGCCGAACGCATGGCGATGCCGTCCATCCCGGAAGACCTGTTCATCGAAGCAGTCGAGACGCTGGTTCGCACCGACGCCGCCTGGGTTCCGGAAGGCGATGGCAGCCTGTATCTGCGCCCCTTCATGTTCGCCAGCGAAGCCTTCCTCGGCGTGCGCCCGGCCACCGAATACATCTTCTGCGTCATCGCTTCGCCGGTCGGCGCCTATTTCAAGGGCGGCTACAAGGCGGTCAGCGTCTGGGTGTCGGATGACTACACACGCGCGGCACCCGGTGGCACCGGTGCCGCAAAATGCGGTGGCAATTATGCCGGCAGCCTGATCGCCCAGGCTGAAGCCACCCGCAACGGCTGCGACCAGGTCGTCTTCCTCGACGCGGCGGAGCGCCGCTGGATCGAGGAGCTTGGCGGCATGAACGTGTTCTTCGTCATGGACGACAAGCGCATCGTGACCCCGCCGCTCGGCACCATCCTGCCCGGCATCACGCGGGCTTCGATCATGAAGCTCGCTGCCGAGGCCGGCTACACGGTCGAGGAGCGCCTCTACGGCTTCGACGAGTGGCAGGCCGATGCCAAGAGCGGCAAGCTGCGCGAGGCGTTCGCCTGCGGCACAGCTGCCGTCATCGCCGGCATCGGCACGGTGAAGTTCCGTGAAGGCTCGTTCTCGATCGGCAACAGCGGCGACGGCGAGGTCACCTCGCAGCTGCGCGCCAAGCTGGTCGGCGTGCAGCGCGGCACCGTCAAGGACGACCACGGCTGGATGCGCAGCATCTGACACCGCTCGACCGCTGCATTGCGGTCCTGTTTCCGGAATTGCCTGAAAAACCAAGTGCCGGGGGGCTGCTGTCAAGCGGAACCACCCCGGGGGGCGTTGCATGCCTTGCTGAAGTGTTGGAACTAACAAGATGTCGTTCATCCCAAGAATCATCGTGGCCCTGGTGGTCGCGCTCATCGTCGGTTTCGGCTTCATGTATTACGACAAGAAGACTGGCGCCGAATGGGTGGTCTCGCCTGAGCAGATCGCTGCCGGCAATGGCTCGGTCGAAACCCGCCCCGGCACGGTCGCGGTGCGTGCGATCCGCAGTGAGATCGCCGACGTGCTGCCCTACAAATGGGCCATCAGCGGTATCCTCGTGGGTGGGCTGGCCTTCTTCATGCTGCGCCGCAGGAACGCCTGATCCGAACCGGGCGACGCGGTCAGGAGCGACGGTTTCTGAAGGAGGAGCAGCGCTCTAGCGCATGACCCCGAAAATCGATTCCGATTTTCGGAAAGGAGGGGTGGCATGCGCCACCCGTCATGCGCCAAATCAATGTGTTAGAGCGACCTTTGCGCGTCCGAAAGGACGCGCGGCGCTCTAGGGCGCCAGCCGCACGGTGATCGCTGCGTTCGGGGCGGACAGCTTCTCCGCGAGACTTCGGGCAGTTGTCGTATCGAAGCCGCTGACCGTGATCTCGCCTTGCAGGATAGGCTCACGAACAACTGGTTCCAGGATCACGGTCTCGCCGACCAGAAGCTGTGTCTTGCGTCCGATCGCTGCGCTGGTGAAATCGCCGAAAGCCTTGGCGCCGTCCGGTGTCAGGACGATGCTCACGACGGTTTCCCCATAGAACGGGTCCTTGGTGGTTTCGGCCTTCGCGATCCTGAGTGAGATCGGGGCAATGGTTTTTGCCGGTTCTGCCGCAGCTTCTTGCTGTGTCGGTGCGCCTGATTTGCCGCTGAACCCTTCCAGGTTCAAGGGCTGCGTTGTGGTCTGTCCCAGTGGGCTGACGCTCTGAGCCGAGACGGTCTTCGCCTCCCATGCCGGTGGCTGAGGCAAGGTCGGCAACTGATCGTCGCGCCAGATATGGGTGACGATTGTGAGCTTCGTGCCGGCACTGTCCACGGTAACGCTGTCCAGGGCTTCCACGGTCGAGCCGTCCTGCAGCGACACGACCAGCGTCAGGTCGCGGGACTTCTGCGGGCTTCGGACCCGCGTCATCTGCTCTTCCGTCAGTTGTTTCGCGCGTTCGCCGAAGCCCGCGATGATCTTTTCGGTCGGCGCCTTCGTCGCCGCCTGGAGGGCCGCCGGATCGAAACTCTGCAGCATGTTGAAGGTGGCAATGCGCCGGGCGCTGTCGGTCGACACCAGCTTCCATGCCGCTGTCGCGGGAACGATCCCGTCTCCGATGCTTTCGTCGCTGTTTGCGCTCCATGCACTGCCGACTTCGAGGGTGGCATCCTGCGACGCCTGACCCAGGCTGAGAGTGATCACTTCCGGGACAAGGACGTCGACGACCTTGAGCGGATTGTCCTTGACCGCTTGGACCATCCGGCTGGCGACGCTGTCGGCTGGTACCGTGGCGCCGCTTGGCCCCGGCGCGGCGACGAGGCTTTCCATCTGGGCGACGATCTGGTCGGCTCCCACCAGTGCCGTTGGATAGCCTGTAAGGTTCGTCTCGAACTCCAGCTGCTGCAGGCCGTAGGCGGCAAGCGAATTCGCATACTGGGGGTTCATCGCATAGGAATCCGCAGCGCTTTGCGCTGCCGGCGGCAGCGCCGCCGAGAGCGCCCAGCGCATCCGCATCCCCTTGTCATCGCGCGAGATCACAGCGGTCTGCTGACGGAAATCCCCACGCATCACCATCGAAGCCGCTTCCGGTTTGTCGAACCACAGCGACATGTCGGTCTCGGTCGTCTTCTCGATGCGATAGGTTGCGACCTTGCCGATTTCCGGCTGGTAGCGGGGAATGGCGATGGTTTCTCCGGCCTGCGCCATGTCGGTGACGATCATGAATGCCAGAGCAAGCGGTATCAGCGGCCACGGGCGTCTGTAGCGGTCGTCAATAGTAAGAACTGTCATCGCGCATTCCATTCAACGCCCCGCTCGCAACCTAGGATATCGATCCCTGGCAAGGAAGGGGCCGATATGGATTAGAGCGTTTCCGTTTCTCACGGAGACGCGGAAACGCTCCAAGTCTTGATTTACGCAATTCCGGACGGAAAACCGCTACACATTTTTCCTGGATTGCTCGGATCTCCGTCGCTGTCATTCCGTTTCCAGTGTGCTGATGCGCACCCTGCCGATGCGACGCTTGTCGAGTGAGATGACTTCGAAGCGCCAGCCGTCCGCCTCGAGCACCTCACCCTCCTTCGGCAGGTAGCCGAGTTCGGTGAGGATGTAGCCGGCGAGCGTGGCGTAGCGGTCTGCATCATCGACCATGTCGTGATCGATGGCGTTGCTGAGCTGGCGGATGTCGATGAAACCGTCTGCCAGCCATGATCCGTCGTCCTGGCGTTGCAGCACGGCTGCCTCCTCGTCCATGTCGGGAAATTCGCCGGCGATGGCTTCCAGGATATCGGTCGGGGTGGCGATGCCTTCGAGCGATCCGTGCTCGTCGACGACCATGGCCATCTGCACTGGCGAGCGCCGCAACTGCTCCATGACGGTGAGCACGTCGGTGGTTTCGTGCACGACCAGCGGTTGCCGGGCCATGCGCGTCCAGTCGATCCGTTCGCCATCGAGCAGGGCGCTGGAAAGGTCCTTGGCCACAGCCACGCCGACAAAATCCTCGACGTTGTCGCGGGCGAGGATGACGCGGCCGTGCGTGAGCCTGCGGATGGTTGCGCGCAAGGTCTCGACATCTTCGTTCAGGTTCAGCCATTCCAGTTCGTTGCGGGGCGACATGATCGAGGAGACCGGGCGCTTGCCAAGGTCGAGCACGCCGCGGATCATCTCCGTCTCTTCGGGCTTGAACAGTTCGTCGCGCCTGGTCTGCTCGGCGATCACGTCGACAATCGTGCCCAGCGGCTGTTCGCCGACACGGCCGCCAAGCAGCCGGAGCACGGCCTCGGAGGTCCGCTCGCGCAGGTCGCCGGTGCTGATGACCTTCTCGCGGTTGCGGCGGCCGAGCTGGTTGGCCGCCTCGATCAGCACCGAAAAGCCGATCGCGGCATAGAGATAGCCCTTCGGAATGTGGAAGCCGAAGCCTTCGACCACCAGGCTGAAGCCGATCATCAGAAGGAAGCCGAGACAGAGGATGACCACGGTCGGGTGCCGCGACACGAACGCCATCAGTGGCCTGGAGGCGGCGATCATGACGGCCATGGCCACGCAGACGGCTGTGATCATCACCCACAGTTCGTCAACCATGCCGACGGCAGTGATGACGCTGTCCAGCGAAAACACCGCGTCGAGCACGACGATCTGGACGATGACTTGCCAGAAGACGGCCTGGACGATCCTGCCTTGTTTTGGCCTGTGGTCACCCTCCAGGCGCTCGTGCAGTTCCAGCGTGCCCTTGGCGATCAGGAAGACGCCGCCGAGAATGAGGATGATGTCACGACCCGAGAAGGAGAACGTCGCGATCGAGAACAGCGGCTGCGTGAGCGTGACGATCCAGGAGATCGAGAACAGCAATGCGATGCGCATCAACAATGCCAGCGTGAGGCCGATCACGCGCGCTTTGTTGCGCTGATGCGCGGGCAGCTTGTCGGCCAGGATTGCGATGAAGATGAGGTTGTCGATGCCGAGCACGATTTCGAGGACGATAAGGGTGATGAGGCCGGTCCAGATGGCTGGATCCGCGAGGAGTTCCATTGTTGGTCCTAAGGGTTGTTGGGTGAACGCAGAAAGCCCCCGGTGGGATCACCGGAGGTCGAAACGAAGCAAAGTGGATGAAGGGATGGACAGAGGCAGCTGATTCCGCATCGCGGAACCAGCTGCCTTCGGTGTCGACCGTCGCTTGTACTGTCGCCGTCGTCGGGCAAGAGTGTGTAACTTCCTGTTACGAATTTCTACGACGCTATCCTAGCAGCAACATATTGACTTCGAAAGCCCGGTCACCCGACGGTGCTGCCGCCCAGGAAACGTGGCGCGCCTGACGGAGATATCAGAAAGAGAAACGTATCTGCAATGAGCAACACCACCCCCATCGCCTCAACGAATCCCGGTTTTACGATGGCGGATTTTCTGAGCACTTACCGCTATTGGGCACTCTTTTTCGCTTCGCTTTTCGTGGCCTTTGGGGCGGAAGGGTTGAACTTCTTCCTGCCCCTGGTTTCGAATCTGGCCGGAGTAAGCTCCGAAAATGTAGGGATATTCTTTCTCGGCACCATCCTCGGTTTGGTCGTCGGCTCCTTCGCGGCATTTATCGTGGCGCTAGGCCACGCGAGGGCGGCGATGATTTTGCCCATCCTCGTCAGCAGCCTTGTCACGGCGGGGGTTCTGGCGATGCCGGCCGTCCTGGGATCGATGGTGCTGCTGTTTCTGTTTGGAGTGGCCGTGGGAACGGTGCGGGCCGTTCTCCCTCTCGCGAGCGCGATCATTATTGTCGGCGGACGACCGGGCAAGCTCGATTTCGCCAGCGTTCTCGTTCTGATGTTGACGACCATACTGGTGTCACACTTTGCCCCACTGGGTTCGGGGATCTTGTCCGTCTTCGATAAGAGCGGGTTGTCGATCGTCTGGGTCTACCTGGGCTGCCTTGTCCTTACAATATTGGTTCTGCTGCCGGCTCGACGCCTCGATTTCGATGGCGCCCCACGCCATCGTCACCAGCCGCTGCCGCCACGCCGGCGATCGCCTGCCATGGTCGCCGCCATCCTGCTGGCACCACCGATCCTGTTCCTGCTGATGGGACTTGCCGCCCGTTTCCTGCAGGTGCCGACATTCGGCAATGCTGGCCCGCTCGCCCTGGTCCTTTCGTTTCTGCTGTTCTGCGCCACGGTGGGGGCGGTCATCTACCTTGCTTACTGGGTTTATCATATCCATGGCGAACTGGCGGGGGCACAGGCTTCGCAACGGCTGCTCACGCCGCGCGCTGCCACGCTGATTGCGATCCTTGCGCCGTTTGGACTGCCAATTCTGCTGGTGACCCTTGGCGATCTTCTCAACGATCGCGCACACGACAAGGGGCAGGGGGCTTCGGTTTCATTGCCCTGGCTGGCGGTGGCGGGCTTCCTTCTGCCGCCGCTTGCCATCGCCCTCGTACAGAATGCCGCAAACAGGAGCTACGCGGGCGGTAACTGAAGCAGTTCATCCCAGCTTCTGGAACCGTTCACCGTTCCGGCGGCAGACTGCTGCGTGCGTTTCCTGGAATGCTCCGGAGCTCAGCCGCCGGACTTCGGCACCAGCAGCGGGATGATGCGCTCGCTCTCGGTGACGGCGGGGCGGCCGGTAGACCCGTAAGGTATGCCGAGCGCATCCCAGGTCTCGACAAGCGCGTCGCGCAAGCCGTCGATCAGAGTGTCGTCATGGAACGGCGTCGGCGTGATGCGCAGCCGCTCGGTGCCGCGCGGCACGGTCGGATAGTTGATCGGCTGGATGTAGATGCCGTGCACGCCGAGCAGCCGGTCGCTCGCCATCTTGCAGAGCTCGGGTTCGCCGACCAGCACCGGCACGATATGCGTGGCAGAATTCATGACCGGCAGGCCGGCGTCGGCCAGCACCCGCTTGGTGCGGTCGGCCTGGCGCTTCTGGCCGTCTCGCTCGACCTGCGAGGCCTTGAGATGACGAATCGAGGTCGTGGTCGCGGCAGCGATGGCAGGTGGCAGCGCAGTGGTGAAGATGAAGCCCGGTGCGTAGGAGCGCACCGCGTCGATGACGGCACGCGGGCCGGTGATGTAGCCGCCGAGCGTGCCAAACGCCTTGGCGAGCGTGCCCTCGATGATGTCGATGCGGTCGACCAGGCCCTCCTGCTCGGTGATGCCGCCGCCATGCGGGCCATACATGCCGACAGCATGAACCTCGTCGATATAGGTCATGGCGTTGTATTTGTCGGCGAGATCGGCGATCGCCTTGATCGGCGCAATGTCGCCGTCCATGGAATAGACGCTCTCGAACACGATCAGCTTGGCGCGTTCACGCCCGGCGCTCTGCAGCAAACTTTCCAGATGTGCCACATCGTTGTGGCGGAAGATCTTCTTCTCGGCACCCGAGCGACGGATGCCTTCTATCATCGAGGCATGGTTGAGTTCGTCGGACAGGATCAGGCAGTTCGGCAGCAGGCGCGCGATGGTCGAGATGCCTGCCTCATTGGAAACGAAGCCCGAGGTGAAGACCAGCCCGGCCTCCTTGCCATGCAGGTCGGCAAGTTCGAGTTCGAGTTCTACCAGCGGGTGGTTGGTGCCGGAAATGTTGCGGGTGCCGCCGGCACCCGTGCCCATGCCGCCTGCAGCGGCCTGCATGGCGGCGATGACATCGGGATGCTGGCCCATGCCGAGATAATCATTCGAGCACCAGACGGTGATTTCCTGGGCGCGGCCATTGGCGCGCCAGATCGCGCGCGGAAACTTGCCCGCGATGCGTTCCAGGTCGGCGAATACCCGATAGCGGCGCTCCGCATGGAGCTGGTCGATCGCTTCCTCGAAGAACCGCTGATAGTTCATCTGTGCTTCCCAATTTGCGCCCGGATCATAGTCATAGGCCCGTTCGGCGTCCATGGACCAGCTTTGGTCAAAATGCCACGCCTTGAACCAAATCTAACGAACACGGTCTGTGAACTATTCCCTTGATGTGGATCAAAGGCCGCTTCGAAAAATTGGCAATGCCGTCACATTGCTTCTTAAGGCTTTCCGGCTAGCGTCTGCAACAATCCAGCAGATGAGACAGTTTGCGGATTTTTGAGGGGAGTGGGCCGTATGGCCGTGTTGGTGACGGGTGGTGCCGGTTATATCGGCAGCCATATGGTCTGGGAACTGCTCGATGCCGGCGAGGAGGAAGTGGTCGTCCTTGACCGGCTGTCCACCGGCTTCGACTGGGCGGTAGCGCCTGAAGCCACGCTCGTGGTCGGCGATGTCGCCGACAAGGACCTCGTCGCCAGGATCATTCGCGAGCACGGGATCGATTCGATCATTCATTTCGCCGGTTCCATCATCGTTCCGGAATCCGTGGCTGATCCGCTGGCCTATTACGAGAACAACACCTCCAAGACCCGATCGTTGATCGAAGCGGCGGTCCGCGGCGGGGTGCAGAACTTCATCTTCTCCTCGACCGCGGCGGTTTATGGCGGCAGCCGGCTGGAACCGGTGACCGAAAACGCTGTCACCATGCCGGAATCGCCCTACGGCCTGTCGAAGTTGATGAGCGAATGGATGTTGCGCGACGCCGCCGCCGCATACGGCCTGCGTTATTCGGCGCTGCGCTATTTCAACGTCGCTGGCGCCGACGCCAAGGGCCGCACCGGACAGGCTTCACCGCGTGCGACGCATCTGATCAAGGTGGCCTCCGAGGTGGTGATCGGCAAGCGACCTTCGCTGGAGGTTTTCGGCAACGACTATCCTACCCCGGATGGAACCTGCCTGCGCGACTATGTCCATGTCAGCGATCTCGTCACGGCGCATCGACTGGCCCTGCAGCGGCTGCGTGCGGGGGCGGGCAATCTCGTCGCCAATTGCGGCTACGGCCACGGCTATTCGGTGCTCGAGGTTATCGAAGCCGTGCGTCGCGTCAGCGGCAAGGATTTTGCCGTCGCCATGGGAGCGCGTCGTCCCGGGGATGCGGCATCCGTCATTGCCAATGCCGACCTTGCCCGGGCTGAGCTGGGCTGGACGCCGCACCGTGACGATCTCGAGTTGATCGTGCGCGATGCGCTCGCGTGGGAGCGCATCCTGGCGACCAAGAACTCCGCCCGCGGCTAACTTCCGTAAACATCTGGACCATCAGGTCGAGGCTCGAAATGCGGGCCGATTGCCGTTATGAGGACCGCCGGCAGGTGGGTGCGTCAGGCAAGCGGTCGCTGGTCGGTTTTTGGGGAGACGGTTTTGAAGATTGTGGTACTGGGCGCCGGCGTTGTCGGCACGGCAGCAGCTTATTACCTGGCCAGGGACGGTCACGAGGTCACCGTGGTGGAGCGCCACGAGACGGCGGCGCGGGGCACCAGCTATTCCAATGCCGGCCTTGTTTCGCCCGGCGATGCGACGGCCTGGGCTTCGCCGGCGGCACTCAAGACCTTCCTGCGGGCGCTCTACAACCATGATCTCGGCATCAAGGTCCGGTTGCGCTTCGATCCTTATTTCTTTGCCTGGAGCCTGCGGTTCCTGCGGCAATGCACGCAGGAACGGCTGCGTGCCAACAGCGAGGTGAAGCTGCGGCTGGCGCTCTATTCGCGCGACTGCATCAACGCGCTGCAGCAATTCACGGGCGTCAACTATGATGAGCGCCGCCGCGGCATCCTCTATTTCTTCCGCACGCAAAAGAGCCTCGAACACGGCACGTCGAACTACGAATTCCTTGCGAAGCATGGCCTGCCGATCGAGATCGTCGACCGTGACCGGCTGGTCGAACTCGAACCGGGCCTTGCCGGTGCCAAGGACAAGATCGCCGGCGGTGTCTATTCGCCGATCGACCAGACCGGAGATTCCCGTCAGTTCGTCGAGAACCTCGCTGCTTTTGCCGCCGAGCGGCTCGGCGTGAAGTTTCTGTTTGGTGCCAATGTCGAAGGACTCGACATTGAAGGCGACACCGTTCGCAATGTGGTGACCTCGCAAGGCTCGGTCTCGGGCGACGCGGTGGTGATCTCGATGGGCCCGGAAAGTGGCCTGCTTGGCCGCCGCTACGGCATCGACCTGCCGATCTATCCGGTCAAGGGCTACACCGCGACGGTGCCATTGGAAGATGAGAGCAAGGGGCCAACCATGGGTGGCGCCGACGAAGATCAGCTGATCGCCTATTCAAGGCTAGGCAACCGGCTGCGCATCGCCTCGACGGCGGAATTCACCGGCTTCGATCGCTCCTATCGTCCGCGCGATTTCGCCGCCATGTTCAGGACCGCGAAAGATCTGTTCCCGGGTGCGTTCGACGAGAACAAGGCCGAGCTGTGGTCGGGTCTGAGGCCGATGATGCCGAACTCGGTTCCGGTCATCGGTCGCGCCAAATACAAGAACCTCTATCTCGACACGGGGCACGGCCATGTCGGCTGGACGATGGCCTGCGGCTCGGGCGCTCTGCTGGCCGATCTTGTGGCTGGCCGCAAGCCGGAGATCGACCCGCAGGGGCTGGTTTACAAGGGTTAAGCCGGGGCAGGACATGCCATCGCGGGCGATGGCGTTGAACCGCTCAACGAAACTGGTTGAGAACCCCTCAACCGCCCGACCTTCACCTCGACTTCCGGGTTTTGCCGGGAAATGATCTGCGTCCGGGCAACGCCCGGTAATGTACAGCGAGGTTGCCTTGTGACGGCGGGGGTGTGATGCGGCGTTTCTGGAAGTCTGTTCTCGCGGTACTGGTGCTGGTGCTCATCGCCGGGCTCGGATTTTTCTTTTTCGTGCTGCCGGGGCGTGTCGAGCAGGCGATGAACGGCGTGATCAATCCGCCGCCCTATGCCGCTTCGGACCGGGCAAAGGCGCTGCATGAGACGCTCACCATCGCCGATCTGCATGCCGATCCGCTGTTGTGGGGGCGCGATCTCCTGTTGCGGGGTACTCGTGGCCAGGTCGACATTCCGCGCCTGGACGAGGGCAACGTCGCCTTGCAGGTCTTTGCCGTGGTCAGCAAGTCGCCGCGCGGCCAGAACATCGAGCACAATGACGGTTCTACCGACAACATCACTTTGCTTGCGATCGGCCAGCGCTGGCCGATTTCCGCGATCTTCAGCCTCAAGCAGCGCGCGCTCTACCAGGCCGCCAGGCTGAACGACATGGCGGCGCGCTCGGACGGCCATTTCGTCGTCATCCGGTCGAAGCGCGACCTGCGCCGTTTCCTCGATCGCCGCAAGGTTGAGTCAGGGCTCGTCGCTGGCCTGCTCGCCATAGAGGGCGCGCAGGTGCTGGAAGGTGATCCGGCCAATGTCGATGCGCTCTTCGACGCCGGTTTCCGTATGATGTCGCCGGCGCATTTCTTCGACAGCGAAATGGGCGGTTCGGCGCATGGCGTCGACAAGGGCGGGCTGACCGACAAGGGGCGCGAGATGGTCCGCCGCATGGAGGAAAAGGGCATGATCCTCGATCTCGCACATGCCTCGTCGGCCACGATCGAAGACGCGCTCGCCATCTCGACGCGTCCCGTCGTCATCTCGCACACTGGCGTGAAAGGGACCTGCGACAACAACCGCAACCTGTCCGACGACCAACTGAAGGCGCTGGCGGCCAAGGGTGGGCTGATCGGCATCGGCTACTGGGAGACTGCAATCTGCGGCAAGGACGCAACCGCCGTCGCCAGGGCGATCAAGCATACCGTCGATGTTGTCGGCATCGATCATGTCGCGCTCGGCTCGGATTTCGACGGCGCCGTCACCATGCCGTTCGACACGACGGGACTTGTCCAGATCACCGACGCGCTGCTGGCAGCCGGATTCAGTGACGAGGACACCGGCAGGGCGATGGGCGGCAACGAAATCCGCTTCCTGCTCGAAAACCTGCCGAACTGAGGCTCGGACGCCCGCTCCGTTTCGTCCTCCGTCGTTCCGGAATGGATCCCCGACACTCTTCAGTCGCTTCGCTCCTTTTGAGGTCGAGGATGACGGAGTTGTGTTTGCATCTTCGCCAATCACCAGTGTGGAGCCAACGCCGACAATTGGCGCTGGCGATACATGAAGTCCGTCATCCTTGACCTCGGAGAGAGTGGAGAGTGTCGGGGATCCAGCCGGAACGCCGACGAATGCGCAGCAGTCCAGACCGGCTTCGTCCTTGCCGCTTGTTGTGCCGATTATTTCCCGCACATGGCGCCTTGCGTCGAAACGGTTTTGAGGCGAGTCATTGGTCCCGTCGTGAATCACCACTCTGGGGCGGGGGTATCTCTGGAGAATGGTCATGCAACCAATCCGCCATGTGCTGATATCCGTCAGCCTTGCTGCAGCGCTTGCCTTCGCGCCGCTTGCGCCCGCCATCGCCGCCTCGCCGGCGCCGGCCAAGGGCGAAAACGGCATGGTCGTCACCGCGCAACGCCTGGCCACCGAAGCCGGCGTCGAGGTGCTGAAGAAGGGCGGTAATGCCGTCGATGCGGCCGTCGCCGTCGGCTATGCGCTCGCCGTCACCTATCCTATCGCCGGCAACATCGGCGGCGGCGGTTTCATGACCATCCGCTTCAAGGATGGCAAGACGACCTTCCTCGATTTCCGCGAGCGGGCGCCGCTCGCCGCCACCAAGACCATGTATCTCGACAAGGACGGCAACCCGATCAAGGGCGCCAGCCTCGATGGCTACCTGGCCGTCGGTGTACCAGGCTCGGTCGCGGGGCTTGAGATGGCACGTGAGAAATACGGCACCTTGCCACGCGCCGACCTGATGGCGGCGGCGATCCGGCTCGCCGGCGATGGTTTCACGCTGGAACAGGGCGATGCGGCCGCGCTCGCTTCCGACGCGGAAAGGCTGGCCAAGGACCCAGCTGCTGCCGCCATTTTCCTGAAGCCGGACGGCAAGCCATTCGGCATTGGCGAGAAGCTGGTCCAGCCGAACCTTGCCGCCACGCTTTCGACCATCTCGGAAAAGGGAGCCGATGCCTTCTACAAGGGCGGTATCGCAGACACCATCGTCGCTGCTTCCAGCGCCAAGGGCGGCATCCTCGCCAAGGCGGATTTCGAACAATACCAGGTTCGCGAACTGGCGCCGATCACCTGCAACTATCGCGGCTACGAGATAATCTCGTCGCCGCCGCCAAGCTCCGGCGGCGTCATCATCTGCGAAATCCTCAACGTGCTCGAAGGCTACCCGATCGACTATCTCGGCGCCGGCTCGGCCGATACGGTGCACCTGATGGCCGAGGCAATGCGCTATGCCTATGTCGACCGCAACTCGGCGCTTGGCGACCCGGACTTCGTGCAGAACCCGGTCGATAAGCTGCTCGACAAAGGCTATGCGGCGGGCATCCGCGCCAAGATCGATCCGTTCCGCGCCGGCGTCTCGAAGGACCTGATGCCGCAGGGCTTCGGCGAGAGCAAGGAAACGACGCATTATTCGATCGTTGACAAGGACGGCAACGCGGTTGCGGTCACCTACACGCTGAACGGCGCTTTCGGCGCTGGCGTCGTGGCCGACGGCACCGGTATCCTGCTCAACAATGAGATGGACGACTTCACCAGAAGCCTGGCGTACCCAATCTCTACGGGCTGGTGCAGGGCGAGGCGAACGCGATACAGCCGAAGAAGACGCCACTGTCCTCGATGAGCCCGACAGTTGTTGCAAAGGACGGCAAGCCGTTCATGGTCATCGGCAGCCCGGGCGGCTCGCGCATCATCACCATTACCTTGCAGGCGATCCTCAACGTCATCGACCACGGCATGAACATCCAGGAAGCGATCGATGCCCCGCGCATCCACCATCAATGGCTGCCGGACACGCTGTATGTCGAACACAACGGCCTGTCGCCAGATACCCAGAAGCTGCTCGCCGGCATGGGCTACAAGCTCGACATCACGGAAGAGGGCAAGACCTGGGGCCAGGCGGCCGGCATCCTGATTGGCGGCCGCAGCCTCGGCGAGATCCGCAAGGGTGGCGGGGCGCGGTACAACGGCGCCATCGACAGCCGTGCGGTTGCAGGAGAAGCGCAGGGTTACTGAGGGGTGCAGCAGTCCCCTTCTCCCCTTGAGGGAGAAGGTGGCCCGGAGGGCCGGATGAGGGGTGCCGGACGGAGTGCAACTTCCCGATTTCAGAACCTATTGTTATATAGGTATAATTCTTTTCGCTCTCGTTTCTTCCAACACCCCTCATCCGTCTCGGCGCTGTGCGCCGATCCACCTTCTCCCACAAGGGGAGAAGGTGTTGGCGGCGCAACCGCAAACAAGAAAGGCGCAGGGGAGGCGATTGCCCCTGCGCCTTGGCCAAACCCAGCTGGGGGCTTATGGGCCCGGCGTCTCGGCCTGCTTTGCAGCAAGCAGTTCTCCGGCAGCACGATCGGCATCGGTTACCGAGGTCAGTGGCCGCAGCTTGCGCGCCAGCCAGCGGTTCAGGTCGTCCATGACGGTGAACATCACCGGCACGAACACCAGTGACAGCAGCGTCGAGGTGATCAGGCCGCCGATCACCGCGATCGCCATCGGTGCACGGAAGCCGGCATCGGCGCCGACACCGATAGCCGCCGGCACCATGCCGGCCACCATGGCGATGGTGGTCATGATGATCGGTCGCGCGCGGGTGGTCCCGGCCTTCATCAATGCCGCGCGCCGGTCGAGGCCCTCGCGTCTGGCTTCGATCGCGTAATCGACAAGCAGGATCGAATTCTTGCCGACGATGCCCATCAGCATCAGGATGCCGATGACCGAGGACAGGTCGAGCGCCGAGCCTGCGATGATCAGCGCCAGCGCCGCCCCGCCCAGCGACAGTGGCAGCGCGATGAGAATTGTCACCGGCTGCAGGAAGTCCTTGAACAGCAGAACCAGCACAGCGACCACCATCAGCACGCCCGCCAGCACCGCGAGCGCGAAGTTGCGGAACATCTCGGCCATGGCTTCGGTGTCGCCATACTCCTTGAGGCTGACGCCTGCCGGCAGCTGCTTGTAGGCCGGCAACTGCTTGATCGCCTCCATGGCGGTACCAAGCGTGGCCTTGTTGTCGAGGTTGGCCTCGATCGCGACCTGGCGCTTGCGGTCGAGGCGCTCGATCTGGCCTTCCTCTGCACCAAAGGTGATGTCGGCCACTGAGGTGAGCGGCACCATCTTGCCGCCGGACGTACCGACACGCAGTTTGCGCAGCGCCTCCAAATCGGCCCGGGCGGAACTGTCCAGCAGCACGCGGATTGGCACCTGGCGGGTGCCGAGGTTGAACTGCGCCGAGGCGGAATCGATTTCGCCCAATGTCGCGATGCGGGCCACGGTTCCCAATGCCATCGACGACACACCAAGGCGTGCTGCCTCGTCGGGGCGAGGTTTCACCACCAGTTCGGGTGCCAGCGGTGGTTCACTCGACAAAACGTTGGCAAGCTGGGGCAGGCCACGCATTTCCATTTCGAGCTTGCGTGCCGCATCGGACAGCACCTGAGCGTCCTCGCCGACCAGGTTGATAGTGACCTCCTTGCCACCACCGTCGGAAAGGAAGGTGAACTGGATATCCGGGGTCATGGCAAAGATCGGCCGCACCGCCATCTCGAAGCCCTTGCGGTCCTCGCTGCGTTCACTGCGCGGCGTCAACCGGATCAGGAAGTTGGCCTGGTTGACGTTTTCGGAGGTGACCAGCACCGTCTCCACTTCCGGCCGGGCCAGAAGCTGCTTGACGATGCCGTCGGTTACACTTTCGGTCTCGGTGAGCCGGGTGCCGGGCGGCAGCGTCACCTTGACCTGCGAAAGGTTGCCGTCGCTGGTCGGCAGGAAGCCTGTCGGCAACATGGTGAGCAGTCCGATCGAGCCTGCAAAGATCATCGCCACGATCGCCAGCGCGGTCTTGCGGTGATCAAGCGTCCAGGCGAGCAGTGTGGTGTAGCCGGCGGAGATCCTGGACGGTTTCACGTCATGGTCGACCTGTTTCGCCGGCTGCATCAGATAGGCGGCCATCAGCGGCGTCAGCAGGCGGGCGACCAGCAGCGAGAACAGCACCGCGATGGCTACCGTCAGGCCGAACTGCTTGAAATACTGCCCGACCGCGCCGCCGATGAAGCTCACTGGCGCGAAGATGGCAACGATGGTCAATGTCGTGGCAACCACCGCAAGGCCGATGGCGTCGGCCGCCTCGATCGAAGCGATATAGGGCCGCTTACCCATATGGATGTGGCGCTCGATGTTCTCGATCTCGACGATGGCATCATCGACGAGGATGCCGATCACCAGTGTCAGCGCAAGCAGGCTGATCGAGTTCAGCGTGAAGCCGAGCAGGTCCATCGCCGCGAAGGTGGGCAGGATGGACAGCGGCATCGCCAGCGCCGAGATCATGGTGGCACGCCAGTTGCGCAGGAACAGGAACACCACAATGACGGTCAGCACCGCGCCTTCCACCAGCGCGGTCGAGGCGGCGTCGTAGCTTTCCATCGTGTATTGCACGGTCGAGATCAGTTCCTTGATCTCGATATCCGGCGAGCGCGCCTGGATTTCGGCGATACGCGCACGGGCGGCGTCGGCAACGGTGGTGTCACTGTAGCCCTTGCCGCGCGAGACGGAGAAGCCGACGGTGGATTCGCCATCCTGTCGTGCGAAGAAGCGGGACTCTGCTGCGCCATCCGTGACGATCGCGATGTCGGCCAGCTTTACCCAGCGCTTGTCCGGCAGCGGCACGGAGAGCTGCGCGAGTTCTTCCACCGTCTTGACGCTGCCGAGTGCGCGGATGGACTGCTCGCGTCCGCCGATGGTGCCACGGCCGCCCGGAATGTTGGCATTGTTGTCACGCAGCGCAGCATTGACCTGGTCGGCGGTCACGCCGAGCGCCAGCATCTTGTCGGGGTCGAGCGAGACGCGGATCTCCCGGTTGACGCCGCCCAGCCGCTGCACCTTCTGCACGCCGCTGACGGCGAGCAATTCGCGGTTGATGGTGTCGTCGACGAACCAGGACAGTTCGACCGGCGTCATGCGCGGCGCCTTCACCGTGTAATAGAGGATGGCGCTGCCATCGACGTCGACGCGCGAGATCACCGGCTCCTGGATCGATTGCGGCAGATCAGAGCGAATCTGCTGGATTGCCTCACGCACGTCGTTGGTGGCGCGGTCTGGATCGACGCCGATCTTGAACTCGACCTCTGTGACCGAGGACCCGGTGGTGACGGTCGACTTGATGTGGTTGACGCCGGCAAGGCCCGATGCGGCACCTTCGATGCGCCTGGTGACCTGCGTTTCCAGTTCCGCCGGGGCGGCACTCGACTGCGTAACCGTCACGGTCACGATCGGGAACGTGACGTTGGGATTGGCGTTGATCGGCAGCCGCATGAAGGCGGCGAGACCCGCGAAGGTCAGCACGATGAACAGGACGATGGTGGGGACCGGCTTGCGGATCGCCCAGGCGGAGATGTTGCTGGTGTGCATGTCTCGTACTCGATGGTCCTTGCGAAGATCGTTTTGATCTTCGGGGCCTGTCACTTCTTCACACTGCCGGCCTGCACCAGGTCTACGACCGTCACGGCGTCGCCTTCGCGCAGGGCCGCGCCTGCCTTGGCGACGATGCGTTCGCCAGGTTCGAGACCGGCACGGATTTCGACCTTGCCGCTCCTGCGCAGTCCGGTCTCGACCGGTCGGCGCTGCACGCGGCCGTCATTGACGACAAAGACCGCGCAATCGTCGGTGCCGCGTCCATAGACCAGTGCGCTGTCGGCGACGACGATGGCCTCTCGCCTGGCGAAGATCACCTCGGCCTTGCCGAAGGCGCCGACAAACAGCGGCTCGCTGGTGTCGAGCGTGATCTGTGCCGATCCCAATCGGGTCTCGCGATCGATCTTCGGCGCAACGATGCGTACCTTGCCGTCGATCTCGCCGGCGCGGCCGGCGAGCCGCACCTTGACTGGCTGACCAATGGCAAGCGCCGGCAGGTCGGCCTCCGGAACTTCGGCGGCGAATTCGACCGCGCCGTCGCGGATAAGGCGGATCAGCGGTTCGGCGCCGGCCTGCGCGCCGGCACGCGCCAAGCGCTCGGAGACCACACCGTCGGCGGGTGCGCGGACGATGGCGCGCTCAAGTTGCCGCTCCGCTTCGGCACGCTGCGCCTGTGCTTCGGCATTCTCAGCCCGCTGTACGGCAACACCCTGTTTGGCCACCGCAACGGCGGACGCGCGGTCCTCATAAGTCTGCTGCGAGATGGTGCGGGTCATTTGCAGCCGCTCGGCACGATCGAGCGCCGATTGGGTCTGCGCGAGCGTTGCTTCCTGCTGCGCAAGGGAAGCCTTGCTGCGTGCCACACGGCCTTCCGATTCGCGCAGCTTGTTTTCCAGCATCGCCGTTTCCAGCCGGACTAGAACCTGGCCGGCCTTGACGTGTTCGCCGACCTCCACCTCGACCGCGGCGATGCGCTGGTCCTGCAGGGCGGTTCCGACGGCGATCTCGTCGCGCGCCACCAGCACGCCGGTGAAGGTCAGGGTCCATTCCGCGGGCTGCCGTTCTGCGATGAAGGTGGAAACGGTGCGCTGCGAAAGATCCGGTTGCGCCGACGCGGCGGCAACTTCGGCAAGCATTGGTCCGGTGCTTGCCGTCAATATGAAAATGGATGCCGCCGCTGCCCGAACGCAATTCCAGGAAAAGTGTGCAGCGGTTTTCCGTCCGGAATTGCGTAGAGAGAAATGAGGGCGTTTCCGCGTTTCCGTGGAGAACGGAAGCGCTCTGGCGAAGCGAGAAACGTAACGCATGAGTACTGTCGCCTATATCTGCGGCGTCCCCCGCCGCGCTTATTTATTAGACTAGTCGATCTAATAAATGACTTTGTAAGGTGTCAAGGCGCTTAAATGTGCTAGATTCTGCGTTGACACGGTACATGGTGCCATTTATTAGACTGAGTAGTCTAGAAATAAAGAGGCGGAATTGAGGCGGAATGCGCAAGGTCGACCCTGAAAAGCATGAAGCGAAGCGCCAGCAGATTTTGCAGGCTGCGGTTGCCTGCTTCGCGCGCAAGGGTTTCCATCGCACGTCGACCGCTGAGATCTGCGCCGAGGCCGGCATGAGCCCCGGCAACCTCTTCTATTATTTCCCGAACAAGCAGGCGATCATCGCTGCCATTGTGGAAGAAGAACGGCGCCAGACCGCCGACTATTTCGAGGGCACCATCCAGTCGGCGGACCTGTTTGCCGAGCTGCTCGACTTCATGGACATCGTGCTCGAGCTCGCTTCCGACCCGACCTATCTCAAGCTGGCGCTGGAGATCGCGGCCGAGGCGATGCGCGACGAGGAGATCGGCAAGCTCGTCACCAAGAACGACAATGAACTGCAGGTGGCGCTGAACACGCTGTTGCGCAACGCTGCTGCTCGCGGCCAGGTCGATCCGACGCTCGACCCCGCTGACAGTGCCCGCTGGATCGCAGCACTCATCGACGGCGTCTTCAGCCGTGTCGCCATCGATCCAGGCTTCAATCCGCTGGAGCAGCGGCCGATGCTGCGGCTCCTCATCACGCGCTTTCTGCGGCCAGGCGCGGTGCCGACAGGCTGAGGTCGGCGATCAAGGCGGCTTCCGGTGCGTGCCAGGGCATCTTGGCAGACATTGGAACCGCAAGTCGCTTTCGGACTTTGGAAAGATACGACGATGCAGATGCAGAAACGCTGGTGGCTGGGCTTTCTCGGCTTCATCGGTATTTACAAGCTTCCGGATGTCATGGCGGCCCTCAACGGCCAGGCCAGCGCATGGGAGTACATCTACCTCTCCTGGTTGATCTGGCTGCTCTATTTCGTGCCCGAGACGGCGCCGAAGCACGATGCCGCTGCACAGGACAAACAATAACCGTTCATCATCATGGCCGACGACCAAAAGGCACTGCGGCTGGCGCGCACCATCTGGCCTTATACCGGGCTCCAGCTTGCCAGCATCACCGTCAATCTCGCCAATGCGATCACCGCCGTGGTCTATCCTTGGCTGGTCTACGATCTCTCGGGCAATGCCAGCTGGATGGGCATCATCGCGGCGCTGACGCTGTTTCCCGCCATCTTCGGCTCGGCCTTTGGCGGCATCATCGCCGAGAAGGTCGGCATCCGCCGCATGGCGCTGGTTTCTGTGGCGATGGGGACTGCTGCTGCCGTCGCCGCGGCCGCAGCCCATGACGCCGGCATGCTCACCATCGGACTGCTGGCAAGCCTTGCCTTGCTGGGCGCTATCCTCGACGGGCCGGGCGGCATCGCTATCGAGGCGCGTGTGCCCGAGATCGCCAGGCTGGCGCGTCTGCCCCTGATCCGGGCCAACGCCATCGACGACCTCGTCGACAACGGCGCGGCGATTGCCGGGCCGGCGATCGCGGCTTTCCTGGTCGCCGTTACCAGCACGACGGTTTTGTTATGGATCATCGCCGTCATCAATCTCGTGGCCGCCGTGCTGGTTGCCCTCAGCGTGCCGCGCTTCCGGCTGCGCCGCATCGCCGGTTCGACAGTCGGCCAGATGAAGGCCGGGCTCGGCTTCATCTTCGGGCAGCCGACGCTGCGCTCCGCGCTGATCCTGGCGGGCATCGGCACCAGCGTCTTCGTTGCCGTCGAAGGCATTGCCCTGCCGGCGATCCTGCGCACGGAAGGCAGGTCGGCGGCATTGCTCGGCATGTTTCTGGCAGCGGCCTCGGCCGGCGCGATCGCTTCCAATGTCGCCCTGGCCTTCGCAAGCCAGGCACCGTCGCTGCGTGGCATCTTCTCGACTGCCTTTGCCGGGCTTGCCGCCGGCGTCGCCTTGCTGCTGTTTGGCCGGTCGGTGCCGATCATGATCGCCTCTGGTGCCATGCTTGGCGTCGCCGCCGGCCCGCTGTCGCCAGTCTTTGCAACCCTGCTGCAATCGAGTGTGCCGAAAGACCTGCGCGCCAATGTCATCGGCATCTCGATGAGCCTGGTGCTGCTCGGTGCACCAGCGGCTGCTCTCGTCACCGGAGTGGCGTTGGATAGCTTCGGTGCGACCGCCGTGCTGGTCGCCTGCTCGGCCTTGCTGTTGTCATGCGCGCTCGCGGCACTCGCCATGTCGGGATTGCGCGGGGTGACGGCCAGCCTTTCCGGCGAGGCGGCGAGGCAAGAGTAGCGCTACGCTTACGCTTGGCGGTTTCGTAAGGGCATTGCCACAAAGTACAATTTCTTTGCCCGATCAGAGCGATATCGTCATCCTCGCTCTATGCGTACGGGGATGATTCATCGTGCGGGGGCGGGCCCGTCTGCAGGCATATGCCTACAAAAGTAGCAGACGGGCTTTCCTTTGTCCGGCGTGCGGACCGGAGACTGTCACCGCTTCCCAGTTTGCCCCGTTATTCGCTAGGTTGCTTCCGTTGGGCGATGTCAGGATCGCCAAGGCGGCCTGGTTCGCGAATGACGACAGGGCTTTCCGCAACGCAGCGAGCCCATGCTGGGAGATGACATGACCATACTTCACACCGGCGGGTGTCGCTGCGGCGCTATCATCTTCGAGGCTTCGGCCGACCCATTCTACACCAGCTACTGCCACTGCACTGACTGCCGAAGGGCAAGCGGCGCGCCCGTCGCAGCCTTCGTCGGTTTCCTGGCCGAGCACGTGACTTTCCGTGGTGAAGCGTCGATCTACGGCAAGTTTCCGATCAGCCGAAGCTTTTGCGCGACTTGCGGGGCGCCCATCGCCTACCGTGATGCGCGCATCGAAGACCAGGTGTTTTTCATGCTGGGCGCGATGGATCACCCGGAACGCTATCCACCGACCGTTCACGGTTATGTCAGCGAACAGCTTCCCTTGGACTTCTGCGGCTGCAGAAGCACACTGCGCCGAGGCCGGGTGATGTGCTGTAGGATGCTCGGCCTTTTGGTTGCGGACCTGCAGCAGCCAACCGGATCCCTTCATTTCTAAGGGACTGCTCAGCCGTCGCTGTTTGATAAGAGCAAGGGGCGACAGGTCGCTACCGAACAGGTGACGCACTGTTCGCAAAACGTTGAATTGCCGGATCAGGTCATATGAACTATTCGGCGACCGCTCGGCGCCGGTCGAGGGGACAGTGCGGCCATCAGGGAAAACCTGGCGGCTTCCGGCGTTGGCGACATCTCGAACCATTCTCTCAAGGGATATTTCCATGACCAAAGTGGCCGTACTTGTCGGCAGCCTGCGCAAGGACTCCTTCAACCGCAAGATCGCCAAGGCGCTTGCTGCGTTGACGCCAGGTCTCGAGTTCGACTTCCTCGATATCGGTGCCGTTTCTCACTACAATCAGGACCTGGACACCAATCCGCCGGCGGACTGGGTTGCATTTCGCAAGCGTATCGCCGATGCCGATGCGGTGTTGTTCGCGACCGCCGAGTACAACCGGTCAGTACCGGGTGTCTTGAAGAACGCCATTGACGTTGCCTCGCGTCCTTACGGCCAGGGCGCGCTGAACGGCAAGCCGGCGGCGATCATCTCCACCTCGATCGGTGCCATCGGCGGCTTCGGCTCCAATCATCACCTGCGCCAGTCGCTGGCCTTCCTGAACATGCCGGTGATGGGTCAGCCGGAAGCCTATATTGGCGGAGCTGCCAACTTGTTCGACGAGGCCGGCAACCTGACCAATCAGGGTACCAAGGATTTCCTCACCGCTTTCGGTAAGGCGTTCGAGCAGCACATCGCCCTGCACGCCAAGAAATAAGCGGTTTCCGATCCAGGAAGGAGAAAGGCCGGGCGAAATGCCTGGCCTTTCTTTTTGGCCCGGCAGCGCTCTGTCGGGCGCGGTATTTGTCAGAACAGGACGATTGATGGTTTTGTCAGCATGAGCCAGAAAATGGCGAGGACACTGGCGAAGGCCGGCCAGCCGAAAGCGAACCAGATTCCGTAGAGTCGGAAATATCTTGCAGGGAGAGGGCTGCCTGTCGCCGCAGACTCCCGGGCGAGATCGCGCAAGCGGATTTGAATGACGACCACCGGCAGCCAGAACAGTCCGGTAACAACATAAAGTGCCAAAGAGAGCGCGATCCAGCCCTCGGAAAGCGGCCAGCCGAGCTGGTGGGCCAGAAGGGCGCCGGTGATCGGCTGCAGGATGACTGCCGTCGCCGTGAAGATCGTATCGGCTATGACGACCGTGCCGGCGACATGGGCAATCAGGTCCGGCCTGAAGCTACGGTGCGCGACGACCATGAAGAATGCGATACCGAGGCCCGTTCCAAACAGCACCGTGGCGCCAAGCACATGGACGAGCCGCAGGAGATCGACCATTGCCTAGCGTTCCTCGATAATGGCGAGCGCGACAACCGCCAGTACGATCTGCGGAATGACTTTCACCAGAACGCCGAGTGGGTCGAGCCAAAGCGAGGGCTCCAGAATGGATGCCGTCGCCAGATAGCACATCGAGAGGCCGATCATGCCAAGCAGGGCAGGCCGAACCGTGCGCCGCGCGGCGGCTGCCAGCCCCAACCCTATATCTGCAAGGCTGGTCGCGAGGGTGAGCAGTATGGCGCCAGCTGACGAAACACCTACTTCTGCCAGGTGCGCGCTGGAGGCCTTGAAAAGGGCAAGTGACATCACGCCCGAGACAATCCAGAACAGCGACAACGTGCCGATGATCAACGGCTTCAGGAGATAGAGCCGGGCGAACCATAGGTCCTGAGCCCCGGCCGGCTGGGTATCGAGGGTCTCGTCGAGTGATCTTGGCGTGAAAGGCAAGTTCACATTGCCGGCGGCGCTGGTTATGCCGCCAGATGCGGAAAGCATCGCCGTCGACCGCAAGGGCGAGCGCCAGCCAAGCCAGCCGAGCCAATCGGCCAGTCGCGACACGGCTGATGCTGCAAACATGGGAACAGGCAGAACGGATGCAGCCGGCAGACCAAGCCATGCCCGATGCCGCGCCACGATCTGTGCCAGCGTGAAGATTTGGGGTGCCGCGACATGCAGATCGCTGCCGGTGGGAATACCGTTCTCCAGTGCGTGGATCACGGCGAGAGTGACGTCGTCCAGCGCCGCCACCTCGATCGGTGAGTTTGCATTCACCAGCGGTGTCACGAGAGGAAAAGCAGCCAATGCTCGCAGCAGCGATGAACCGCCATAACAATTGCGGCCGATGACGAGCGCCGGCCGCAGGATGACGAACGGTACGCCGGACCGTGTCAACGCCTCGTCAGCCAAACGCTTGGTAGCAAGAAACTCTGTTGCTGCAGCGATCCCGTCGGTACGGGCCGAGATCTGAACCATGAGTTTGATGCCGGACGCCACCGACGCTTGATAGAGGGCAAGCATTGCGGTTTCCTGCAATGCCCTTACATCGTCCCGAGCTCCGTCCTGCAAAGCGCCTGCGCAATTGACGACGGCATCCATTTCCTGGAGCAAGGGCAGCCAGGCTTCGACATCGGTCAGGCGAGCGATGTCGACCCTGCGCCAATCGATACCCGGCATGCGTCGTGACGCAACCGCAATGTCACGTCCGATCGCCAGGAGCTCGTGGCCGCGCCGTGCCAGCGCGTGCGCCACGGCCGAGCCTATCAATCCGTTGCCACCCAGAATCAAGACACGCATGTCCGTATGATAGCGGGTCGCTTGGTACGGTACACTCAGGCGGGTTTTCCGCTGGCTGTCCGGCCGACAGGCGCGCCTCGGTCGCCTGTTTCTTCGTCAGTGCCAGATCGGTCAACAGATGCGCGTCCAATTCACGCAGCGCTGCGCGCTGCCGCAACCGCGATGATGGGGACTGGGCTAGATAATGCAGCAGTTCGAGGAAGGCGGCACAGACTGGCATGGCGATCTCGGCTGGTTTGGTTCGCCATAGTCGCCAGATAATGTCTGCAAAGGAATTCTTGCATAGCTGATACAAGGTATTAGAATTTCTTTGTATGCGAGGACTGAATCTCGACCAGTTGCAAACCTTTCTGGACGTTGTCGAGTTGGGCAGCTTCTCGGCCGCGGCTCGAAAACAGGGACTGACGCAACCCGCGATCAGCCTGCAATTGCGGGAACTGGAGAAACGGCTGGGAGTGAGGCTGATCGAGCGCATCAGTCGCAAGGCGCAGCCGACCGCAGCGGGCGTCGAGCTTTCGCTTCATGCCGAGCGTATTGGCGCCGCGGCAGATGCCGCGCTGGACGCGATGGCCGGTCATACCGGTAACCAGCCTCGCCGCGTTCGCATCGGCACCGGTGCTACGGCCAGCATTCATCTCCTGCCACCGGCGTTGAAGGCGCTGCGACAGCGTTTCCCTACAATGGAGATCACGGTCAGCACCGGCAACGCGGCGGCGATTGTCGAGGCTGTGCAGGAAAACCGTATCGACATCGGGCTCGTGACCTTGCCGGTCTCCAGCCGCTCGCTCGACATCAGGCCTCTGGTCGAGGACGAATTCGTCGCTGTTTTTGCTTCGGGTGCACCCATGCCGGTCGAAACGACGCCCGAAATCCTTTCCGCCCTGCAACTCGTGCTGTTCGAGACCGGCGGTAACGCCTACCGTCTTGTCGAAGGCTGGTTCGCGGCGGCCGGTATCCGCATGAAGCCTGCAATGTCACTGGGCAGCGTTGAGGCGATCAAGGAACTGGTAGCGGCAGGGCTCGGCTGCGCTATTCTTCCTCGGCAAGCCATGGACAACGAGCGGGATATCAGGCGCTTCAACGTCAAACAGTTGTCGCCACCGCTTTCGCGCGTGCTTGCCATGGTGCTGCGCACCGACAAGCTGCGCGACCGGGGGCTGCGCGAAACCGTGAAGGCCTTGGAGAGACTGGCAAAGTAGTCTGTGGTGGCAGCTATCTGATCGATGGGGTCTTGCCGTCGACGACAGAATCTCCTTTGTCTCGGCCATGGAACTTTCACCCCAACAGGATGAGGCGCTGAAGGCGGTTGCGCGCTGGCTGAAGGTTGGCCAGCCACAGGTGTTTCGTCTGTTCGGCTACGCGGGTACCGGCAAGACGACGCTGGCGCGTTATTTCGCCGAGCATGTCGATGGCCAGGTGCAGTTCGCCGCCTTCACGGGCAAGGCAGCCCAGGTCTTGCGTTCGAAAGGCGCTGTGAATGCCCGTACCATCCACTCGCTGATCTATCGCCCGCGCGGCGAAGAGGCCGTGGAGGATGAGACGACGGGAAAGACGTCGATCAATCCGACCTTCTCGCTCAACCGCCAGAGCCCGATCGCCAAGGCAGCGCTCGTCATCATCGACGAATGTTCGATGGTGGATGAACAGCTCGGTCGCGATCTGTTGTCCTTCGGTACGCCGGTTCTGGTGCTGGGCGATCCGGCGCAGCTGCCGCCGATATCCGGCGGCGGCTTCTTCACAGAGCATGAACCGGACTATCTGCTCACGGAGATTCATCGCCAGGCACGCGACAACCCGATCATCCGTCTGGCGCTTGATGTGCGGGAAGGACGTGAGTTCATGCGTGGCGACTACGGTGCTGCCCAGGTGATCGGCCGCGAGGAAGTCAACCAGGATCTGGTACTGAAGGCCGACCAGGTGCTGGTCGGACGCAACCAGACGAGGCGGCGCTACAATCAACGACTGCGCGAACTGAAGGGTTTTACTGCGGACTATCCGCAGGCCGGAGACAAGCTGGTCTGCTTGCGCAACGACCCGGCCAAGGGCCTGCTCAACGGCTCGTTGTGGAAGGTGATGACCTCGTCGCGCGAAACGGTGAAGCCAGGCATCAACCTGCTCGTCTCACCGGAAGAAGACGACCCCGACCGCGGCGTTGCCAAGATCAAGCTGCTCAAGGCAGCGTTCGAGAATCCGGAAGAAGAGATTTCCTGGCAGCAGAAAAAACGCTTCGACGATTTCGACTTCGGCTATGCGCTGACCGTGCACAAGGCGCAGGGTTCGCAATGGAACGAGGTCGTGCTGTTCGATGAAAGCTTTGCCTTCAAGGAAACACGCCAGCGCTGGCTCTACACCGCGATCACGCGCGCGGCCGAGCGGCTGACCGTGGTGCGGTAGGCTCTTCCCAGGTCACCAACCCGCCCAATCGCTGAATATTTTGGAGTGCGCCTCTTCTGGCGGGCGCAAAGGAACGCGCAGCGTCGCACGCGATTTGCGGGCCAATACCTAATCCGTTCATATGAAGTGCGGGCGCAGCGCGTTCGCTACAGTCGGCGAGTCTCTTTTGAGGGGAAGAGTATGCTCGACCTGTGCCGGAATGACACTTGGCTGCGAGGAGATGGGGAGGCTGTCGAAGTATCCGGCCTGATCTCGCTGTCGAACCGTCTGTCCACACTGAAGAGCTTGAAGGCGATATTGCTGGCCAGCGCGTTTGCAACAGCCTTACCCTCCTTCGCTGCGGCACAGACAGTCTGGGATGGCTCCAACTCGGCGAACTGGTTTGAGGGCGGCAATTGGAGCACCGGTGCTGTGCCGACAGCGGCTGACGACGCCATGATCGACCTGTCTTCTCCGGGAGCACGGATCTCCGGCGGTAACGCATTTGCAGACACGGTCTATGTGGGGGGATCGGGAACGGGGCACGTTGATATTGCAAGCGGCGGTCGTTTGACGAGCAGGCTGGGCTGGATCGGTATGGAACCGGGCTCTTTGGGTGTTGTCGACATTGCCGGGCAATGGAGCAATGACCAGCTTATTGTCGGCTTCGATGGAGAGGGAGCCGTAAACGTTCTCAACGGCGGTCACATGTCTTCGAAAAGTGCCTTTATCGGCAGCAACGAAGATGCTGTTGGCGTCGTCACCGTTCAGACCTCGCAATGGGCTTCCGGAAACCTCTCGGTTGGCACGGATGGTTACGGCAGTCTTCAGATCGAAAATCGCGGCGTGGTTTTAACGACGGTTGCTTCGATTGGAACGCACACTGGTGGCAAAGGGGGCGCGGTAACACTGACCGGATTGGGATCAGTCTGGGCCCTGAATGGAGAGCTGACCGTCGGCGAAGGCACGAACGGAACACTGACCATCTCCGACGGTGGATTTATCCTGGGCTCGGGTGCTTCGATCGGGCAGCTCGCGTCCGGAACAGGCATCGCAACCGTTACTGGCGCACGCTCGATATGGGACAACAGGAGTGACGACCTTTTTATTGGTGATGCTGGTCATGGCCGGCTCACTGTTTTGGACGGGGCCGGCGTGTCGGGCCGGTCAGGGTTTGTCGGACGCGCTGCCGGTTCAGTTGGATCTGTCTCGGTCAGCGGTACTGGTTCGCGATGGAATATGTCCAGCGTTACCCTTGTTGGAGAGGCTGGGGACGGGAAACTCCTCATAGAGAAGGGCGGCTTGGTAACCAGCGATGATGCCGGTGTGATTGGCTCACTTGGAGTCGGCCGCGGCTCTGTCGTGGTGACAGGTACCGGATCGCAATGGATCAATGGTGGCCCTCTGACTATCGGACGTGACGGCAACGGCAATCTCACCATCGGTGATGGCGGCAAAGTCAGCAATTCGCGAGGTACGGTTGGGGAATACGGAACGGGCGAAGTCTTGATTGCCGGCCCAGATTCGATGTGGACCAGTACGGGGCCGCTAGCTGTTGGTGAATTTGGCAAAGGCACGATCACCGTGGCAGCTGGCGGAACGCTGACCAGCGCCGACACACTCATCGGCAAGCAAAGCGGTGCATTGGGCGCAGTTTCAATCAGTGGCTCGGGCTCGACCTGGGCGGTGTCGTCCGGCGACGATATAGAAATCGGCGTGTCCGGCACCGGCACACTCTCCATCACTGACGGCGGCAAGGTCGGCTCAGGGCTTGTCGGTCGCATCGCGAAGAATGCCGGCTCCATCGGTTCGGTGCTGGTCAGCGGTGCCGGCTCGCTCTGGGGCATGACGGTAATTGCTGTCGGCGACGAAGGCACCGGCACGATGCTGGTCGAGAATGGCGGTAAGGTCACCAGCCAAATCGCTTCGATAGGCGACAGCGGGCCAGGGAAAGGCGTTGCGGTTATACGCGGCGCGGGCTCGACCTGGACGAACACCGGACCCGACCTGTTCCTCGTCGGCTACGAAGCCGATGGCGCGGTGACCGTTACCGCTGCTGGGACGCTGGTCACCGGCGATGCCAAGATCGGCAGCGAAGCCAGCGGTGTTGGCAAGGTATTCGTGACCGGAGCCGGCTCGACCTGGGCGATGACCTTGGCCGACGACGTTGACATCGGCACGTCCGGTAGCGGCTCTCTGGTTGTCGGCGATGGCGGCAAGGTTGCCGGTGGCTTTATCGGTCGCATCGCCAAGAATGCCGGCTCGACGGGTTCCGTGCTGGTGAGTGGCACCAACTCCTTGTGGAGCATGGAGTTGATCGCGGTCGGCGACGAAGGCAACGGCACGCTGATTGTCGAAAATGGCGGTACCGTCGTGAGTGGTTTCGCGTCAATCGGCGACAGCGGACCGGGCAAGGGGCTGGCAATCGTGCGCGGTGCCGGCTCGACCTGGACCAGCCGCGATGTGGCCGATTCGATCTACGTGGCCTACGAAGCCGACGGTACGCTGACAGTGGCTGAGGGCGGCAAGGTCGTTTCCGGCGAAGGTGCCGGCGAAATCAAGATTGCCGTCAAGGGGTCCGCCAGAGGTACGCTCAACATCGGTTCAGGTCTCGGCGAGACGGCCGTCGCGCCTGGAACGATCGCAGCCAAAACGGTCTCGTTCGGGGCCGGCATTGGCGCCATCAATTTCAACCACACCGGGACGGACTATGTTTTTGCGTCGGCGCTGACCGGACGCGGCAACATCGATCTTGTTTCCGGCACCACGGTCCTGACCGGGAACTCGAGCGATTTCCTCGGTACGACGTCGGTAGGCAGCGCGAAGCTTGTCGTGAACGGCCATCTCGGCGGTACGCTCGGCGTCCAGGCGAATGGCTGGCTCGCCGGTTCAGGCACAGTCGGCACTACCAGTCTCGCATCGGCAGCGACGGTCGCTCCCGGCAATTCCATCGGCACATTGTCGGTGGCGGGAGATATCAGCTTTGCCGCCGGCTCGACCTATCAGGTCGAAGTCGGCGACGGCGGGCGCAGCGATTTCATCGATGTAGCCGGTCGTGCCAGCTTGAATGGTGGCAACGTCGCGGTGATCCCGCTTGCCGGTTTTGTCAGCGATTCCCGCTACAAGATCCTGAGCGCTGACGGCGGCGTCTCCGGCATGTTCGGAGGACTGTCGCTCGGTTCGGGTCGCTCAGCTTTCCTCACGCCCTCATTGAGTTACGACGCGAACAATGTGTTCCTGGCGATCGATCAGACGGCTACCTTGGACAGCGCCGGAAGTACGCCGAACCAGATCGCGACGGCCAGGGGGCTCGATTCGCTGGCGGCAGGAAATCCGCTGCTCGAAACTGTCCTGCAACTGGATGCGCCTGGAGCGCGTGCGGCCTTCGACCAGCTTTCGGGTGAATTACATGCGTCGCTCAAGGGCGTGTTGCTGGAAGACAGCCGTCTGCTCCGCGACGCGATGGTGGCGCGGCTGAGAGAGCAGGCTATTGCGGATGATGGGACGGCAGTTCACGGCATAGGGGCGGTTCCGGGTGGCCCGACACTCGGAGGTGTGGTCTTGTGGGGCAGAGCCATGGGCTCATGGGGCAAGAGCCCGGGCGACGGCAACGCCGCAGCACTCGACCATTCGACGGGAGGTCTCCTGCTCGGCGCCGACGCGGAACTGAACGACACCTGGCGCGTCGGTGTTCTTGCAGGATATGGCCGCACGTCATTCGATGCCGATGCGCGTGGCTCGTCGGGTAACAGCGACAATGCCTACCTCGGCATCTATGGCGGCGAAGTGTTTGATCGGTTCGCGGTCCGGACCGGAGCAGCTTACAGCTGGCACGATGTCACAACCCGGCGTCACGCCGCATTTGCCGGCTTCGACCAGAAACTGACCGCCGGCTATGACGGTGGCACAGCGCAGATATTCGGCGAAATCGGCTATCAGCTGCAGGCTGGCGGCATCGCGCTCGAGCCGTTCGCCAATCTCGCCTATGTCAATCTGCACACCGATGCTTTCACGGAGGATGGCGGCACTGGCGCATTGGCCGTCTCAAGCACGACGACAGACGCGACGTCGACGACGCTCGGCGTGCGGGCAGTGACCGATTTTGCCCTTGGCGATGCCCGGGCGACGGCTCGCGGCATGGTAGGCTGGCGGCATGTCTTTGGCGATCGCACACCTGGTGGCGATTTCAGCTTTGCCAGCGGCAACGTCTTTTTCATTGCCGGTGTCCCGCTTGCCCGTGACGCCGCGGTGCTGGAAGCAGGCATTGATATCGCAATTTCTCCCAGCGCGAAATTCGGTGTTCTGTACAGCGGGCAGTTCGGCGGCGGGGCTCGCGATCATGGTATTCGCGCAGACTTCGCCCTGAAGTTCTGACCATCCATGCAAAGCACTCAGGGTTACATGGATGGACGTGTGCCGATGCGTCAGTGCGTTATCTCAAACAGCAGCGCCGTCGCGTCGTCGCTTACCTTGAAGCGCGGGAATTTCTGGCCGTCCGGATCTTCCTCGCGTTCGATCTGTCGCAACTCGGCCATGAGCGTTGTCAGACCGCGTTCGGATGCCGCGCGAATCAACCCGGTGCCCTCATAGCGCGCGTATTTATCGACCAAGGCTGAAAAGCCGTCGGTGCATAGAAGCCCGCGCGCCGGCAAGGCGGGGCTGAGCCGTCGAATTGAAAGATGGGAGGCTGCTTCGGGCGCGCTGCCCAGCGTCCACACCGAACCGCCGGGCTGATTGTGGCGCGCGCGCGATCGACGCAGGGCTTCGCGCACCACCGGCTCGTCTGCCAGCGAACGCCAGGCCGCCAGGCCACCAGCCTGCGCCACGGCTCGACGTGCACCTTCGCTTTCAGCCTTGCTGTAATTGCCATTGGTTTCGAACGCCGTGCCATCCGCGCCGGCCAGGAACAGCCTGCAGTCGCCAAGGCCGTAGACGATCAATTCCCGGCCTTCCACGCGCACCAGTTGAAAGCTCGCGGTCGGCAGAGCCCAGGCCTCCACAATCTCCCCGGAGGGGGCTTCGAGAATTCTCTGCTGGACACGCATGTTCACGTTGCGGACCACATCGGCAATTGAATTGGTCATGCCGATTTCCGCTTCGAAAGCCTGTGCCGCAAAGACAGCAAGCCATGCTGCATCGGACGTGACATCGAGCAGCGGCTTGCCGCCGAGCCCGGTGGCGCCATCGATGACGAAAGCACAAGAGGCGTTGCTGCCAGTGGTGTCCTCGTTGCGGCGGCCCGCGTTGCCGGGATCGGAGAGCGAATCGAGAATGCGCAGTGTTGGCATGGTGATCCCTGAGAGGTCGCCCATGTTGCCCATCCCTTCATGACGTGCAACTGAAAGCGGCAGGCTGGAACAGCCGAAAAGGATGTTGGTTTCGCCAGCGCTGGGCTATAGGTTCTGCCGCCCGCAACCGCCTCAAGGCCGACCATGCCCGCCAAGCTTTCCGTGAACCTCAATGCCATCGCGTTGCTGCGCAACCGTCGTGATCTGCCATGGCCAAGCGTGACGGGGCTCGGTCGCATTGCGCTCGCTGCCGGCGCGCATGGCCTGACCGTCCATCCGCGGCCTGATGAACGTCATACCCGGCATTCCGATTTGCCGGAGCTTCGCGCGCTGATCGACGACGAATTTCCCAAGGCTGAATTCAACATCGAAGGTTACCCGACCGAGGATTTTCTCGACCTTGTGGAAAAGAACCAGCCCGAGCAGGTGACTCTGGTGCCGGACGACCCTGCGCAGGCGACTTCGGATCATGGCTGGAACTTTGTCGGGCAGGCTGATTTTCTCGAACCCATCGTCAGGCGTCTGAAGAAGGGCGGTTTCCGCGTTTCCCTGTTTTCCGACCCTGACCCCGCCGGCGCAGTGGTGGCACGTGATATCGGCGCTGATCGCATCGAACTCTACACCGGCCCTTATGGCGGTTACCATTCTGATTCCGAAAAAGCGGCCAAGGAATTGGAAAGGCTTGGAAAAACGGCGGATGCGGCAATAGCTGCCGGGCTGCAGGTCAATGCCGGGCACGACCTCGTGGTGTCCAACCTGCCACCCCTGGTGAAGCGCATCCCGGCGCTGGCGGAAGTCTCTATCGGACATGGCTTGACAGCGGATGCGCTGGAGTATGGCATGGCGGGCACGATAGGGCGGTTCCTGAAGGCGTGCGGGTGGTAGCGGAAATTTGTTCGAACCCGCGAATGTCAGCGTCATGACGCCGGGGCACTTGATATTGCATTGCGGCAAGCGTAGAGCACCGCGCGCTTGAAACGGAGTGTCACCGATGGCCGCTGCCAACCATGGCGCTGAGGCTGAAGGAACCGAACTGCCCGAGCATTCAGGGGTTGAGCAGCACAGCACCAAGGTGCTGATGCTGGGCGCTCTCGGTGTCGTCTACGGCGATATCGGTACCAGCCCGATCTATGCTTTCCGCGAAGCGCTGGTCGCAGCGTCCGGCAGTGAGTTGTCCAAGCGCGAGGATGTCCTTGGCGTCCTGTCTTTGGTGATCTGGGCGCTGACCATCATCGTCACCATCAAATACATCATGTTCGTGCTGCGCGCCGACAACCGCGGTGAGGGCGGCACGCTGTCGCTGATGGCGCTGGCACGCGCCACTTTCCAGAAACGCTCGGCGATTGTGCTTGGCATCGGCATGGTCGGTGCTTCGCTGTTCTACGGCGATGCCGTCATTACGCCGGCGATCTCGGTGCTGTCGGCTGTCGAAGGCATGAAGGTGGTCACGCCGGCGTTTGATCCCTATGTCGTGCCGCTGACGCTGGTGATCCTGGCGATCCTGTTTTCGGTGCAGCGGTTCGGCACCGGCAGTGTGGCCCTGATCTTCGGTCCGATCACAGCGCTCTGGTTCCTTGCCATCGGTGTCTCGGGCATTGTCCACATCGTCGACGATCCGGAAGTCCTGCTGGCGATCAATCCGTATTACATCGTGCATTTCCTGATCAATTCGCCGGGTGTCGCTTTTGTTACCGTGGGTGCGATCTTCCTGGCCGTGACGGGTGCGGAAGCGCTCTACGCCGACCTCGGTCATTTTGGCCGCAAGCCAATCGTGCTTGCCTGGCTCTGGGTGGTCTTTCCCAGCCTGCTGCTCAACTACGCCGGGCAGGCCGCCTATGTTCTGGCCAGGGGTGGAGAAATTGGCCACCCGTTCTTCGAGATGAACGAAGGCTGGGCGCTGATACCGATGGTCGTGCTTGCGACCGCCGCAACCGTCATCGCCAGCCAGGCAGTGATTTCAGGTGCTTTTTCGCTGACTCGCCAGGCCGTGCAGCTCAACATGCTGCCGCGTCTCGAGATCCAGCATACGTCGGAAAAGCAGTCCGGCCAGATCTACATGCCACGCGTCAATTTCATCCTGGCAATCGTGGTCATGCTGCTGGTTGTCGGCTTCCAGCAGTCGAGTTCGCTGGCCTCTGCCTACGGCATTTCGGTCACCGGCAACATGCTGGTCACTACCGTGCTGCTGTTTGTGATCATGACCCGTATCTGGAAATGGCATGTCGGCCTGGCTGTGGCGCTGACGGCGCTGTTCGCGTTCATCGATGTCGGCTTCTTCGTCTCCAACATCGTCAAGGTGTTCGAAGGCGGCTGGGCTTCGCTTGCGGTCGCCTTCTCCGTGGTGCTGGTCATGTGGACGTGGGTGCGTGGCAGCCGCTACCTGTTTGAAAAGACGCGTCGCAACGAGATCCCGCTCGATTTCCTCGCCGGCAATCTGCTCAAGAAAAAGCCGCAGGTCGTTGCCGGCACCGCCGTGTTCCTGACCAGCGATCCGCTGAGCGCGCCGACGGCGCTCATGCACAGCCTCAAGCACTACAAGGTGCTGCATGAGCAGAACGTCATTCTATCGGTGGTGACGGCGCCGCAGCCGGTCGTGCCCGACAGCGAACGCGTCAAGATGGAGGCCATCAACGAGCTGTTCATGCGGGTGTCGTTGACTTTCGGCTACATGGAACAGCCCAACATCCCGAAGGCGCTGGCCATCTGCCGCAAGCAGGGCTGGAAATTCGATATCATGACGACGTCGTTCTTCCTGTCACGTCGGTCACTGAAGGCTTCGCCGAATTCCGGCATGCCGCTGTGGCAGGACAGGCTGTTCATTGGCCTGGCGCGCACCGCGGCAGATGCGACCGAATACTTCCAGATTCCGACAGGCCGTGTTGTCGAAGTCGGTACGCAGGTGACGATCTAGCGATGATCAGGGTCGCGGCCTCCGGGGCCGCTATCATGAGGCCGCACGTCACCCTTCCGAAGACATCAGGGCGACGCATCACCGCGTTGACAGTGGCTGCCTGAACGACAACTCTCGGCCGGGTTCCACGAGGGTTACCATGCACGCCTTGTTCAAACGCTGTGCGGTTCTGGTTGGCGTTGGGGTCATTACCGCCTTGCCGCCCAGCGCTATCGCCGGTGAAACCGTGGTGACATTGGAAAACGGCATTGTCGGTACGCTCAACCTGCCGGATGGCACCGGCAAGGTGCCTGCGGTGTTGATGCTGCACGGCTTTGCCGGCAGCCGCGACGAGGTTGCCTCCATATACAAGCGCGAGGCCGATACCCTTGCCGCCAAAGGCATCGGCTCGATGCGCATCGATTTCCGTGGCTTCGGCGAAAGCAACGGCAATGCCGAAGACCTGACTGTCGACAGCCAACTGCAGGATGCGCTCAGCGGTCTTGCCTTCCTCAAGGGCAATCAGCGTGTTGATGCGGCGCGGCTGGGCGTGCTCGGGTTCAGCCTCGGCGGCGGCATTGCCATCCTGGCCGCGGACCGAGAGTCTGCCACGGTCAAGTCACTGGTGACCTGGTCATCGGTCGGTGATTTCCACAAGGACATGGTGGGTGACGTCGGCCAAAAGGTTTTCGACAAGGCTGCGAGCAGGGGTGTCGCCGTCATCGATTTCGGCGATCACCAGCTCGTGTTGAAGAAGGATTTCTTCGACAGTCTCGATCGCTTCCCGCTCGCAGCGGCCATTGCCCGTTATCGTGGCGCCTATCTCGCCATCGCTGGCGCTGGCGATTTTTCCGGAGCCTATGTCGAGCCTTTCGTGGCGTCTTCAGCGGCAAATCCCAAGGAGGCCCTGATGCTGCCGGGCGAAGATCATATCTACCATGCGCTCAGCTATTTCAGCAGCGGCGTCGAGCCGGTCATCGCCAAGACCGCCGACTGGTTCTCCAAGACGTTGTAGCCGCGCATGGGTTCTCCTCTCGACATCGCGATCGCTGGTGGCGGTCCGGCAGGGCTCGCCGCGGCGCTCTATCTCCATCGCGCGGGGCACCGCGTCACGATCTTCGAGCGTTTCGAGGCGCCGTCGCCTGTCGGGTCCGGCCTGATCCTGCAGCCGACAGGGCTGACAGTGCTTGCCGATCTCGGCCTGCTCGATGCCATCCTTGCACTGGGCAGCCGCATTGAACGGTTGCATGGTGCCGATGCTGCGAGTGGCAGCACGGTGCTCGACGTGCGCTACAACGCGCGGCCGGGTGGACGCTTCGGCCTCGCCGTGCATCGCGCGGCTCTGTTCGGTGTGCTCTATCGTGCGGTGAGCGATGCCGATATCGGCATCGAGACCGGCGTCGAGCTGGAAACGCTGGAAATTGGCCAGCGGGCCCGCCTTGTCGGAGACAACGGGCGCAGCATCGGTCCTTTCGACCTGATCGTCGATGCTTCCGGTTCACGCTCGAAGTTGCGGCGCCATGCAGCGACGCCCGCGGAGCCGCGTCCGCTTGCCTATGGTGCCTTCTGGGCTTCGCTCGGCTGGCGCGGCGAAGGCTTCGACGAACATGCACTCACCCAGCGCTACGATCGCGCCGCGGTCATGATCGGCGTGTTGCCGATCGGTCGCTCAAGCCCAGGCGGCGAGAAGATGGCGGCTTTCTTCTGGAGCCTCAAGCCGGCTGACGCCGAGATTGTACAGGCGAGAGGGTTGGAGGCATGGAAGGAGCGGGTGCTTTCCCTGTGGCCGGAGTGCGCATCCTACCTCGCGCAGATCGACAATTTCGACCAGCTGACGCTTGCCCGCTATGGCCACCATACCCTGAAGCTTCCAATTGGTCCGCGGTTGGCAGTTATCGGTGACGCCGCGCATTCGACGAGTCCGCAGCTTGGCCAGGGCGCCAACATGGCGTTGCTCGATGCTGCCGCGTTGAACCATGCCCTCAAGACGAGCAGCCACCTCGAGGACGCACTCGCGTTCTATGCCAGCTCACGGCGGTGGCATGTGCGCACCTTCCAGGCGCTTTCCTTGATGTTCACGCCCTTCTACCAGTCGGATTCGGTGTTTCTGCCGTTCATGCGCGACCGGCTGGTCGCCATCGCTGCGCGCATGCCGCCCATGCCGCAATTGCTGGGTTCGATGGTGGCTGGAACGATGGTTGATCCGTTCCGAATGATCGGGCTGACCGAGCAGGATTGGACCAGATTTGGCGTCGGCGCGAGCGCTGCGGCCATCGACGACGCCTAGCATCGCGCCGTGATGGAAAATGGACAGGCTTGCTGTTGTGAAATAGAATGCTGTCAGGCAAAATATTCATGAACTGACTTCACAAAAGCATGGTCTCTTCCCGCATCGACACCAACCGCCTCGGCGAAATGGATGTGTTCGTGCGCGTGGTGGAGTTATGCGGCTTTTCGCCGGCAGCCAGGGCGCTCAGACTCTCGCCCTCCGCCGTCAGCAAGCTGATCGCGCGGCTGGAGACACGTCTCGGTGCCCGCTTGTTCAACCGATCTACCCGCAAGTTGGCGCTGACTGCCGAGGGCAACATTTTCTACGAGCGTTGCGTGCGCATCCTGGCTGACGTCGACAGTGCCGAACGCGAGGCCGCCGCAGGGGCCGCGCCGCGGGGACGCCTGAGGGTCAATTGCAACACTGCCTTCTCGCAATGGATGCTCACTCCGATCGTACCGGAGTTCCTGGCGCGGTATCCCGAGATCGTGCTCGACCTCGTCGTTTCCGACGTGGTGGTGGATCTGCTGCAGGAACACGCCGACGTGGCTATCCGCGTTGGTCCCCTGGCCAATTCCAGCCTGATTGCACGCAAGCTTGGGGAGAGCAAGGCAATCGTGGTGGCTTCGCCGACCTATCTGCAGCGTGCCGGCACGCCGCGGACGCCCGCAGAACTAGCCTATCACAACCTGCTTGGCTTCGGTTTTTCCCGATTGGTAGAAGGCTGGCCATTTCTCGATGAAAACGGGCAGGTGGTGCGCATCGCACCTCAAGGTAATGCGCTGGCCAGCGACGGCGACACCATGAGACGTCTGGCGCTTGCCGGTGTCGGCATTGCCCGTACTGCCCGCTTTCACATGGAAGAAGACCTCGCCGCTGGCCGTCTCGTGCCGTTGCTCGAAGACTATAGCCCCGGTGAAGTCGAGCCGATCCACGCCGTCTATGTCGGACAAGGTGGCGTGCTGCCGGCGCGTGTGCGTGCCTTTCTCGACTTCCTCGCCGAGAAGGTGAGGGTGCGATAGAGATGCCTATGCTTGACACTGCGTTGGCTTAGCCCAGCTTCGACGTCACAAACCGGGCGGAAGTGACCACGCTACCGGCGCTTTGGAACAGGGTCTCTCCCGGCAAGGTCGGCGATGGGGTCCAGGCAGGCACTACCGTCGCACAGCAGCAGCCGTATGTCTGTTCGCGCGCGCAATTTTGTTGGAGCGGGATTGACGGGACTGGTTCCTGTTGTTAAAGCCGAACCGTAACGTACGGTACGGCAACGGTCGGCGATGGAAACGGACACCAGTCAGAGTGGAGCGGAGGCGCAGAATGCGCAACCCGAAGCGCTGACCGATCGCCAGAAAGACGTGCTCGATACCGTTTTGCGGCTTCTCGTCGAGGAGGGCGATAACCTTTCCATGACGACGGTGGCGCGGCGCGCCTCCTGCTCCAAGGAAACGCTCTACAAATGGTTCGGCGATCGCGATGGGTTGCTCACAGCGACCGTGCGCTGGCAGGCGTCGAAAGTGCGGGTTACCCCGGTCGACCAGGGCAATCCCGATCTGATTTCCCTCGTGGAAAGCCTGGAAGGCTATGCACGCGACTGGCTGAAGGTGATCGCCAGCGACACGTCGATCGCGCTGAACCGCGTTGCGGTCAGTCATGCCGGTTCGGGCAAGGATAATCTCGGCGCCATCGTCCTCGAAAACGGCCGCTTTGCGCTCGCCAGGCGTCTGAAGCCTGTGCTCGATGCCGGCAGGCGGGCAGGGCTTCTTGTTTTCGAGGATGCCGAGACCGCTTTTCGTACTTTTTTCGGATTGGTCGCGCGCGACGTGCAGATCCGCCTGTTGCTCGGTGATTGGCCCGGTCTGACCGAAGCCACCATCGAAACCGATGCGGAGCGCGCCACCCAGCAGTTTCTCGCTCTTTACGGGCAAAACCCCGGCCGCAGGGCCACTGACTTCAACGGGAAGGAATAAAAGAAATGCGTGTCTATTACGATCGTGATGCCGATCTGAACCTGATCAAGGGCAAGAAGGTCGCCGTCATCGGCTACGGTTCGCAGGGCCGTGCCCATGCGCTGAACCTCAAGGAGTCCGGCGTCAAGGAAATCGCCATCGGTCTCAAGGCTGGTTCGCCGACCGCCAAGAAGGTCGAGGCTGACGGTCTCAAGGTGCTCACCGTTGCGGAAGCCGCCAAATGGGCAGACCTGATGATGATGGCAACGCCTGACGAGCTGCAGGCCGACATCTACAAGAACGAGATCGCTCCGAACATCCGCGATGGTGCTGCCATCGCTTTCGCACACGGCCTCAACGTGCATTTCGGCCTGATCGAGCCGAAGGCAACCGTTGACGTGCTGATGGTTGCCCCGAAGGGCCCGGGCCACACCGTGCGCGGCGAGTATCAGAAGGGCGGCGGCGTGCCGTGCCTGGTTGCCGTTCATCAGGACCCGTCGGGCAACGCGCTCGACCTCGCGCTGTCCTATGCCTGCGGCGTCGGTGGCGGCCGCTCGGGCATTATCGAGACCAATTTCCGCGAGGAATGCGAGACCGATCTGTTCGGCGAGCAGGTGGTTCTGTGCGGCGGCCTGGTCGAACTGATCCGTGCCGGTTTCGAGACGCTGGTGGAAGCCGGCTACGCGCCGGAAATGGCTTATTTCGAGTGCCTGCACGAAGTGAAGCTGATCGTCGACCTGATCTATGAAGGCGGTATCGCCAACATGAACTACTCGATCTCGAACACCGCGGAGTGGGGTGAGTATGTCTCGGGTCCGCGCATCATCACCGCGGAGACCAAGGCTGAGATGAAGCGCGTGCTGACCGACATCCAGACCGGCAAGTTCACGTCGGAATGGATGCAGGAATATCGTTCCGGTCTCGCCCGCTTCAAGGCAACCCGTCGTCTCAACGACGAGCACCCGATCGAGCAGGTCGGCGAGAAGCTGCGTGGCATGATGCCGTGGATTTCGAAGAACAAGCTGGTCGACAAGGCAAAGAACTGAGCCCCGTCGAACACTTCGGACCGTCGCGGAGCGCAGGATGCTTCGCGACGCCATCCTCAAGTAATGTTCAGTCGCAAAAATCCAGACCGGCGAATCACTTCGCCGGTCTTTTTCATGTGCCATTCCGGCACGGTTTCAACTGGCATGAAGGTCGCTTGTCGTTGGTCGGGAGGGCAACATCCAGAAATGGATGTGCCGGGGTGGCCATGCCCGCAAGTTGCGGGAAGCCAACAGTTCCGTACCGATTCGACCGGTCCCGCGGGGGGCGCCTGGCGGCGGTGCGAGAGCCGGCGCGGCGGGGGGCCGCGCCGGCTCAGTCATCTGTTAGACCTGCGTTTTAGTAGCGGTAAGGCGATACGCATTGCCGGCGTGGTCCGTAATTGGGCTGGAAGGTGTTGTCCCAGGCCCGGTACGAACGGTAACGCGAGTAACACCACTGCACGTGTCCGGATGCGCGCGGCGCACGGTACACAGGGCGCGGGCGATAATAATCGTTGTAGATAAGGCCGGAGCCAAGCAGGCCGAGGCCGAGATAGACCCCCGAATTGTCCCAGCCTCTGCGGTAGTGGCGGCGATAACGCCAACCGTCATCGCGCCAGCCGCGGTCGCCCCGCCAATGGCGGCCGCGCCAGCCATCGTCGCGCCATCCGTCACGACGCCAGCCCCGATCGCCTCGCCACCCGCGATCTCCTCGCCAACCATCGCCGCGCCATCCGCGCCGCCATTCATTGTTCCTTATTCCACCGCCGCCACCGCCACCGGCCCAGCTGTCGCGAACCTTCAGGACATCGGATTGCGTTGGGGGTGTCGGCATCGCTGGTGCCGGCATCGGAACTGAAAAGGCCGGTGCAGAGAGACCGACGAGCAGGCCGAGCGTCACGAGCCCGGTACGAAAGTTGATGAGCCGTTTCATAACACTCTCCAATGAAACACAGGCCCCGCGCCCTTGGATTCCGAGGGAGGACGCGACAATGGGCTTTGATCCATGAACGGGCGATGAATGGAAAGGTTTCATCAACTATTCCAAACAGCTTGTCGCGTCCCGTTATCGAACAGGTTCAGCCTTGTCTTTGGAGCGGCTTGCAGGCAAAGCTCGCATCATGTCGCTGCGCCTCGCCACCTTCAATGTCGAGAACCTGATGAACAGGTTCGATTTTTCGGGCTACCGCAATCAGCTCAACGAGGATCGTACGCTGGCGCTCTTTGATATCCGCAGCGAGGCCGAGTACCGGCAGCTCGAACAGGCGCGGGTGATCGCCCATTCCGACGACACCCGGCAACTCACGGCACTGGCAATCGCCGCGACACGGGCTGACATCATCTGCCTGCAGGAGGTGGACAACATCGAGGCGTTGAAAGCCTTTGAATACGGCTATCTGTTCAAGATGGTGGGTGAGGGCTATCGCCAGAAATACACCACCGACGGCAACGATTCACGCGGCATCGATGTTGCCGTGATGATGCGGACCGAGACCGCGCATGGCCAGCCGATCGATTTCGTACGCATGACTAGCCATGCCTATGTCACCTTCGAGCAATTCGGACTGTTCACGCCGGAGCTTGCAGCGCTCGGCTATGAAGCCAACGAGCGCATTTTCCGGCGTGATTGCCTGGAGATCGACGTCACGGTCGGAGGCGTGCCACTGACGCTCTATCTGGTGCATTTCAAGTCGATGGGGCCGCCGCGCAACGGGCTGGATGGCCGTGCGGCGACGATGCCGCTGCGCAACGCGGAAGCGAAAGCGGTGCGCCGTATCATCGAGCAGCGTTTCGGTGCCGAACATGCCGCTTCCAAGCGCTGGGCGATCTGCGGCGACATGAACGACTATCGCCATCGCGTGCTGATCGGTGGTGATGCCTATGGCGGCTACAATTTCCAGCCGGTGGCGGAAACTGAAACCTGCCTGAACGTTTTCCTGGCTGATGGCTTTGCCGAGAACATCGTCGAGCGACGTCCTGAAATCGATCGCTGGACGCTCTATCATACGCGTGGTCCCCAGGAGCGGCACCTGTGCCAGCTCGACTACATCCTGTTGTCGAAAGGCCTTGCCGCGCGCAATGCAGCCATCCCCGACATCATCCGCAACGGACAGCCCTGGCGTACTCCATTCCCGCCCGGCCAGGAGATCGAGCGTTTTCCACGCATCGGCTGGGACAGGCCAAAGGCTTCCGATCATTGTCCGGTGGCGGTCACGCTGGATCTCGTCTGAGAATGGCTCGCTTCGAAATTCCGCGTGGCGCCATTGTGCCCGTTACCTCGGTGGATGTGCGGCTCGACCCCGCACCGCATCCGTTCGAAATCGAGAACATGGCGCTCGTCGAAGAGAACTGGCGACAGGAGCACGCTGCCAATCCGCGTCTCTACGATGGCACCCTGACGCTTCCGTCGGAGCTGAAGCTCAGCAGTCAGGGTGAACTGGTCGGTCGCTGCCACGTGGCGCGGTTTGCAACAATGCTCTATTGGCGCAAGAACAAGGGAAGTCCCGGCATTGAACATTGTTTTGCGCAGGCCGCGCTGGTGGCAAACGACGGTGCGTTGATTGCGGTGCGCATGGGCCCCCACACCGCCAATGCCGGCCGCGTCTATTTCGCGGCCGGTTCCTTCGAACCCGAAGATTTTGTCGGCGGCCGTGCCGATACTGTGGGCAACATGCATCGTGAGGTGATGGAAGAAACCGGGCTCGACTTGACCCACACGCCGCGTGAGCCGGGCTACCATCTGCATTCGATCAACGGCTCGACCATGCTGTTTCGCCGCTATTATCTCGACGAGGCCGCCGAGGCCGTGGCTGACCGGATACGAGCCTTCGTCGCCTCCGAGATCGAACCGGAGATCGAAGGTCCGGTGATCGTCCGTTCCGCAAGTGATCTGCCCGAAGGAACGCTCAATCATCTCGCCGCCGTAGCACGCTGGCATTTCACCTGAGTTCTGCAACCCGTCAGACAATCCTTGCTACCGGGATGCCGTTGCGTCACTGGTTGGCGTCGGCGATTTTGCCCGGCTGCTTCGGAGGGAGATCATGATCATGCAGACTGTTCAAAGGTGCCTTTTGTCCAGCATGATCGCGCTGGCGGCATTGTCCTACAGTGGTGCAGCGGGCGCACTCGACAGCGGCAGCACCGGCGCCAAGGTGATCGTAAAGCCATTGGCCTCGGCCACGACCACCGCCAGCGGACAACCGATCGTGTTGCCGCAGAAAAATGTGCAGGTCCTGGTCTCGACTTACGAGATCCCGAGTGGCGCGACTTTGCCGGTGCACAAGCATCCGTCGGCCCGCTACGCCTATGTCCAGGGCGGCACCCTGCAGGTGACCAATGTCGAGACTGGCCAAAGCAAGACCTACCAAGCCGGCGATTTTATCATCGAAATGATCGATACCTGGCATCAGGCCGTCAATCTGGGTGCCGATCCGGTCAAGCTGCTGGTCATCGACCAGGTCGAGGAAGGGACCGCGAACACGCTGCTGCGGAAATAGCTTCCGCTATTCGTGCCGCAGCGCTTCGATCGGGTCCAGCCTCGCGCCCCGCAAGGCCGGGAAAAAGCCGAACACCATGCCGATCAAGGCCGAGAAGCCGACTGCGAGCAGGATGACCGCGGGGCTCGGCGAGAACGGGATCGACATCGTCACGGCTGCTAGTCCCGCCAGGGACAGGCCCAGAAGGATGCCGATGATGCCACCGAGCAGGGACAGCACCGTGGCCTCGACCAGGAACTGGATGAGGATGTGACGCTCATGCGCTCCGATGGCGAGCCGGATACCGATCTCGCGCGTGCGTTCGGTGACCGAGACCAGCATGATGTTCATGATGCCGATGCCGCCGACAAGCAGGCTCACCCCGGCGACCGCACCCAGCATGCCGGTCATGGTCGCAGTGGCGCTTGCCATCGTGTCGGCGATCTGAGTCATGTCGCGGATGTCGAAGTCGTTTTCGCCATCCGGCGGCACGCGCCTTGCGTCGCGCAGGATGCCTTCGACGCGCGGTAGAAGCACCGATGTCGGTGTCGCGTCGTCGGCGGAAACATAGATGTTGTCGACGTTGCGGTTGCCGGCGATGCGCCGCTGGAAGGCGTGAAGCGGCATCAACACGACATTGTCCTGGTCTTGGCCAAAACCCGTATAGCCCTTCGACTCGAGCAGGCCGATCACCTGGCAGCTCATCTGGTTGACGCGGATTGCCTCGCCGACCGGATCGCCGGCGCCGAAGAATTGCTGGCGCACCGTCTCACCGATCAGGCACACGCCCGTGCCCGCGCGGGTCTCGGATTCGGAAAACGACCGGCCGGTCAAGATCTTCCAGTCGCGGGCGTCGAGAAAGGCGCTGTCGGTGCCAGTAACGCTGGTAACAAGGCTTTCCGTGCCGAAGACAGCGCGCACCTGCTTCTGCGCAGCCGGCGAAATAGCACGGGCGCCGGACAATTGCCGCGACAGAGCTTCTGCGTCCTTTTCTTCGAGGGGCCGGGCAACGGAATCGGAACTTCTCGGACCATTGAAACGGCCGGAACGCACCACGAGCAGGTTCGAGCCCAGCTTGGAGATGTCGGCCTTGACCTTCTGCGTCGTGCCCGAGCCGATGGTCAGCATGGCGATGACGGCGGCGACGCCAATGACGATGCCGAGCAAGGTGAGGAAAGAGCGCAGGGCATTACGACGGACCGAGCGCAGGGCCAGGCGAATTGTTTCCCAGATCATAGGGTCGCCTCCATTGTCGTCGCGTCGGAGGCCACATGGCCATCGAGGAAACGGATGGTCCTGCCGGCATAGGCAGCGATATCGGACTCGTGCGTCACCATGACGATGGTCAGGCCGAGGTCCTGGTTCAGCCGGGTGAGCAGGTCCATGATCTCGTGGCTGCGGGCCGTGTCGAGGTTGCCGGTCGGTTCATCGGCCACCAGAAGGGTCGGGCGACTGACGATGGCGCGGGCAATCGCCACACGCTGCTGCTGGCCCCCGGACAACTCGGCCGGCGTATGGTGTTCGCGCCCGGTCAGCCCGACTTCGGCCAAGGCCTGCATGGCAAGCTGGCGGCGTTCGTTGTGAGCGACGCCGCGATAGATCAGCGGCAGCTCGACATTCTCGACGGCCGTGGTGCGCGGCAGGAGGTTGTAGCCCTGGAAGACGAAGCCGATATGCAGGTTGCGCAAGGTGGCGCGGCGAGCACGGTCGAGCCTGCCGGCGTCAACTTCCATGAAGCTGTAGGTGCCGGCGGTCGGCGTGTCGAGACAGCCGACGATGTTCATCGCCGTGGATTTTCCGGAACCGGAAGGACCCATGATGGCGACGAATTCGCCGCGCGGAATGGCGAGATCGACGCCGGCCAGGGCGTTTACCCGAGCCTCGCCTTCGCCATAGGTCTTCCAGACCTTGTCGAAGTTTATCAGGGGAGCCCCACGCATGGTCAGCCACGCTGCTGTGCAGCGGTGATGACGAGATCGCCGTCGTCAAGTCCCGACAGAACCTCGGTCAGGTCACCGTTGGTCGAGCCCACGGTGACGTCCACGGGGCGAGGGCGGCCATCCTTCAGGATGAAAAGGCGTCGCGTACCCTCCGGACCGCGATCCTGCTGGCGGTCGCGAGGTCCCGCATTGATGCGGTTGGGGCGGCCGGTGAACATCGAGAGCAGGCTGAACTCGCGGTTGCGCGCATCCGCGGACGGGCGGAAGCGGAATGCCGATGAGGGGACGGTCAGTGCCCCCTTTGACTGCTTGGTCACCACGGAGACGGTGGCCGTCATGCCGGGGCGTAGCAGCAGTTCGCCATTGTCCACCTCGAGGCGGGCCTTGTAGGTGACGACGCCGTCGGTGGTGACGGATGCGTAGGCGATTTCACGGATCTGCGCGTTGAATGGCCGCTCGGGGAAGGCGTCCACGGTGAAACGCGCATTCTGGCCTGGCTGCACGGTGCCGATGTCGGCCTCGTCGATTGCGGCCTGCACTTCCATCTTCTTCAGGTCGGCGGCAATGACGAACAGGACGGGCGCCTGCAGCGAGGAGGCGACGGTCTGGCCGGGATCCCCGAACGGGTAAGCACGATGCCGTCGATCGGTGCATAGATGGTGCTCTTGGCGAGATCGGTCTGCTGGGCCTTCAGGTCGGCGTTGGCGATGGCGAGGCTGGCTTCGGCGCTGTCAAGCGCAGCCTTGGCGCGGTCGCGCGCCGCCTGCGCGGTGTCCAGCGCCTGCTGGGTGGCCATGCCGCGCTTTGTCAGCTCGGAGGTACGGGACAGGCTCTGTTCGCTTTCACGCAGTGTGACCTGTGCCGTTTCGACAGCGGCCGCTGCCGCTTTGGCCGAGGCTGTGGCCCGTTCGATCTGGACTTCCAGCTTGGTGGTGTCGAGCGCAGCCAGCACGTCCCCCTTTTTGACCTGCTGGTTTTCCTCGACGGCAACGGTACGCACGATACCCGAAAGCTCTGAGGAAATGTCGACCTGGGTGAGGGGCTGCAAGGTGCCGGTGGCCGAGACCTGGACAGTCAGATCCGCGCGCGATGCCGCCTGCGTGGTGTAGTCGATGCGGGCAGGCGTGCCTGCATACCAGCGCCAGCCGCCAAGGGCCGCCGCGATGACAAGCAAGGCCAGAACCGCATAAATCCAGCCGCGCCGGCGCTGGCGCCTGGCACCGGCTACATCGAGGTTGAGGGACGCCCTGATGGCGGAAGCTTCCTCCGCCCCTGGCTGCTTGACAGTCTGGTCCACGTTGGACCCCTATGCTGCTCGAAATGTCCCTACTTGCGACACATCAGGTTTTGTACGGGCAATAGCAAATTAATTTTCAGTCATGTTGACTGGCAGTCGAGCGGGAATTCAGCGATGGTGGCACGTAACTATCTGATTTATGACGTTTTTACCGACGAGGGACTGGCAGGCAATCCTCTGGCTGTGGTGCTGGACTGCGAAGGGCTCGACCTTGATGCCATGCAGCGGATCGCCCGTGAGTTCAACCTGTCCGAATCGGTTTTCGTGCTGCCGCCGGAAAACCCAAGGCACCGCGCCCGTATCCGTATTTTCACACCGGACTATGAGATGCCGTTCGCCGGCCACCCTACCGTCGGCAGCGCGGTGGCGCTGACAGAGCTGGCAGGCGGCGAGGAAGACGCCATCTTCGTGCTGGAGGAGAACATCGGGCCGGTGCGCTGCGCCGTCAGCCGTGGCGAGGGTGCCACCTTCGCCGAGTTCGACCTTGCCAAACTGCCGGAACAGCTCAAGCTCACGGCCGAGCCTGAAGCGATCGGTGCGGCGCTGGGGCTGGGACCGCACGAGATCGGTTTCGAGAACCATCGCGTCGCCTTCTTCAGCGCGGGCGTGCCTTACGTCACCATCCCTGTCGCGAACCTGGCGGCCGCGGCCAAGGCGCGTCTCAACAACGACATGTGGGCACAGCTGGCGCCAAAGAAGAGCGAATGGGCATTTGCCAGTCCCTATGTCTACTGCCGGGAGACGGTGAACAAGGAGAGCGCCTTCCACGTGCGCATGATCGTGCCCGGCAATCCGTCCTATGAAGATCCGGCGACCGGCTCGGCGGCGGCGGCCTTCGCCGGTGCAATCATGCAATTCGACCAGCCGGGCGATGGCATGACTCGCTGCTGGATCGAACAGGGCCTGGAGATGGGGCGCCCGTCGCGAATCCGTCTCGAACTCGACGTCGCGGGCGGCAGGCTGGCGTCCGCCCGCATCGGCGGCAAGGCGGTGAAAGTGGGCGAAGGCAAGCTGTTCGTGTGATCCGGCAGGTAAAAACCGGGCTCCGGACAGGTGCGGCAAAAAGAACCGTATCGATTTGTCGGGAAATGAAGCGACAGGGGCTGGACAGGAGGGGGAGCGGCGGCTATATGCCCGCCCAAGCTGGTTTTCACCAGCCCCGTGGGTGATTAGCTCAGTTGGTAGAGCAGCTGACTCTTAATCAGCGGGTCGTAGGTTCGATCCCTACATCACCCACCATTTCAATCACTTAGCATCCATTCTGCCGGTACTGCTTTGCAGGCTGCCCGCAAGCTGGCGGATAACCGCGCCGGTTCTGTTCCGGCACGGATCGTCTTGACGATGTCGTTCGCTGGCTGGAGCATGATCCCGAAAAGGTGCAGACTCTTCGGGTAAGATCATGCGGTAACGCGGGAAGCTGTCGATCAGTCCCGATAGACTTCGACATTGATGAAGTCGGGGTGGACCTCGACCCGGATCATCGGCGTACCGTTCAGAATCGCCTGCCGTGACGCCTTGCTGGCCATCCCCCGGTTCAACATGTTTTCGAGCTTGGCCCGATTGCCCTTGTCGGAGAAAAACGAATCCGTCTCGTCCTCAGGGTCACCCTTTCCGTAGACATACAGATTGGCCCTGTCCTGGCGGATGATCGCGGCGACGCTGGTGAGGCGTTCGCCATTCGAGTTGAAGTGGTCGGCGGCGCTCAACCGGGCGACATAGGATTCAATCGACTGCGCGAAAGCAGCAGACGGCGATACGGCCAGCAAAAGACCAACGGACAAGCCCAGCGATTTCATGATGCCCTCTTTTTCGGAGAGACACTTACGCGGTCCGACGGCAACTGTCATCCGTGTCACGCGTGGCGTGTGGCGTGAGAGGGTGATCGGGCTCGCCTCCCTCCAGACCGACCATGTTGCCTGAGTCTGCCGTGAACTGCTGTCAGGCGACCCCGATCAGTTGGGAAACTATCCATCGCTTCAGGCGCGACAAGTGCGACGATCGTCGTAGGGGCGGCCTGGAAGGTCGATCGTTAGCTCATCGCCCTAACGCCAGGATGCAAGCCGACAATTGTCGACAAGGAGGTCATGGTTTCCAATGCTTCGACCTTCAAGCCGCGCGACTGGAATCGTCGAGACGGAAGTTGCTTCGCCAAGCGAATGTCGTGATCGTCAGGCTGTCAGGATCTTCGCTTCCTTGGCTGCGGCCAGAAACGCCTGTCTGGCGATTTCAGGCTCGCTGCCTCCGCCAAGCACCCTCATGCAGGCCATGCGAGCCATTATGCGCTGCCCCGTCTCTCCGATCGGCCAGTCGTAAAGCAACAGTTCTGCCGCTTCGCGCGTGCTCGTCACCAACCTCCGTCCTGAAGGAAGCCGCACGGTCACCGGGTTTTCAAACGTTCCTGTTTCGCCGTGGTTCATCTACAAGTCTCCAACGAGGCCCCACGACAGACCATACGGCGGAATACCCGTTTTGGTTTCTTCACTTTCGGGTGCGCACGCTCACGTTGCGTGATGGCATGGAGGGCTAAGCTCTCTAAAACCGAACCAAGGCCCTCAAGTAGCAGGGGTAATTTTCGCTACACGCGGTTACTTCCCGCAATAGCGGTCGTTGATGTCGTTGACCGCATAGGCGTCGGGGCCGACGCGGTGATAGGCGCAGGGGCCAGCGGCCGTCGTGAACATCTGTTTGTCGTAGTAGCGCGGGCCGCCGAACAGCATTTCGACAAGGGTACGCCCGGCCGGCACGTAACGCTCCTCGTGATGGACGCGCTGCTTCTTGTGGTGATGCTTCTTCTCGCCGGCGAAGGTTGGCGCGCTGAGGCCAATCGCCAGCACTGCCATCAGGGCGCAGGTTGCGAATTGCTTCATCGCCATCGAAAATCTCCATGTCGTTGGTCAGAAAGCAGCGGCCACGGCGAAAGTTCCCGTGAGCATTGGAGGTTCTCTGAAAAGCAGCGTGTTGGCAATGCCGCGCTGGCTTACAGTGACTCTTTGGAAGCTCGGCAGTCTGTCTTTGGCTATTTTTCCGAGACACCTGCTTCCGCGAAGCTTGCCATGCCTGCGTGGCAGGCCAGCGCTGAACGGACGAGGTTGACGGCGAGGCAGGCGCCGGACCCTTCGCCAAGTCGCATGCCGAGATCGAGCAGTGGTGTCAGGCCAAGCGCCTGCAGCAGGCCGCGGTGGCCGGCTTCCGCCGAGACATGGGCCGCAATGGTGTGGGCGAGGCCTGCTGGATGCAGCTTGGCCAGGGGGGCGGCTGCGGCGGTACAGACGAAGCCGTCGAGCAGCACCGGCACGTTGCGATGCCGCGCAGCAAGCGTCGCGCCGAAGATGGCCGCCAGTTCACGCCCGCCGAGCGCCGCCGCCGCCTTGAGCGGATCTGCAAGCACCGCGGCATGACGGTCAAGTCCGGCCTCGATCGCAACGACCTTGCGTTTCAGGCCGGCATCGTCGACGCCGGTACCGCGGCCGGTCCATTTTTCGGCGCCGCCGCCGAACAGCGCAGCCGAAATCGCCGCTGCCGGGGTGGTGTTGCCGATGCCCATTTCGCCGAGGCAGACCAGATCGAGATCCGTGTCCACGGCATCATAGCCGGCAGAGACGGCAGCGAGGAAAGCCGCTTCATCCATCGCAACTCCTTGGGTGAAGTCGCCGGTGGGGTGGTCGAGGTCGAGCGGGATGACATCGAGTTCCGCACCGGTGGCGCGGGCAAGCTGGTTGATGGCCGCGCCACCGTGGGCGAAGTTGGCCACCATCTGCACGGTGACTTCGGAAGGGTAGGCGGAGACGCCTTGGGCGGTGACGCCATGGTTGCCCGCGAACACCAACACTTTCACCCGGTCGAGCCGGGGCATGTCGCGGCCCTGCCAGCGTGCCAGCCAGGCGGCAATGGCTTCCAGCCGACCCAGGCTGCCCTGCGGCTTCGTCAACGTGTCCTGGCGGCGGGCGACCGCAGCGGCTGCCACCTCGCTGCCGGCTGGCAGGTCGCGGCAGGCGGCGCGCAGTTCATCGAAGGATTTGAAGGACATGACGGATTTGTCTCCGAAACAGAATCAGGTGAGCGCGACGGATGCGGCGATGAGGACGGCTATTTCACAAAGCTGCTGCAAGGCACCGGCGGCGTCGCCGGTATGACCGCCGATCTGGCCGAGGCAGAGCTTGCGGAAACACAGGAAGATCAAGGCGAGCAGGATGGCGGTGGCAAATGCGCCACCAAGGCCCAGCACCAGCAGCGTGATGGCGCCCACGGCTATGCCTGCCTGTGCAGTGCCCAGAGAAACCGTGCCGATGCGGGAAGAGAGACCCTCGGCGGTGGCCGATGGCAGCCAGTGCAGGAAGGCGCCGAGCAGGCCGCGGGAGGCGGCATGGGCGGCGACCAGCGCAAGCAAGGCGGACCAGCCACTGGAAAACTCCGCCAATGCACTCCAGCGGATGAGAATGCTCAAACCGAGCGCGGAGGCGCCATAGGCGCCGATGCGGCTGTCATGCATGATTTCCAGCTTGCGTTCCGGGGTGCGGCCGCCGCCGAAGCCGTCGGCGACATCGGAAAAGCCGTCTTCATGCAAGGAACCGGTGGTCAGCATCATCGCGGCCAGCGCCAGTGCCGCGGCCGGGCCGGAGGCGACGCCGAGGCTCGTTGCCAGCGTCAAGATCGCCGCGCCGACAACCGCCACAACCACACCGGCTATCGGCGCTGCCCAGATCGCGTCAGCCAGCCTGCGGTCGCCGAAATCCAAAACCGGCAACGGCAGGCGCGTGAAGAACACCAGTGACAGCGCGATGTCGGTGGCGATCCTGGCCGAGGCTGAGCCGGTGCTCATGGGTTCACCGCGATGGCGTGAAAAAACGTGCCGCTGACAAGACCGCGCCGCGCACCGGAAGCGCCAAGCGGATTGCCCAGCCCGTCGACAAGCTCGGCCAGCGGTTCATCCGAACCGGCATCCGTCACCTGTGCATAGTGGAATTCATGACCGCGCACGGCCGTTCCAGCTGTCCCAAGGGCGCAATCGCTGTTCAGCCGCGCTTCGCGATAGCCGAGATTCATCTTTCGCCTGGCAAAGGATGTCGAATGACCGAGCAGGCCCAGCATCGGATGGGTGACGCCGTCGGCGTCTTCGATTGCCGTCCCCAGCGTCATGAAGCCACCGCACTCGCCATGAACCGGTTTTGTCGTGGCAAATCGTAACATACCGGCGCGGAATTTTCCGGCGGCAGCGAGCGTGCCGGCATGCAGTTCCGGATAGCCTCCCGGCAGCCAGCAGACATCGCAGCTGGCATCCGGCGCCTCGTCGGCAAGCGGCGAGAAAGGCACGATCTCGGCGCCGGTGTTGCGCCAATGTGCGGCGACGTGCGGATAGACGAAGGTGAAGGCAGCATCCTCGGCCAGCGCGATGCGCTGACCGGGCGGAGGCAGTGCTGCGCTGAAATCGCCGGCAACTGGTTGCAGTGGCGAGGCCAGCGCCATGATCGCATCGAGATTGAGCGAGGTTTCGGCCATGTCGGCCAGTCGGTCGAGATGCGACATCAAACCGGCGTGCTCGCTGGCCTGGACGAGGCCGAGATGGCGTTCGGGCAGGGCCAGGGCTGAGTCGCGCTGGATGGCACCCACCACCGGCAGGCCCATTGCTTCGATGGCATCGGCGCACAGCTTGCGGTGGCGTTCGCTGCCAAGACGATTGAGCACGACACCGGCGATGCGCACATTGGGGTCGTAGCAGGAAAAACCCTTTGCAACGGCGGCTGCCGTTGTCGATTGGCCGGAGACGTCGAGCACCAGCAGCACCGGCAGCCGATAGAGCCGGGCGAGGTCCGCCGCCGAACCGGTGCGTCCATCCGGCGAGGGAATGCCGTCGAACAACCCCATGGCGCTTTCCAGCACCACCAGTTCGGCGTCGCCGGCTGCGCGTGCCGCGAGGCCATTGAGCAGGGAAGGCGGCATCGCCCAGCTGTCCAGATTGACGCCGGGAAGACCGGTGGCGGCGGCATGGAAGCCGGGATCGATATAGTCCGGGCCGGACTTCGCGCCGCGCACGCGCACGCCACGCTTTGCCAGCGCGCGCAGGATGCCGACGGTGACGCTGGTCTTGCCCGAGCCGGAACGCGGTGCACCGACGATGATGGCACTGCCATTCATGGCTTTGCCGCCAATCGCTCGCGCATGGCGACGATGCCGCCGACGACGATCAGCGCCGGCGAAACGATCGCTTCGCGTTCGGCGGCCTCCACCAGCGAGCCGAGGGTGGCGACGACAGTGCGCTCCTGCTTCAGCGTGGCATTTTCGATCAGGGCGGCTGGCGTATCCGGTGCCAGTCCGCCGGCCAGCAGATCGGCAACGGTCGCTTCGATGTGGGTCAGGCCCATATAGATGACGATGGGCTGGCCGGTGCGGGCGAGCGCCTGCCAGTCCGGGCGGTCGTCGGAGACCGCGGCAAAGCCGGTTGCCAGGATGATGGCGCCGTTGATGCCGCGCATGGTCGCTGGAATGCCGGCCGAGGTCAGCCCGCCAAAGGCTGAGGTGACGCCGGGCAGGACACGATAAGGAATGCCGTGTTCGATCAATGCCAGCGTTTCCTCGCCACCACGTCCGAAGACGTAGGGGTGGCCGCCTTTCAGGCGTACCACCTTGCGACCTTCCCTGGCGAGCTTGACCAGAAGGCTATTGATGTCGCCTTGCGGGATGGACAGCCGGCCGCCGCGCTTGCCGACATAGAATTTTTCAGCCTGCCCGGCGACGTCGATGATCTCCTGCGAGACAAGCGCGTCATGCACCAGCGCATCGGCCTGGCTGAGCGCAGAGAGCACTTCCAGCGTCAGCAGGCTGGGGTCGCCCGGGCCGGAGCCGGCCAGCCAGACATGGCCGGGCTCAAGTTGCGGCTTGTGTGCGGTGAGCTTTTCGAGCGTAGCGGAAAGCGTCATAGCCGGTTCCTGAAGCGGCGCTGGTAGTAGGCGTCGTAGAGTGAACTCTCGGTGAAGTCCTCTGCGGCCAGCGAACGCCCGACGAAGATCAGCGCGGTGCGCTCGATCGGATCGGCGGCGAGTATGGCGGCGACGGTCTCCAAAGTCGCCCGGATGACGCGCTCGTCCGGCCAGCTGGCGCGAAAGACGATGGCGACGGGGCAATCGCCGCCATAATGCGGGGTCAGTTCCTTCACCACCTGCTCGATGGCATGAATGGCGAGGTGGATCGCCAGCGTTGCGCCTGTCCGTCCGAAAGCTGACAAGGTTTCGCCGGGCGGCATCTTGGATGCGCGGCCCGAAACGCGGGTCAGCACCAGGCTTTGCGCCACTTCCGGGATGGTCAGCTCACGTTTGAGCGCGGCCGCCGCTGCGGCGAAAGAAGGCACGCCGGGGGTGAGCGTGTAGGCGATGCCGTTGCGTTCGAGCCGGCGGATCTGCTCGGCGACGGCGCTCCACACCGAGAGATCGCCGGAATGCAGCCTCGCCACGTCCTGCCCAGCCTTGTTGGCGGCGACGTATTCGGCCTCGATTTCGTCGAGCGACATCGGCGCAGTATCGACCAGCCGCGTTCCCGGCGCGCAATGCTGGAGCAGTTCCGGCGCCACGATCGAACCGGCATAGAGGCAGACCGGGCAGGACGCGAGCAGCCTTGCGCCGCGCAAGGTGATGAGATCGGCAGCGCCCGGGCCGGCGCCGATGAAATGCACGGTCATGCCGAGGCTCCACTGACAGCGATGGCGCAGGTAACGGCGCCTGTGATGAGGCGCGGACCCAGCAGGCGCGCATCCTTGCCGGCCGCCGCGAGTGCCGCGCTTTCCGAAACGGATGACGAGCCGGCAACGGCGCGGGAAATATCGGAACGGGTGAGAGTGTCGTCGCTCTCATCGGAGCCTTCGACGACGATCACCTCGAGGCCGAGCCGCTCCGCAGCGGCAAAGATCGCGGCCTCGTTCCGCTTGAAACTGGTGGTGGCGAGTGCGGAGAGCGCGGAGCGGTCGAGTTCGTGGCTGTGAAGGGCCGCGTCCAGCGCCGCCAGAACACCGGCGGTATCCACACCTTTGCGACAGCCAATGCCCGCGACGATCATGGCTTGACCCAGCTCCATTGCGTCACCGGCAGTGCGGGTCGCCAGGCCTGCATTGTGCCGACGGGTGCGGCGCGCGAAATGGCGATGCGGGTCAGCGTGCCGCCCAGTTCCGCCTGACGGGCGACCAGCAGCGCCTCCATCTCCAGCGTGACCGCATTGGCGACGCAGCGGCCGCCGGGAGGCAAGGCTTTCAGGGCGGCATCGAACACGCCCGCATCGGTGCCGCCGCCACCGATGAAGATGACATCG